>DATGHY010000159.1:0-25091 GCA_035307625.1 Actinomycetota bacterium
TTGGATGTGGCGCTCGAGCATGAAGACTTCGAGCGGTCCGTGGTCGTCGCGAACGACGATGACGGTCGAGGAATCGAGCGGAACGATGGGCTCTGCCGGCTCGAGGTCGTCCGGCATGTCGAACGGAGCCTTGCTGCGATCGTCCACAACTGTATGTTGGCAGACCTCCAGGGCGGCTCCTAATCGCGCGCGCGATTAGAATCGTTGTTCCGCCGTCGCTTCCAGGAGGGTCGATGGATTTCGCCGTCCCCGCAGAGCTCGATGAGGTCCGTGCGTCGTTCCTCGCATTCATCGATCGCGAGGTCAGACCCGTCGAGGAGCGGTTCCGCGCAGATCTGCAAGAGGACCGCTGGACCGACGAGATGCGCGACGCCGCGAGCGCCTTGCGCATGAAATCGGCGGAGATCGGCTACTACGGCGCGCACCTCCCAGAGGAGGTCGGCGGCTGGGGGTTGTCGACGCTCGGGTACACGCTCCTCGTCGAAGCCGGCTCGGCGACGGGACTGCGCTTCACGACGGCCGTGCTCGGGCCTCCGAACCCGGAGGCGCCGACGCGGCTACTGCTGCAGGCGGCGCCCGAGCTGCAGAAGAAGTACCTCGTGCCGCTCGTGAAAGCGGAGAAAACGATGTGCTTCGCGCTGACGGAGCCTGACGCCGGTTCCGACGCCCAAGCGATCCGTACGCGCGCAACACGCGACGGCGATCACTTCGTCCTCAACGGTACGAAGCACTTCATCACGAACGGCTCTTACGCGGACTTCGCGATCGTGTTCGCGGTCACCGACGCCGAGAAGAAGGCACAAGGCGGGATAACGGCGTTCATCGTCGACAAGGGCACGCCCGGTTTCAGCGTCGGCAAGCACCAACGCACGATGGCCGGTGACACGAGCCAGGTCGAGCTGGTCTTCGAAGACTGCCGCGTGCCGGCGACCAACATCGTCGGGGACGAAGGGTTCGGCTTCTACGCTGCGATGAAGTTCCTCAACACCGGCCGCGCGTACATCGGCGCGCTGTGCCTCGGCATCGCCGAGTACTGCGTTCGTATCGCAACGGAGTATGCGAAGGACCGCAAGACGTTCGGCAAGCCGATCGGCAAGTACCAAGCGGTGCAGTGGATGCTCGCCGATTCGGCGGTCGAGATCGAAGCCGCGCGCTGGATGACCTACCGGCTGGCGTGGCTGTGCGACCAGGGCGAAGAGCCGATGCGCGAGTCATCCATGGTCAAGCTCTACAACACCGAGATGGTGAACCGCGTCGCCGACCGCGCCGTGCAGATCTTCGGCGGGATGGGTTACCTCGCCGAGGGCCCGGTCGAACGCATCTTTCGGTTCGTGCGGATGCTGCGGATCGTGGAAGGAACGAGCGAGATCCAGCGACTCGTGATCGCGCGCACGATGGGGTTGTAGATGGAAGACATCCGCCGCCTTGTCACACGCGTGGTGGAAGAGCACCTCGAAGAGATCCTCGATGTCACAATGGCATCGATCGTGCGCGAAGTGCCGGCCGTCGCGCGCCAGCCGAACGAGGTGCGGGAGCTCGTACGTGCAAGCACGCGTCACACGACGCTCGCATTCCTCGCGCTGTACGCCGATCCGGAGTCGCCTGCCCGGCTGATGCTGACCGAGGCCCGCCGCGCAACGGTCGATCACGCGGGCGAGATCTTCGCGATGGACGAGATCCTGGCCATCATCCGGACCGCGCGGCAGGTGATCTTCCAGCTCGGGCGGCAGTACGTGAACGCCGAGCGCGGACACGACGACCCGGAATCCGAACGGCAAGCATCCGAAGCGCTGGAATCCTTCCTCACCGAGCTCGAGCGCGAAGAGAACACGCTCGGAAGGACGCGCGATTCGGTCGGCGACCTTCTTCGAGCAGCCGAACGCGAGGAGCCTGATCTCGGGTGAGCGAGCTGCGCGATCTCCCGGCCGTCGACGAGGTGTTGCGCGATGTGCCTGCGTTGCACGATGTCGGACCGCTGGTCGCACGTTGGCTCGTGCGGCGAGAGGTTGCGGCCGCGCGCGCGCGAGCGCAGAGCGGCGGCGAGGTCGGCGACGTGCGCGCGATCGTCGAGACCGCAGCTGCGCAGCTGCAGCAGGCGCGCATCCGCCGCGTGATCAACGCGACCGGTGTGGTGATCCATACCAACCTCGGTCGAGCAGCCTTGGGTGAGGAGGCGGTCGCGGCCGCCGTTGAGGCGGCCGGGACCGCCGTGCTGGAGTTCGACCTTGCCACCGGCGCGCGCGGCACGCGCGCGCCGGTCGCCCAAACCCTGGCCGCCGCCCTCACCGAAGCCGAGGACGCGATGATCGTGAACAACAACGCTGCGGCGTTGCTGCTTGCGCTCGCGGCGCTCGCGACCGATCGCGAGGTGATCGTCAGCCGTGGCGAGCTCATCGAGATCGGCGGCGAGTTCCGTCTCCCCGACGTGATGGAAGCGTCCGGCGCCGTGCTCAAAGAGGTCGGCACCACCAACCGGACGCACGAGCGCGACTACCGGCGCGCGCTGAGCGACCGGACTGCGCTCATCCTGAAGGTGCACCCCTCCAACTACGAAGTAGTCGGCTTCACCACGTCGGTGTCCGTTCCCGACCTCGCGGCCATCGCGAAAGAGGCGCGCGTGCCGCTTCTGTTCGACATCGGGAGCGGCCTCCTCGGCCCGGAAGAGGGCGTCCTGTCCGACGAGCCCGACGCGCGCAGCGCGCTCGCGCAAGGCGCAGACCTCGTCTCGTTCAGCGGCGACAAGCTGCTCGGCGGTCCGCAAGCCGGCATCCTTACCGGACGCGCCGACCTGATCCAACGGCTCCGCCGTCATCCCATCGCGCGCGCAGTGCGTGCCGACAAGCTCACGTTGGCGGCGATGGAAGCGACGCTCTGGGCGCATGCGCGCGGCGAACGCGATCACATCCCGGCGTGGCGCGCGCTCGATGCCACCGCGGCCGAGATCTCGCGGCGCGCGAAGAACGTGATCGACGGGATATCGACTGCGTCGGTGATCGAGGGCGCCAGCGTGACCGGTGGCGGCTCTCTCCCCGGCCGCTCGATGGAGACGGCGCTGATCGCGATCCGATCCGACAAGCCCCAGCCGCTCGCGAAGAAGCTACGAGAGCAGGAGACCCCGATCGTCGCGCGCGTCGAGCGCGGGATGCTCGTGCTTGATCTTCGAACGGTCGCCCCGGCCGACGATGCGGCCGTGCGCGCGGCGTTGCTCTCGCTTACTCCGTAGGGATGCGAGCCTTCGTCCGCCGCGTGCGTGGCGCGGGTGTGTCATCCGACCCGGCCTTTTCCTTCTCGGCCGCCACGGCGCGCGCCGGGCGCGTCCCCCGCTGCGGTGAGAGCTCGTCGACCAGCTTGCCGACTTCATTCGAAAGCTGGCGCACGGCTTCCTCCAGCTCTTCCATCCGGTCGCTGTCTGTCTCGAGCTGCGAGTTCAGCAAGAGGATACCGCCGAAGCCGAGCAGCATCAGCGCGCCGACGCCCGCGCTCGCGAAGTATGGGAGCTGGAAGGCGACCTCCGTCTCTTTGCTGACGCCGAGGTAGCCGATGATCGCGACGACGATACCCGCGGCGATCAACGTGAAAGCGGTTGCGACGCGGTAACGAGTGCTGATCATTCCCTGTCCCCTTTCAAACGAGCAAAGGCCTGCGCCGTATGTGCGGCGCGCGCTTCAAGAACATCGGATACAGCAGGGAGCCGATGAGGCCTCCCACGAGGAATATGAGATACACGGTGTGGAGCGCGCGCGCCACGTCGATGCCCGGACGGCGGTAGAAGAACCCGTTCGAGGGCACGGCCCCCGCCGGCGGAACCACCGTACCGGGGACGGTCGTGCCCGGCACGAGGCTGGGCGCCACCGGCGGCGGGATCACGGGTGGCACGCCGCCGCCCGGCAGCGGCGGGATCACCGGCGGGATCACCACAGGAGCGGCGACCGACTGTGCCGCTGCGTCGGCGTGGCCAAGTGTGATGTGCAAGAGGCCGTTGGGGGTCGCCATCGACAGATCGAACGCGGTCGCCGACCGAAGGTCGCCGAGCGCTTCGACCTGCTGCACCTGGATCGTCATGCCGGCTTGCTTCAACCCGGCCATGAGCATGTCGATCGCCGGCTGCACCGCTTGCTTCAGCAAGATGTCGTTGCCGGCGAGGTGGAAGCCGGTGTCGTCGGCGACCATTGTCAGGCCCGCGATCGTCAACGTCCCGATCGAGGCACTGCCAGATCGCGAGTCGGTCCCCGAGTTGCTCTCCGAGTCGGCAGAGGCTTTGACGCCGTGCAACTCAATGAACCCTGCGAGCAGCTTCACGTCATTGATCGCCGAGCTCGACGTGGCGCTCACGAACCCGGGAGACGACGAGGTCTGGGAGCTGCTGCTCGACGCGCCGAGGTCTGCGATGTCGATCAAGCCCGTGGGCGGCGGACCCGAAAGGTGCGGCAGGTTGATGTTGTTGTTGTGCAGCGTCGGCGCGATCTGATCGATCAGCGTGTTGACCGGGCCGAGCACCGTGTCGTTGATCTGCTGGATCATGTTCAAGACTTGGCTCTGCTGCTGGAAGCTGAAGTTCTTGCTCGCGAACGCGAATCCGTTCCCGGTGCCGGCGGCGATGCCTGCTTGGGAGTTCGACGCGCTCGGTGTGGTGTGGGCTTCGGCGAAGCCGCCGCGTAGAGCGAGGTTGCCACCCGGGTCGCACACACCGTTGTTCAGCGTCGCTTGAGGGATCGGCGGGATGCACAACGGGAACGCTGGGTCGGTGAAGTCTTTGACGGACTTCACGGCGTCGGGGTGCTGGACGTCGCTGAAGACGGCGCCGGTCCCTTGGCCACCGGCTGAGAACGCCGTCGCGCTCGCGTTCGGCTGCTGTCCGCTCGACGCGGTCGACTGACCGGCGAGGAGAACCTGACCGGCGCTCGGAACCGCGATCGACATCGCCCATGCAGCCGCGCGCGGCTCGGCCGGCGTCGCCGCGTTGCCGGCCTCTGGATGCGGCAAAGCCGCGATGATCAGAAGCGCGAAGGTGACGATCGAGAAGCGTCGGATCATCGTTTGGCCTCCTCGACCGCCTTGTGGCCGCCGAGGTATGCGCGCGCGAGGTCGGCGCGCGTCTGCTCGAGGGCGGCACCCTGGTCTTCCCGGGCGACCCGGCCCTTCTCGATCACATAGGCGCGGTCTGCGATATCCAGTGCGCCCACGTTCTGCTCGGCCATCAAGATCGTCACGCCGCTCTCTTTGCGAACCTCGTTCAGTAGCCTCAACACGTTCGAAACCATCGCCGGCGACAGGCCCATCGAGGGCTCGTCCACCAGCAGCAGCGTGGGCTCGCTCATCAGCGAGCGCGCGATGGCGAGCATGCGCTGCTCGCCACCAGACAAACTACCGGCAGTTTGAGTTCTGCGCTGGTTCAAAATCGGGAACGTCTGCAATATCCGCTCCAGCTGCGCGTCCGCTTTTTTCCCTTTTGCCAGGGCAAAAGAGCCAACCCGCAAGTTGTCCGTAACCGACATGTCGCGAAAGATCCCCGGTGGCCCGGGCACCATGCCCAGGCCAAGCCGGACGATCTTCTCCGCGCCCATACGGTCAACGACTTTCCCACCGAAGCTGATACGGCCCGACCACGGACGAAGTAGACCGGCGACGCACCGGAGCATCGTCGTTTTGCCCACTCCGTTGGCGCCCAGGATGACCGCAACCTCGCCCTCGTTGACGCTGATGCTGATCCCGTGGAGGACTTCGGCCGACCCGTATCCGGCCCGGACGTCGGTGAGGTCGAGCACGCTAGGCAAGGGCGGCCTCCTTCTCGATCGGCTCGCCGATGTAGATCGAGATGACGTCCTGGTTGTTCTGGACCTCATCCGGGCTGCCTTCGGCGAGCATGCCTCCCTCGGCGAAGCAGTAGATGTAGCTGCAGAGGCTGGCGACCAGTGGCACGTCGTGCTCGATCACCAAGATCGTGAGATCGAGCTCTTCGCGCAGCTCGGTCAGCCGTTGGGCAAGCTGCTCGGACTCCTCTGGACCGACGCCGGCGAACGGTTCGTCGAGCATCAGCAGCTCCGGCCCAGTCGCGAGTGCAGCCGCGACCTCCGCCAGACGCTGGTTCCCATGCGAGAGGTTGAGCACGCGCTCGTCCGTGTAGTCAGTCAGGCCGATCACTTCGAGTGCCGCGCGCGCGCGCATCTGCAGCTCCTTCTCGACGGTACGCATGTTCGGCGTGCTGAGAAGAGCGGACGTCAAGCCGTAGCCGATCGCGAGCTGATGCTGCGCGAACATCATGTTCTCCCAGACGGTCTGCGGGCCGCTCAGACCGACCTGCTGGAACGTGCGCGCGATGCCGAGGCCTGCGCGCGCATGCGTGGGTAGGGCAAGGAGATCCTTGCCTCGATAGTGGATAGACCCTGTGTTTGGCTTTACGAAGCCGCCGACGGCGTTGAAGAACGTTGACTTGCCGGCGCCGTTCGGGCCGATGAGTCCGACGATCTCGCCACGTCGCACCTCCATACTCACGTCGTGAAGCGCGACCAAGCCGCCGAACCGAACGCCGACATCCTTCGCGATGAGCAAGCTCCGCGTCGGGACGGAAAGCGAGAGGGCCCGCTTCGGCGGTGCGATGAGCTCGATCGCCTTCGAGAGCTCGAGCTCATCTGACTTCTCCCCCCTGACCGCTGGGAGTGGAATGAGGATCGAACGGTTAAGGATGAAACCGAGCCCTTCGGGACGAAGTACCGGCGTCAGCGTCAGCAAGCTCGCCTCGATGATGGGAACGTAGGTTGCGATGCCGCTGAGGAGTTGCGAGATACTGGCAAAGATCGCCCCGGACACGATCGCCCCCGACCAGGAACCCAAACCTCCGATCACCACCGCTGCGACGTAACCCAGCGAGGTAAATACCGTGAATGAAGGTGGGCTGACCGTTTGGAGCAGGTAGGCGAACAGACCGCCGGCGACGCCGGCATAGAAACCGCTGAAGGCGTAGGCCTGCACCTTCGTTTGGCCAACCTTCACACCGCGAGCGGCGGCAGTGTCCTCCCGGTCTCGGACGCTGAAGAATGCACGCCCAACCCGGCTATGACGGATCTGGCGGTCGATGATCAAGATGATGAGCAGTCCTATCAGCCCGGTAAGCAGGACGGCTTTGTCCGTCGTGACGATGTGGGGTCGTGTCACGGTTACTTGACCGGCGTTGGTCGTCCACGGGCGCGCGAAGAGGAAATACTCGGCGACAGCGCCGAACGCGAGGGTTGTTGCGGCAACTTGAAGCCCGCGGATCCGCAGCGACGGAAGCCCCACGATCGCCGCGATCAGAGCGGCGAGCAATGCGCCGAGCACGATGGTGAGCGGAAATGGAACGTTCCAGGTGGCGAACTGGGCTGCCCCGAAGGCACCGATCCCAACGAAGGCGGCCTGGCCGAGAGAAACTTGGCCGGCGTACCCCATCAACAAGTTCAAGCTCAGGATCGCGATCGCGGTCACGACGACGGTCCCGAGCACGTACCCCGTGTACTGGCTCGTGAACGTTAGCGACAGCAGTACAGCACCGAAGGCGACGATGATAAGCGCCGCGCCGACCTTGGCCCGCCTACGCTTCAGAGCCACCGAAGATCCCCTGTGGCCTGAGGAGCAAGGCCACGAGCAACACGATGAAGACTGCGGTGTAATCGGCTCCTTGCACGGTTGTATGTGCGGTCACGAGTGCTTCAACGACGCCGATCGTTATGCCGCCCACGAACGCACCGGTGATACTCGTAAGTCCACCCAGCAGCGCGGCTGTTAGCCCGCGGATCAATACGAGGGTTGTCGACAGCGGCGTGAACGTGTTGACGGATGCGATCAACATGGCGGCGATCCCCGAGGTCGCCCCGGCGAGCGCCCACACGAACATACGGGTCCGATCCACGCGTATGCCGGAGAGGCGCGCAAGTGTCTTGTCCGACACCGCGGCCGTCACTTCGAGGCCGAACTTCGTTCCCTTCAAGAAGATCGCGAGCCCGACCGCCACGGCCGCGGCGAATACGAAGATCATTATCCTCGACGAGGTCACCGTCAGGTTGCCGACGTTGAAGCTGAACGTTCCGAAGGGAGGGGGGAACGTCTTGATGTTCACCCCGAATTGGATGAATTCGTAAGACGCAAGGATGAAGGCGACGCCGAGCGTGCACGCCAGCGCGGCCAGCGGAGTCCGATCGACGAGGCGCCTAACGAGTGTTCGCTCGACGATGATCGCCACAAGCGTTGAAACGATGATCCCGATCACGAACGCGATCAAGATCGGCGTCTTGTGCTGCTGCAGATACCAGGCGATGAACAAGCCGAACGCACCGATCTCGGCATGCGCAAGGTTGAAGATCCTCGAGCCTTTGTAGACCATCACGAAACCCACCGCGATCAGCGAGTACGCCGATCCAGACAGGATCCCGTTGATGATCGCGGTCATCTAGAAGGACCCGGAGAACCCGGAGATCTGGACCCATTTCTGCGCGTTGCCGTCCCCTCGGAAGACCGCGACGACTCGAGGGCCCCGATGGTCCGTTGGGGTGTACGTGATCGGGTTCCAGTACGCGGCGCTGAAGCTCATCCGGTTCATAGCGTCGACGAAGGAGGCTCGCGTCAGGCTCTTCCCAGCGCCTAACAGCGCCGTCTTGATCATGTTCGCGTACCCCCAGATGATCAGCCCGAGGTCGTCCGGGGTCTTCCCCGGCTCGTACTTCGCGTACGCGGCCTTGTAGTCGTTCGCGGCGGGGCTGTCGATGGACGCCCATGGCGAGAACACCTGCGCGCCGTCCAGCGCACTTCCCGCGGACTGCATCGACAGGTTGTAGTTCCAGTGGGTGCCCTCGCCGACCCAGACCGGGTGATACCCCTGGTTCTTCGATTGCACTGCGAGGGAGATCGCGTCGACGGGAGCGATGTTCAGGAACACGATCCCGGCGTTGTCCCCTTTGAGGTGGCTGATGATCGAAGACCAGTCGGACTGGCGAGGCGTGCTGTTGTACGTATTGCCGAACTTCCCGCCGAGACGCTTGATCTCGGCCGAGTAATTCTGCTTCGACACCGGCTGGTCGTTCTCGGTCACGATGTCGTTCACCAACGTCTTGCCGTTCGCGACGCGGTGGACCACGTAGTCGGCAAGCAGCGTTGACTGGAAGTCATCCGATGGAGTCCCGAAGTACGCGAGGGGATGTCCGCTCAACGTCGACTCGGGGATGCCACGCATGATGTACGGGATCTTCTGCTGGCTGTAGAAGCTCGTGCACTCTTCTTCGATGGTCGGCATCGTGTGCCCAACCGCGAACAAGATGCCCTCACCGGCGAGCTTCTTGCACGCTGCGAGACCTTGAGCGGGGTCGTAGCCGTCGTCTTCAACGAGGAACTGCACCGTGCGTCCGTTGATGCCGCCGTTCGAGTTCAGATAATCCTGGGCGACCGTGATCGAATCCTGGAAGCTCGACGGAACCGGGGCCGCGCCTGTAAGAGGGATGTTCAAGCCGACCTTGATCACATTGCCGACGGGTGCCGTCGACACACCAAGCGACGCGGCCGAACCTCCGCCGCCGTTGTTGGACCCGGTCGTGCCGCCGGTCGTGCCGGTCGTGCCGCCGGTCGTGGTGCCGGTGCTTCCACCGGTCGTCGTGCCGCCGGTCGTGGTGCCGGTGGTCGTCGTCCCGGTGCCGCCGGTCGTCCCTCCCGTTGTGCTGTTGGCCTGCTGTTGGGCGAGGTTCTTGAAGAACTGCGCCTTGTTCACACGTGTTCCGCAGGCACCCGCGACGAGCGCCATGAGGACGACGGCGATGACGAATGCTTTCCGCTGATTCACTTCGATCTCCCCACCCTTTTTGGGCTCAAGACGGGCGCAGTCGTCTGCCTCGAGTCCGGATGTCTGCGGTCGTTCCGACCAAGCTGGCCCCCAGAGGACAAACGGTATAGCCCCACGTAGCCGTGCGTCCAGGCCAGGTCCTCCAGCACGGCTGGTTGGACAGATATGCGAAGATTCGCGACGCGATGCGTGTCGTCTCAACCGCCGGCCACGTCGACCATGGAAAGTCGACGCTTATCGAGCGCCTGAGCGGGATCGACCCCGACCGCCTGGCTGAGGAGAAAGCTCGCGGCCTCACGATCGATCTGGGCTTCGCTTGGCTCACCACACCGGAGGGGCACGAGCTCGGCATCGTCGATGTCCCCGGTCACGAACGCTTCATCCATAACATGCTCGCCGGTGTCGGCTCGGTCGACGCTACGATCTTCGTCGTCGCCGCGAACGAAGGCTGGAAGCCCCAGTCCGAGGAGCATCTGGCGATCCTCGACCTGTTGGGCGCGCGCAACGCGGTCGTCGCCCTCACGAAGGCCGACCTCGTGGACAAAGTCACCCTCCAGGGCCGCACACACCAGATCTCGAAACGGTTGACCGGTACGTCGCTCGCGGGAAGCGAGGTCGTCGCCGTCTCCGCAGCCGCGGGGACGGGGATCGACAAGCTGCTCGCCGCGATCGATCGCATGCTGGCGCGCGCAGGCGAGCCGCTCGACACCGGCCGCCCACGCGTGTTCTTGGACCGATCGTTCTCGGTGAAAGGCGCGGGGACCGTCGTCACCGGCACGCTGACGGGCGGGTCGCTGCGGACGGACGACGCGGTCGTCGTGTTACCCGCCGGACACGCGACGCGGATCCGCGGCATCCAGACGCACAAGCAGGTGCGCGACTCCGCGCGCCCGGTCAGCCGCGTTGCCCTCAACCTTTCGGGCTTGGAACGCGCGCAGCTCGCGCGCGGCGATGCGCTTGTTGTTCCCGGCCAGTGGCAACCGACGACGCAGTTGGATGTGAAGCTTCGGGTCGTGCGGGCCTTGGACCATGCGCTGTCGAACAAGAGCGTGTTCAAGGCGTACATCGGCTCGGCCGAGGTCGAGGCTCGCCTCGCGTTCTACGACGCGCGCGATGTCCCCGCGGGCGGCGAGGCGTTCGCGCGCCTTTCGCTGCAGGAGCCTGTTGTCGCGGGGCCGCTGGATCGGATCATCGTCCGCGACGTTGCGCGCGGCACGACCGTCGCCGGCGGCACCATCCTCGATGCGCACCCACCGACACTGCGTGGGCCCGCGCGCGAATCGCGTGCCGAGCAGCTGCGCGCCCGCGCCACGGCGAGCCCGGAAGAGATCGCCGGGCTCTGCGTTCTCGAGCGTGGGGTCGTGCCGCGCGCAGACCTCATCTGGATGGCGGGAACCGACGCAGCGCCGACGGGCACGGTGTCATTGCGGACGATCGAAGTGGCGCCCAAGACCTACGAGGAGCTGACGGCTGCGATCGTGAAGGCGATCACCGAGCACCACGAGCATCACCCGCTCGTGCGCGGCATGCCTGTGGCCGATGTGCGCGACGCGATCGGTCTCGTCAATGCGCGCCTCTTCACCGAGCTGTTGGAATCGATGTCTCTCCTCGTCGTTGCAGAAGGCTCGCTCCTCCGGCTCGCGAGTCACGCGGTAACCCTTTCGCTCGAAGAGGAAACGGCGCGCGACGTTCTGCTCGAGCAGATCAACGGATCCGGCTTCTCCCCGCCATCGCTCACATCGCTCATCGACCAGCACGGTGACGCGCTCGTGCGCGCGCTGATGGACTCCGGCGTGCTCGTCAAGATCGGAGACAACTTCATCCTCAGCGCGACACAGCTCGAGCGCGCGAAGCAGCTCATCGCGGAGGGCGCAGCACGCGAGGGACCGCTGACGGCTGCTCGCATCAAAGAGCTCCTTGAGACGAGCCGGAAGTTCGCGATCCCACTTCTCGAGTACCTCGACGCGGCGGGGTTCACGCGCCGCCGCGGGGATCTGCGCGAGCTGGTCGGCTAGGCCTCCAGCGTCGCGACTGCGTCGACTTCGACCGGCGCACCCAAGGGAAGCTCCGACACACCGACCGCCGCGCGCGCGTGCTTGCCGTCTTCGCCGAACACGTCTCTCATCAGCTCGCTTGCACCGTTGGCAACGGCGGGCTGATGCGTGAAGCCGGACGCCGAGGCGACGAACACGCCGAGGCGCACGATACGGCCGATCATGTCGAGCGACCCCGCAGCGGCACGCAATTGCGAGAGGACGTTGATCGCACAGAAGCGCGCCTCTTCCGTGCCTTCTTCGAGCGTGAGCTCTGCGCCGACGTGACCAGTTCGTGGCAGTCCACCATCGCGCGACGGGATCTGTCCGCTGACGAAGATGAACCCACCGGCGACAACCCACGGGATGTAGGCGGCAACCGGCTCCGGCGGCTCCGGCAGAACGATGCCGAGCTCGCGCAGGCGTTCTTCAGCGCGCACTACGACTCTTTCGGCCGCTTCAGGATCGCGACCGTTCCCGGCACGTCTGTCGGCGAGTAGATCTGAACGAGCTCCCACCCGTCGTCGCCCCAGTTGTCGAGGATCTCTTTGATCGCGTGCGGGATCAGCGGAACGGATGCGTACTCCCACTTCTGCACGGTGCACCTCCGCGCTCGGAGGATCGGAGCCTACCCGAGAGCCGCTCGAAATAGGCACGGCGCTGTTCTGAGATAGGCACGGGCGGCAGGTCGTGCGACCTGCCGCCCGTAGGGGGAGCTCCTGTTCGGTTACCCCGCGCGCTTCTCGCGCTCGAGGACGTGGCGGCGCTCGCCTTCGTTCAGCCCGCCCCAGATGCCGTGCGGCTCTCTGGTTGTGAGCGCGAACGTCAAACACTGCTCGCGCACCGGGCAGCGCGCGCACACAGACTTCGCTTGCGCTTCGCGTGAGGTGCGCTCTTCCTTGGTTTCTTGATGGGTGGGCGCGAAGAACAGATTGGCGTCGGCACCCCGGCACGCGGCGTGCGTCTGCCAATCGACGTCTTCATCCCAAGTCGGCCTGGACACGGCTACGGCCGCGCTCGACCGTCGGGGGGTCGCACGCGCGACGCTCATCACACTCCCTCTCTCTTCATACGACGAAGTTGTTTCGCTGGATGTTCCGGGGTCGTTATTCACATCTTTATTTAAGGCTGTGACACCCACTCCACAGTAGGTCCTTCCGTACAGTTTCAACCGCGAAAAAGGGTCAGTTCTTCCCATAGAACGCCCTTTGAACCTGCCCAGAATGGGCGCAACCGTCCCCCACCGGACCGGGTACCCTCAACGCATGTCCGCGGCCGACCAGGGCTTTTTCGGACCCGACAGCGTGTCGTGGCGGGTGCACCGCGAAACGACCGTCCTGTTCGGGGGCGCGCGCGCTCTGCTCATGCAGGCTGCTCATCCACTTGTGATCGCCGGCGCACGGGAAACCGGCTTCTACGAGCGCAACCCGTGGAAGCGCCTCGAACGCACGCTGCAGCTCACGTACACGATCACGTTCGGCACGCGCACCGAGGCGGAAGAGGCCGCTGCGCGCATCAACGCCGTTCACCGAAACGTGCACGGCGTCGATCCCGAAACCGGGAAACACTACGACGCGCTCGATCCTGAGCTTCTCCTGTGGGTGCACGCGTGCCTGGTCGATAGCGCGTTGTTGTTCGAGCAGCTGACGGTCGGCGCTCTCGACGAGGCCGGACGCCAACGGTTCCACGAAGAGCAGATGCTCGCGGCCGAGATGCTGCTGCTTCCCCGTGATCGCATCCCGCCAACCGTCGGCGGGCTACGTGCCTACATCGCGTCCGTCGTTGCGAGCGGTGACCTGTTGGTTACCGACGCTGCGCGCGCCGTGGCCGCGCTGTTCGAGAACCCGCCGCCGGAAGCTGAGTGGCGGCCGGTGTTGCGCGCGGTGTCGCGGTGGGCGTTCGGAACGCTGCCGCCGGAGTTGCGCGCGCAGTACGGCGTGCGGTGGTCGCGCGCGCGCGACGCCATGCTCGTCGCCACCCTCGGGTTCGTGCGAACGGTTCGGCCGGGTCTGCCGCGGCGGTTGCGCTACATCCAGCCGGCCGAGATCGCGCTGGCCCGCGTGCGCGCTTAGTGCGATCCGTTTCCGCTGAAGGCTGCTCGAACGATAAGGACCGTTCCGTCGATGCGGCTTACGGTCACCGTCTCACCCACGCGCATGCGAGAGCCGTCCTCGGAGCGCGCGCGCCACAGCTCGCCGTCGACGAGAACGAAGCCTTCGGGGTTGAGCACGCTCCGCACTTCTCCGCCCTCGCCGACGAGCTCTGCTTTGACCTCTGCCGCGATGGGCTTGCGCGCGCGGCGTACGACCGTCATCACCGGGACGAAAACGATGAGCGACGCAGCGATCGCGAATCCGATGAGCCACGGCGACAACCGAACCGGCTCGGCGTTCCCGGGGAACAGCAAGAGCGAGCCGAGGATGAGGCCGGCCGTTCCAAGGAACGTTGGTACCGCGATCGCATCCAGAGCGACATCGACGGTCAGCAACGCGAGGGCCACGCACAGGATGAGCAGCCCGTACCAGCGCGCGGGTAACACGGTGAGTCCGTACGCGGTCGCAAGCAGCAGCACGCCGCCGGTCACGCCCGCGACACCGAAGCCCGGTTGGAAGAGCTCGAAGACGACGAGCAGCGCGCCGGCGATCAACATCAGGTAGATGAGCGTCGGGTTCGCGAACGTGTGGAGCAGCCTTCGGATCGGCCCAGGTTGCGAGAATCGGACGGTGGTCTCGCTCGACGGCAAGCGAAGCGTCACGGGACCGGCTGCCGTCGTGACCGTCTGTCCGTCGAGACTTTCGAGTAGGTTCGCGACGCTCGGCGAGACGAGTCCGAAGTAGCCGGCGCGCACGGCTTCGTTCGCGCCGAGCACCTTGAAATCGTCCGTGGTGATAGAGCGGCCACGGCTTTGCGCGAGCGACTGCAGCGCTGTGAACTCGTCGGACTTGGGCACGCTGGTCTTGCCGAAGTCGATCGGATGCGGTGGACCGATGCGGCCGCTCGGCCCGATCGAAGCGATGTTGGCCGCCGCCGCCATGTACAAGATGAGGCCTTCCGCGCGCGCGCTCCGCGGCCCGACGTGCACTGCGATCGGGACGCGCGCCTCGCGGATCCGGCGCACCAGCGGCGGCAAGATCTGCGAGTCGGAGATCTTCAAGCCGCCCAAGCTGTCGACCTCGAAGACGACGAGCGCATCGTGATGATGCTCGGCAGATGTGATCTGTTCCATCGCGTAGTTCGCGATCGGACGATCGATGATCCCCGCGATCTCGATCACGTCGACCACCGGCCCCGACGGCGCCGCGGCGCGCGCAACGAGCGGCATCGAGACGAGAGCCGCGAGGAGGGTGACCGAGGCGAACCGGCGCACAGCAGGGCGCATCATATCGGCGGGCAGACGCATGCGTTTCGGCAGGCTCTCGCCGGGGAGAACGCTCTAGAATGTCGTCGATGCCTGCATCTCTGACCGCCTCCCGTGTCGCGGTTGTTTCGGGCAAGGGTGGCGTCGGAAAGACCACCGTTGCGGCCGCGCTGGCGATCGCCGCTGCGCGCGCGGGCAAACACGTGCTGCTCGCGGAGATGGAAGACCGCGAAGCGTTCGCGCCGATCTTCGGATTGCGGAAGCTCGCCTACACCGAGCAGACGATCGCGCCGAACATCACGGGGCTGACCGTCGAAGCCGACGAAGCGCTCGTCGACTACCTGCGGATGTTCTACGGGATCCCGACCATCTCGCGCGCGCTGATGCGCACCAAAGCGGTGGAGTTCGCGACGCAGACGGCGCCGGGGCTCAAGGACATCCTGCTGATCGGGAAAGTGAAAGAGGCGGAGAGCCGGCGCCACGAAGGCAAGCACGTGTTCGACCTCATCGTGGTCGACGCGCCGCCGACCGGGCGGCTCCCCCGCTTCCTCGACGCACCTCGAGCCGTCGTGGAGCTCGTGAAGGGCGGCCAGATCCGCACGCAGGCCCAAGGAGTGCTCGACATGGTGACCGATCCGAAGCGGTGTCAGGTCGTGATGGTGGCCCAGCCGGAAGAGATGCCCGTGCGCGAGACCGAAGAGACGATCGAGACGCTGTCGAAGATGGGGATCGCGCTCGGGCCCATCGTGATGAACGGAGTCTGGCCGGAGATCCGCCAGCTCGGCAAGGAGCCCGAGCAGACGTTGCGCGCGGCGGCGAGCGACGCCGGCGTCGATCTGACCGGCGAAGCGATCGGCGTTCTCGCCGGCGTCGCGACCACGCACGCACGGCGCGCGCGCAATCAGCGCAAGGCGATGAAGACCTTGGCGAGCGACGTGTCGCTTCCCCAGATCGAGCTGCCCTATCTCTTCACCGAACGCATGGGCCGTCCCGAAGTGGAGCGGCTTTCTCAGATCCTCGCGGAGTGTGTGAAGTGACGATCGACGAGCTGCTCCTCGACCGGCACATCATCGTGTGCACCGGTTCGGGTGGCGTCGGCAAGACGACGTCGGCGGCCGCGCTCGCGTTGCGCGCGGCGGAGCTTGGACGCCGCACGATCGTCTGCACGATCGATCCAGCGCGCCGCCTCGCACAATCGATGGGGCTCGAGCAGCTGGGCGGCGATCCGAAGCTCGTACCGGTGACCACAAGCCGCTCGAAGAAGAAGGGCGAGCTGTGGGCAATGATGCTGGACATGAAGAGCACCTTCGACCAGATGGTGCTCGAGATGACGACACCCGAGCGCGCGGAGAAGATCTTCGAGAATCCCTTCTACAACCACATCTCGTCCACGCTGGCCGGGACGCAGGAATACATGGCGATGGAGAAGCTGTGGGAGCTGCACGAGGAAGGGCGCTGGGAGCTGATCGTCATCGATACGCCGCCGACGCGCAGCGCGCTGGACTTCCTCGACGCGCCTCGCCGCCTTACCGACTTCCTGGAAGGGCGCTTCCTGAAGCTGATGATGCTGCCGTATATGAGGGCGGGGAAGACCGGCTTGCGCATGATCAACTTCGGGACGCGCGTCGCGCTGCGCGCGGTCACTAAGATCACCGGGAGCGACCTGTTCGCCGACGTCGCCGACTTCTTCCAGCAATTCGAGGGGATGTACGAGACGTTCAAGCAACGGTCCAAACGCGTCCGTGAGCTGATGCAGGCGCGCCGCACGGCGTTCCTCGTCGTGACTGCCCCGACCGAGCCGAGCCTGAAAGAGGCACGCTACTTCTCGGAGCGGCTGACGGACGAGAAGATCCCGCTGGGCGGCGTCATCGTGAACCGCGTGCACGCGGTGCCGGGTGTGCCGGGGCTGGAAGATCCCGATGCGCTGGCTGCGCGCGCCGGCGACGGCGTCCTGGCCGATGCGCTGCGGACGTACGGCGAATGGCGGGCGGTTTCGTTGCGTGAGGAGCGGCTGCTCGAAGGGACGCTCGGCGCGATCAAGGAAACGCCGGTGTGGCGCGTGCCCGACTTGGCCGACGACGTTCACGATCTGAAAGCGCTGCGCGAGATCGGCCAGCTGTTGGCAGAAGCGGCAGGCTAGTTCGTTCTTGGTGGTCTGTTGCGGCCGCCCGGTAGGCTTGGCGCTCGATGCAGCAGCTCGCCGCCCACGAATACGACGACGAATACGAACCGGCCCACGAATCCTTTCCCCGCACGCTTCGTGATTGGGTTGCGCGCGTCGACGACGCCGCGCATTTCGGCGCGCGCATCTCGCCACCGCTCTCGTCGGGCGACGACCTCTTCCTGCACACGTTCATCCTCGGCGTCATCACGATCCTCACCGCAACGTTCCTCGCTCTGCTGACCATCCCCGCCGTCGCGATCGTCGCCCATGCCGTCGGCGACGTGGCGCACAAGTTCGACGCGCCGCTCGGTCCGGTGTCATTGCCCACGGCGGATCAGCGCTCCGTGGTCCTGTCGAAGGACGGGAAGGTGCTGGCGACCCTGGCGGGAGCGGAGAACCGCGTTGTCGTCTCCCTGAAGCGCATCCCTCTGAACGTCCAGCAGGCCGTGATCGCGATCGAAGATGCGAAGTTCTACGAGCATCATGGGGTCGACCCGGCCGGCCTCTTCCGCGCGCTGCTCTTCAACGTCAAGAGCGGCGGCACGTACGAAGGCGGAAGCACGATCACCCAGCAGCTGATCAAGAACACCCTGGTCGGGAACGAGCGAACGATCGACCGGAAGATCAAAGAGGCGCGCCTCGCCGTGCTGCTCGAGAAGCAGATGTCGAAGCACCAGATCCTTCAGGCGTACCTCAACGAGACCTACTTCGGGAACGGCGCGTACGGGATCCAAGCGGCATCGGAGTTCTATTTCGGGCTCGACGTGTCGAAGCTGTCGCTGGCGCAGGCGGCGACGCTCGCCGGGATGATCCGCTCGCCGGAAACGTATGAGCCGATCGGCCATCCGAAGGCTGCGCGCGCGCGCCGCGACCTCGTCCTTCAGCGCATGAGCGAGCTGAGCTACATCACGCCGGGACAGCAGAAGACTGCGTCCAGCGGACCGGTCGTCGCATCGGCACACCCGCTGCCGCCGTCGATCGCGCCCTACTTCGTCGAGTACATCAAGCAGCAGATCATCAACGATCCACGCATCGCTCCGACCGCGGCCGAGCGCGAGCGCGCGCTGTTCTACGGCGGGTTGCGGATCCAAACCACGCTCGACTCGTCGCTGCAGAGCGAAGCGGGGAAAGCCGCGGCGCAAGTGCTGAATCGATCGAGCGATCCATCGTCGGCATTGGTTTCGATCGACCCGGCGACCGGGGCCGTGCGCGCGATGGTCGGCGGGAAGGATTTCGACACCTCGAAGTTCAATCTCGCCGTTCAAGGGAAGCGGCAGCCTGGCTCGACATTCAAGCCGATGACGATGGTCGCGGCGCTCAACGCAGGGATCTCACCGGGGCTCCAATTCGACACGCCTTCCCCGCTGATGATCACGGATACGACGGGCAAGACGATCCCCGTGTCGAACTACGACCACGTCGGGCACGGCGTCATCGACATGCGGGAGGCGACGGCGCTCTCGATCAACACGTACTACGTCCAGCTGATCCAGAAGGTAGGGCCCGCGAATGTGGTCGCGATGGCGCACAAGCTCGGGATCACATCGCCTCTACAACCGTACATCTCGTTGGCGCTCGGGACGGAGGAGGTCTCGCCGTTCGAGCTCACCAGCGCCTACGCGACGATCGCGAACCAAGGCGTCTACTGCAAGCCGTTCGCGATTACGCAGGTTTTCGATCCAAGCGGTCGCGTGATCGTCCACAACGATCCGACCTGCGATCGGGTGATCCCGGCGAGCGTCGCCGCGCAAGCGACGTCCCTTCTCGAAGGCGTCGCGGAGCACGGCACCGGCCGCACCAACGGGCAGATCGGCCGCCCCGTCGGCGAGAAGACGGGAACCACAGACAACTACACCGACGCCTGGTTCGCAGGATTTACGCCGCAGTACGCGACGGTGGTGTGGCTCGGCTACAAGGACTCGAACAAGCACCCCCTCTACAACATCCATGGGTACCCGAAGGTATTCGGGGGAAGCTTGCCGGCCATGATCTGGGCGAAGTTCATGCGCTACGCGGAGCAGAATCTTCCGGTCGTCGGCTTCCCCGCGCCGCCGCCGGTGCGAAGCGTCGCAGTACCGAACGTCGTCGGCAAGCAAGCGGCCGACGCCCAAAAGGCGCTCGAAGCGTTGGGCTTCTCGGTCACGATCGATGTCGTGAAGTCTCCGACGCCCGCGGGGACCGTCCTTTCGGAATCACCGACTGCAGGGACGACCAGCGAGATGGGTACGCGCATCACGCTGGTCGTCTCTGGGAATCCTGCTCCGGCGTCGTCGGCGACACCGACACCCTCGCCTTCACCGACGTAACGAGCTACGCGCCAAGGCGCGCGCGCACCATCGCCGACACCGCTGCACCGTCGGCGCGGCCCTTCACCTTCCCCATCACGACCTTCATAACGGCGCCCATCTCCTTCGGGCTGCTCGCCCCGGTTTCGGAGATCGCTTCGTCGACAAGCGCGGCAAGCTCATCCTCGCCCAGCTGCTGAGGTAAGTACGCCTCGAGCACGGCGAGCTCGGCCTTCTCCTTCTCGACCAGCTCGGCGCGACCGCCTTTCTCGAACGCCTCCATCGACTCGCGCCGCCGCTTCGCTTCGCGGGATACGACTTCGACGACTTCGTCGTCTGAGAGCTCATGGCCCTTCTCGACCTGCGTGTTCTTCATGGCTGCCATGAGCATGCGCAACGTGGACACGCGTGTTTGCTCGCGCGCCTTCATGGCGGCACGCATCTCGTCGGCGATCGTGTCCCTCAGCACACGAATAGGATAGCCATCAATGCTGATCGCTCTCCTTATCGTCGTGTGCGCAGGGGTGCTCGTGCTGCTGTACGCGTCGCTCATCGAGCGCAACTGGTTCGCGCTGCGCCGGCACAGGATCCCGTGCTTGCCGGCGGGCAGCTCGCCGATGACGATCCTGCACCTGTCGGACCTGCACTTGCGCGCGCCCCAACGCCGCAAGCGAGCGTTCTTGAAAGGGCTGGCACGCATACAGCCGGACCTCGTGATCGGCACCGGCGACTTCATCGGCGACGCGCGCTCGAACGACGCTGCCGTGGACGCCGTCACTGCGATCGCAACGCGCGACGGCGCGCTCTACGTGCTCGGCTCGAACGACTACTACGGGCCGAAGCCGAAGAACCCGCTTCGATACTTCTTCAAGCGGCGGCGAGTGATCTACGGCAAGCCGAACCCGTGGCGAGAGCTCGTCGAAGGACTGAACGCGCGCGGCTGGCGTTTGATCAACAACGCCGCCACGAGCGTCGACGGGATCGACGTCGTGGGTCTCGACGACGAGCACATCGGGCGCGCCGACCTCTCCGTCGCGCGCAAGCGCACACGAGAAGGCTTCCGGCTCGCGGTCGCGCATTCCCCAGACGTCGCGCGCGCGCTGGCGGACCTGCAATACGACCTGATCGTCTGCGGGCACACCCACGGTGGGCAGATATGCATCCCCGGCTTCGGCGCGCTCGTCACGAACAGCGACCTGCCTCGGAAGATGGCGAGCGGCGTGCACCGTCTCGGGGATTCGTGGTTGCACGTGAGTGCGGGTCTCGGCACGTCGATGTACGCGCCGTTCCGCCTCGCGTGCAGGCCGGAGGTGTGCGTCCTCGAGCTCGTAGCGCGCGACTCGTGATGGAAGACACGGTGCTCGACCGCGAAGAGTTCTGTTACGTCACGACCGTCGGACGCCGCACCGGCAAACCGCACACGATCGAGATCTGGTTCGCCGCACACGATGCAACGCTCTACATCCTCGCCGGGAACGGTGATCGCGCAGACTTCGTGCAGAACCTCGTCGCCGACCCTTCGACGGTGGTGAAGATCGGCGAACATGCGTACCGTGGTGCGGGCCGGATCGTCACCAAAGCGGAAGAGATGGCGATCGCCCGCGAGCTCATTCCGGTCAAATATGCGCATCGCGAAGAGGGGCTGGAGGAGTGGGCACAAACTGCGCTTCCGATCGCGATAGACATTAATTTTCAGTAAACGCCGCTGGATAACACCGTTGTCCACTAGTTGCGGCGTAACTCTTCCGGCATCGCGGCCGCTACCTCCTTCGAAGGAGGTAACCGTCTATGAGCACAACCCGCATGATCGCGCGCGTCGCTTTCGTCGCAGCCGTGCTCTCGACCGCAGGGGCCGCAACCATGGCCGTCACTCTGCCGTCGAAGGCCAACCATCACGCAGTAACGGCGACTGCGAACGTGACGACGGGCGCAACGCACGGAAAGAGCAACGAGACTCACCCGGCGTCGACCCCCAGCCCGAACGATCACGCTTCGTTCGGCATGTGCGTTTCCGCGAACGCGCAGGCCGGAGCGGACGTGAACCCGACGACAGGGTGCACGAACACGAACGCGAATTCCGGTTCGAACACGACCGGCGCGGCGAACGCAACGGCCCACGCGAACGCCAACTCATCGCACGGTCGTGCAGAGTCCGCGGAGAAAGGCGCCAACGGCGCGGAGAACGCGTCCACCAACGGCGCGACTCACATCGCGGCTCACTGATCCACGCGAGCTCTCGAGAGGGATCTCTTCGGAGATCCCTCTCTTGCGTCTCGTGGTTCCGCCGGCGGCCGTCAACCGATAGCATCGAGGTCGACCACGGATAGGAGGCAGGTATGGCGAAGGGTCGCGACAAGCCCAAGAAGGAAGCGAAGAAGCCCAAGAAGGACAAGGGCGCGAAGAAGGGCAAGGGCAAGTAGCCGAACGTTGAACGCAACGATGGCTGCCGAGCCGGTCCGGCCGGCGTACGACGGAGCGTGCGTCAGCCGGATCGTGCCGGCGGTCCTCGGCGAAGCCGACCGCAGCTGGCTCCCGCAGTCCGCGCGCGACGCCCGCGCGGTGGTGCTCTTCCTCATCGACGGCCTTGGCTCGCGGATCATCGATCGCAACAGGCCGTTGCTTCCCGTTCTTTCGTCGATGGAGGGCGGCTCGATCACAACCGTCGTCCCGTCGACGACTCCGTCCGTTCTGACATCGCTCACGACGTCGTTGTCTCCGGCCGAGCACGGGATCATCGGGTTCCGGATGCTCGTCGACGGTGGCATCCTGAACGTGTTGCGCTGGGAGATGGAGAACGGCGAACGCGCGCCCAACCCAGAAGAGCTTCAGCCCCACCCCGCGTTCGGCGGGCGCGCGATGCCGGTGATCACGAAATCCGAGTTCCGCGGCGGAGGGTTCACGCGCGCCCACCTCGGTCGCGCGCGATTCGATGGATGGGCGGTGCCGTCGATGTTGGTGGAGCGCGTGCGCCGGCTGATCCACAACGGTGAGGAGATGGTGTACGCGTACTACGCGGGTATCGACCTCATCGCACACCTTCGCGGCATGGACGACGGATTCTTCTCCGCGGAGCTGGCGTTCGTCGACCGGCTCGTTGGTGACTTCCTCGACGTGCTGCCATCGGACACGGCCCTATTGGTCACTGCCGACCACGGCCAGGTGCCGCTGACGCGAGACTCGTGGACGTCGCTCGACGCTTTCAACGACGACGTCGAGGCGTACAGCGGCGACGGGCGTCTGCGGTTCGTGCATACCGACGCACCGGACGCGGTCGCCGCGGCCGCCGAAGAGCTGCTCGGCGCCCGCGCGTGGGTCTTCACGCGCGAACGGTTCCTCGATGAAGGGTGGCTCGGGCCGAGCCCGAAGCCCGACGTGGTAGCGCGCGTCGGCGACGTGGTACTCGCCGCGCGCGACCCGATCGCGTTCATCGACCCCGATCTGCCGCAAGAGGTACGGCTCCGCACCGGCCACGGAAGCATGACGCCGGACGAGATGCTGGTGCCGTTGCTCGCTGCGCGCGGCCGGGCTTAACCGCCGAGCACCTTCCGGTACACGTCTTCGTATCCCGCCGTCATCGCCGGCGCGCTGAACATCTTCTCGACGCGCGCACGACACGCGTGGGGATCGATCTCGCCGACTCGCGCGACTGCCTCCGCCATCTCGTTGACGTCGGCGCACAAGAAACCGGTCTCGCCGTCGGCGATCACTTCGGGCGCCGCACCTCGCGGGAACGCCAACACAGGCGTGCCGCACGCGTTCGCTTCGGCCATCACCAAGCCGAACGGCTCCTCCCACTGGATCGGGAATAGCACTGCGCGCGCGCGCGCCATCAGATCCGCTTTCTCCTCGACCGTGATCTCGCCGAGGATCTCTTCATTGCCCGTCAGCGCGGGCGCGACGTTCACGTCCCAATACTCCTGCTCGAACTTCTCTTTGATAGCCACCGCCATCACCAAGCGCGCGCCGGCGCGCTTCGCGACCTCGACGGCTACCTCAGGCCCCTTCTCGCGATTCACGCGCCCGACGAAAAGTAGGAAGTCTTCCTTGTCTTCGCGGAACGGGTACCGCTCGACGGGGATGCCGTTGTACACGCGTCCGGCCCACGACAGATCCGGTCCCGGCTTCATCTGCGAATCGCTGATCGCGACGAAGGTCACGCGCCCGGTGACCATCCGGTACCAGCGCAGCGCTTCGTCGACGAGCGGCCCGTGGACGGTGTGGACGACCTTGATCCCTGCGTGCGCTGCGATCGCGAGGCCGACCATCCCCGAGTGATCGTGGATCACGTCGAAGTCGCCGGCGTGCTCGTATGCGTGGAACGCATGCAGCACTTCGAGATACGTATCGCCGATCTTGGTGGGGCCCGGCGCAGGATCGAAGACGCTATCGAGCTTCGCTTTGGTGACGCTGCCGCCGCTCGCGAAGAGCGTCACATCGTGGCCGCGCGCGGCGAGCTCGTCGGCGAGCAACGCAACGACCCATTCGATGCCGCCGTACCCCGGAGGCGGGACGGCGATCCACGGCGGCGCGATCTGCGCGATCTTCAAGGCAAGAGGAAAAGGTTAATGCTTTTCGGCGACGACCTCTTGCTCTGCCATGTCCAGCCGCTCGCGGATCCGAAGCTCCCGGCCCAAGGGAAGTCGGATCACTTTCGTGTCGACCGGGTACTCCATGAGGCAAACCTGGCAGATGCCATGTTCGATGGATGCGGCGCTACCGCACCACGTGCAGTCGAGTCGATCAGTGTTCATCCGGTTCCCCACGTCTCTCGATTCGCGGTTCCCGCGGCCCCAGATCGACGGACCAAACGGCGGCCCGACTCCCGTCAGGGGACCGAATCGTAACATCGCGCGAAAGCCTGGAACAGGGCGAATTTTGCAAGCATTCGCGCGCTCGAGAAGAGCGTGAAAAGTTGCGCGCTGTTCGTGTTCGCGTAACACAAAGGTGTCCGGATTGTCACGCGTTCGTCACGTGAACGTGAATGCGTTCACGTGATCCAGACGTCTCCGAAGATCTCCGATGCCACACCGTTGCGCAGGATGACTCCTGCGGCATCGGCCAGTGCGACAACGGGAACGGGTGCGTCGCGCGCGACTTCTTCCAGCCAATCCTTCGAGCGACTCGACGCATGCACCGCGACCGCGAACGCATCGATCACGCCTGCGCCTTCTGACCAGGTCGTCGGGACGCGCGCGCCGCGTTCGGGCGTGAGCAGATGCGTGCAGAGATTCATCGCACCGGCACTGGAACCGGCTAGGCCTCTCCCCTCTCGCCACCGTGTAAGGACTTGCGGCCAGCGCGTGCTTTCGCGAAGGTGCTCGAGCAAGTCTTTCGGCGAGCCACCGGCGATATATGCGATGTCGTAGTCGGGCAGCGCATCACTGTGCATGTCCAGCGTGATCGCGCGCGCGCCGAGCGTGTCGAAATGCCTGCGCGCGTAACGCTCGGAATG
>DATGHY010000160.1:0-6309 GCA_035307625.1 Actinomycetota bacterium
GTCGCGCGCCTCCCCATGTGAGGACCACGTTCGAGCAGCCCTCACGCCTTGCTCAGCGTCTTGATCGCGGAGATGGCGATCGGCGCGATCGTCAGAAGGACGAACGCAGGAAGGAAGCAGAACACCAAAGGGAAGATCAGCTTCACCGGCGCAGTGCGCGCCTCGGCTTCGGCAGCTGCGCGCGCGCGCGAGCGCAGCTCGCGCGCCTGAGCAACGAGCGTGTCGGCGAGTGACGTGCCGAACCGTTCCGCGCGGATCAACGCACCGGTGAGGCTCCGGACCTCTTCGATGCCTGCTCGGTTGGCGATACGTTGGTACGCCTGCGCCCGGGTCATGCCGACGTCGAGTGCGGCCAGGCCGTCGGTCAGAGCCTGGCCGAGGCTGCCCGGCGTTGCCGGCGCGATGACACGGATCGCGCGCTCGACACTCATTCCGGCGAGGAGGCACGTCGTGAGCCGGTCGAGTGCGAACGGGAGCGCGCGGCGAACATCGATTGTGCCTGCGCGCGCATCGCGCGCATCGAGCGCGAGGCCCGCGCGCCACCCACCGATGAGGCCGAGCGGCACTGCGGCAAGTGCGCGCGCACCGTGGGTCGACGACGCGAGTAGCACCGAAGCACCGATCGCGCACAGCGCGCAACGCTGCAACAACGTCTCGGGGTCTTGCACAGCATGGGTCTCGCCCCATCGGCGTGCACGGGCCGATCTCGAGAGAAGGACGCCGAGTCGGGCGCGGCGCTCTCGCCGCGGAGCTGTTTCCTCGATGCGCGCGCGAACGCGTCGCGCATGAACAAGTCCGATCATCGCGGTTTGAGCAGCGCGCGCATCCAAAGTGCGCCGACTGCCTCCAGGATGACGCCGCCGGCCAGGAGCGCCCACCCGATCGGATCGCCGAGCAACACCCGGAGCTGGTCGCGCGCACCGGACCCGACGATCGCGAAGAACGCGATCGGCATCAAGCCGACCACGTATGCCGACATCTTCGCTTGCGCAGAGGTCGCACGCCGGTCGCGCGCGATCCGCTCTCGCTCGACGAGCGACTCGACTGCGACGTCGAGGATCAGTGGGAGGTTCGCGCCGGCCGCACTGCCGATCTTCAACGTTTCCACGATCAACGCAGCGTCTTCCGTTGCCGCTTCGGCTGCGAATGCGTCTAACGCCTCGTCCAGCGTCGCGCCGACGGAAAGCCGGGCGCAGGCGAGGTCGAGCGCCCCGCGCAGCGGGGCGATCGATTCCTCCCGCGCCGCGTCGAGGGCTTGCGGGATGCTGCGGCCGGATCGGATCGCGGCTGCGAGCGCGCGCATCATGTCGGGGAGCTGCTCCGTAAGACGACGGTTGCGGTTGCGCGCGATGCGCGAGCGAAACAGAGGTCCGGATACCGCGCCGGTTGCTGCGCCCACGCTCGCGAAGACCGGGCCGCCGAACACCATCCCCGCGAGGCTGCCGACGGCCGCGCGCGCTGCCCCGATCCGGAACGAAGGCGTAAGCGATCTCGCCGACCCCGATCGAACGCCCGCGACGTAACGAGAGCGCCGGCCGACGCGCGCACGCCGCACGAACCACGCGATGAACGCGAGACATGGTGCTCCGATCGCGATGGCGATCATGCGATGCGATCCAGCCCCAACGAATCGCCGACCGCGCAGACCTCCGTCACGGAACGCGCACCGCCGGGGAGACGCGCAACATGGATAACAAGGTCCAAGGCGGCGGCGAGCTGGCGCCGCACAGCGTCGACCGGCATGCCGTCGTCACTCATCATCGCCATCGCCTCGAGGCGCGGGATCAGATAGCCGGGAGAGTTCGCGTGGGCAGTGCTCATCGAGCCGTCATGCCCCGTGTTCATCGCCTGCAGCATGTCGAGCACTTCCGCACCGCGAACCTCGCCGACGATGATCCGGTCCGGCCGCATGCGCAACGCGTTCCGCACGAGGTCACGCACCGTCACTCGCCCGCGGCCTTCGACGTTCGCGGGGCGCGTCTCGAGCGATACGACGTGTTCGCGCTGCAAGCGCAGCTCCGCAGCGTCTTCGATCGTGATGACCCGCTCCGCGGGATCGATGTGTGACGCAAGCGCGCCGAGCAACGTCGTCTTCCCCGCACCTGCGCCGCCGGACACGATGATCGAGCGGCGCGCGCGCACCGCCTCGACCAAGATCGACGCCTGTTCTTCGGTCATCGAACCGCGCGCGACGAGCTGCTCGACCGTCATCGCTTCGGCACTGAAACGCCGGATCGTCAGCGTCGGTCCGCCGACGGCGAGCGGCGGCAGGATCGCGTGCACGCGGGAGCCGTCCGGCAGGCGCGCGTCTACCCACGGCGAGCTGTCGTCCGCGCGCAGACCGAGCGGCCCTACGATCCGGTCGATGAGATGCACGACGGCCGCGTCGTCTTCGAGCGTGACCGGCGCGCGCTCGATGCGGCCGGCGCGCTCGACGTAGATCATCGAGTGTCCGTTGACCATGATCTCGGTGATGGCGGGGTCGTGGAGCAACGGCTCCAGCGGGCCCAGCCCGACGATCGCGTCGGCGACGTCGCGCACGAGCGAGCCCAACTCCGACGGGGCCACCACCAAGTCCTCTTCGACGAGCAGCCTCGCGACCGCTTCGCGAACACGCACCCGCCGCTCCCACCGCGATGCGACGTTCAAGACGGCCGGCTGCTCGGCGAGAAGACGCTCCTGCACGCGCGCGCGCACCGCGGCGAGGTCAGCGGCCATGCTCATCCTTCAAGCGCGAGGCGAGGCGCGCGAGCGGCCTCGAGTGTCTCCCTGGCAGGCGGCCGAGATCGACCTGGCGCGCGAGGGTGCGAGACGTCTCCACGATCGCGTCGGGTTTCCGGCCGAACGCCGACTCCAAGTCTCGCATCGAGATGCCCCGGCGCCGTTCCCGGCGAAGCACGAAGCGCGCGCCGTGGAATGCCGAGTTGATCAGCCGGCTCGCGCCGCGGATCGACGCAACGTCGTCCGCTGCGACGATGATGCGAGCGTCGGCGTTCCTCGCAGCCAGGGCGCCGGCCGTCGAGACGCCGCGCCCGCAGTCGATCACCGTGAATCCGGCGCACGCGCGCGAAGCGCGAAGGAGGCCGTTCAGCTCTCGCACATCCGGCTCAAGGCCGGTGGCGGACGCGTGGAGGGCGCGCGCCCCGCCGGCGTGCGGAACGAGGCTTGCCGCGAGGCCCTCCGGATCGATGTCCGCGAGAGAAGTGAGAACTTCGTCGAGGGTCCGGGCGGGCGGCGTGGTTGCGAACGCGCGCTGGCCCGCTCCGACCGTATCGAGATCCAGCACGATCGCGTCGCCCAACACCGACGCCAGCGAAGCAACGAACGTCGACGTTCCGACCCCACCGCGTGCGCCGGCAACGGCGATCACGACACCGTCTCCGGTCTCGTGGTGGCCGCTGTTTGCCGCGCGTCGGACGGCCGCCGGCAGCCGGTCGGATTCTTCGGGCCAGCGGATCAGTTCGCGAGCCCCCGCCGCCAAAGCCGCGCGCGCCGCGCGAACGGGATCGTCGAACGCGACCGCGACGAGCGGGTGCGACACGTGACGCGCCGTGAACAAGACTTCGCCCCCGGCGACGACGACGTTGCCCGCGCGCGCCGCCGCTAGGGACGTCGCTGCGACGAATAGATCCGGTGCGGCTTCGAGGACCCCGGCGATCTGCTCGGTGACGTCGCGATCGTCGTGCGCAACAACGACACCGAGGGACTCGGGCGGCATGCAACCTCCACGTTCGCGGAGGGGAGGAACGACGATGCTACGGGCGCGGACGAACCCAAACAACCGTGCGCGCGCGAGTTGCGCCCATCAGGAGGAGATTCTCGTTCGGTGAGGCTGCTCGAACGAGATCAGCGCAAGCGGTGGCGCATCGACGACAACGCGAAGGACACGGTGATCGTCGCGAGGATCGCGACGGCGATCAGTCCCTTCGCGATGTCACCGAATACCCAACCCTTCGTCGAGAACGCGCGCATCGCCTCGAGGATGTACGTCACCGGGTTGTAGGCGATCGCCTTGTCGAACCACCCGCTGAGGAACCCACGCGGCGCGAAGGTGGTCGTCAGCAGCATCAAGGGGAACGCGAAGAACTGCGCGCCCTGCGTCGCCTGTCCGCTCCCCGTTCGCAAGGCGACCCCGATGCCGATCCCCGAGAACGCGATCCCCCAGAGGCTCCCGATCAGAACCATCGGAACGACGCCGAGCAATCCGGTCGCGAAATGCAGGCCGAAGGCCATCGCCAGCACCGTGACGAGCAGCCCTTGGAACGCGATGCGCGCGAAGTTGCCGCCCATCGCACCGAGCACTATAGAGACACGTGAGGCGGGCGTAACGAGCAGCTTGTCGAAGTAGCCGCGCTCGATGTCCTGCACCATCCCTTGCCCGGCTCCTTCGTTCGTCACCGCGAACAGCAACGCAACCGGAAGGACGAATCCTTTGTAGTTCGTGATGTGGCCAAATGCTGCGAGCTTCGAAAGCGAGCTGGTCTGCACGATGTAGAAGAACAACGGAAAGATGATCGACGGGATGAACTCCGCCGGCACGCGAAGCGTGTTCCGGACCTGTCGTTGGGCGAGCCACAACGCCGAACGAGTCAACTCCCGCACGGAGTTCCACTCGATCTGACGCTCGGCGCGCGCGCTGATCGTCGTCACGGTGCCACCTCTTCCGTCTGGCCTTCCAGCCGGGACCCCGTGAGGTGCAGGAACACTTCGTCCAGCGTCGGCGAAGACACGGTGACCGATCCGACATCGATCTTTGCCGTATCGAGCAGCCTGACCACGCGTGCAACCGCACCGGAACCGTCTTGCACGAACAGCGTCAAGCCCTCGGCGTGCACTTGGATCTCCTTCAGACCCTCGAGTTTCGCGAGCCCCTTCTCCGCGCGCTCGATCTGATCCGCAGGGACGCCGACCGTCACGATGTCGGACCCGAGACCGGCCTTCAGCTCTTCGGGCGATCCTTCCGCGACGATCGTCCCGCGGTCGATGATCGCGATCCGATCGGCTAGGCGATCTGCTTCTTCGAGGTACTGCGTCGTGAGGAAGACGGTGATGCCGCGTTCGCGATTCATGCGGCCGACCTCGTCCCAGATCGACTGGCGACTCGCAGGGTCGAGCCCCGCCGTCGGCTCGTCGAGGAACAGGATCTGTGGATCGTGGATCAGCGCGCTCGCAAGGTCCAGCCGCCGGCGCATCCCACCGGAATACGTTCCGACACGCCGCTCGCCGGCGTCCTTCAGCCCGACCAGGTCGAGCATCTGTTCCGCCCGCGCGCGCACCGTGCGGCCGCTCAAACCGTGCAGACGTGCCTGGATCTCGAGCAGCTCGCGACCCGTCGCGAGGTAATCGAGTCCCGCATCTTGGAGCGCGACGCCGATCACGCGCCGTACTTGCGCGCTCTGTTTCAAGATGTCGAGACCGGCCACGCGCGCGCTTCCGGAGGTCGGTCGCAACAACGTCGTGAGCATGCGGGTCGTGGTGCTCTTCCCGGCGCCGTTCGGCCCGAGGAAGCCGAAGATCTCGCCAGGTTCGACGGACAGGTCGATGCCGGCAACGGCCTCGACCCCGTTCGGGAAGGCCTTGCGCAGCCCGTTGACCTCGATCGCCCCCATGCGAAGGCCCATCCTTCCATACAGAAGGGACACGCGCCTCCACTTACCGGACTACTATTCGTGCGTTATGGAAGCCGCCTTCTTCGACCTGGATAAGACGGTTATCGCGCGCTCTTCGACGCTGGCTTTCGGCCGGCCGCTCATGAAGGAAGGGATGATCAGCCGCGCGATGATCGTGAAGGCGCTGTACGCGCAGCTCGTCTATCACCTCGTCGGCGCGGACGAAGCGAAGATGGACAAGATGCGCGACGCGCTGCTCGAGCTGACCAAAGGGTGGGAGAAAGACAAGATCGAAGCCCTTGTGCGCGAGACGATCACCGACATCATCGATCCCGTGATCTACGACGAGGCGCTGCAGCTAATCGCCGAGCATCGAGCCGCAGGCCGCCGCGTTTACATCGTTTCGTCGTCGGGCGAAGAGCTCGTCAGGCCGCTCGCGCAGCATCTGGGTGTGCCACATTTCATCGCGACGCGCGCGAAGATCGACGCCGAGGGCAAGTACACGGGCGAGCTCGCCTTTTACGCGTACGGAGAGAACAAGGCGATCGCGATCAAGGAGCACGCGCAGCGGTACGGCATCGATCTGTCGAAGTCCTACGCATACTCGGATTCGGCGACCGACGTCCCGATGCTCGAAGCCGTAGGACACCCGAACGCGGTGAACCCGGACAAAGAGCTTCGGCAGATCGCGACCGAGCGC
>DATGHY010000161.1:0-2450 GCA_035307625.1 Actinomycetota bacterium
GAGCTGCCCGAGCCCAGTCGTCACTCGATAGGCCGGCGCTTCGGACGACAGATGCGAGAGCCGATGCACGTCTTGCTCTTCGTGGCTGCGCTCGTCGCGTGGTTTGGTCTCGGTGAAAGGATCGATGCCGGCGCGATCCTCGCGATCGTCTTCGCGAACATCCTCATCGCGCTTCTGCAGGAAGGGAAGACCGAGAACGCGCTCAGGGCTCTTCGGAAGATGGAAACGCCCTCTGCGCGCGTCCGGCGCGATGGCGTGGTGCGCGACATCCCAGCCCGGGAAGTCGTGCCCGGAGATCTCGTGCTCCTCGCCGCAGGAGATCGCGTGCCCGCGGACGTGACGATCACGGAAAGCACGGGACTCGAGATCGACGAGTCGATGCTGACCGGCGAGTCTCTTCCCGTCGCCAAAAGACTGGCGACGCCGGCGACGGGCCCCCGTTCCCACCCGGGCTCGGACGCCTTCGCCGGGACACTCGTGACCCGCGGGACGGGAAGCGGTGAAGTGACGGCGACTGGGCAACGGACGAAACTCGGCGCCATCGCCGCACAGCTGCGCACGCTCGAGCCTCCGACACCCCTCCAGCGAGAGCTTCGAGCCGTCGGCACTCGCCTCGGCGCGGTTGCGATCGCCATCGCGATCGCCGTCTTCGCCGTGATGCTGCTCCGGTTCGGGGTCAATCGAGCCGGCCTCGAGACTGCTTTCTTGACGTCCGCGGCACTGGCAGTCGCCGCAGTGCCTTCGGGTCTCCCGACCGTTGTCACCGTCGGTCTCGCACTGGGCGTTCGCCGCATGGCCGCGCGCGGCTCGATCGTCCGTCGTTTGCCGGCGGTAGAGACGCTCGGAAGCACCACCGTCATCCTGACCGACAAGACGGGCACGCTCACGCAGAACCAGATGCAACTCGATGTGGTCTGTCTGGCCGACGGATCGCGCTTTGCCTTAAGCGATCTTCGCCCTCACCTGAGAGAGGCCGCTATCGAGACCATCACCCTGTGCAACGACGCGACGCTTGAACCGCCGACAGGCGACCCGCTCGAGATCGCTCTCCTAGACGCTGTAGGAGCGATCGTCATCGGAGAAATCCGCTCGTCACATCCGCGACTCTCTTCGCGTCCCTTCGATTCGACGGATCGTTCGATGTGGACCATCAACGCAACGAACGCAGGACCGATCCTCTCGATGAAGGGAGCCCCCGAGGTCGTCCTGGATCGATGCGTGCGAGTACTCGACCCTGAACAGTTGGGCGAGCAGCCGCTCGAACCGCCCGGCCGCATATCGATCCTCGCTCATGCCGAGGAGTTAGCGCGAGGCGGGGCGCGTGTTCTCGCGTTGGCGCGCGGTGCTCTGCCTGCCGGACCGACGTCGATCGAGGAAGAGCGGGATCTAACGTTCATCGCTCTCGTCGCGCTACGAGATCCCGCGCGACCCGAGGCTGCCCAGGCCGTTGCCGACGCCACGTCTGCGGGCATCCGAGTCGTGATGGTGACGGGAGATCACCCGGGCACGGCCGCCGCCATCGCTGAGGAGGTTGGCCTCGTCCAGAAGGGTGCAACCGTCATAACCGGGGAAGACATCAGGAACGGCGGATTTCCAGGCGACCCGACGAGCGTCCGCGTCTACGCGCGCGTATGCCCAGAAGAGAAGCTCGCCCTTGTTCGAGAGCTCCAGCGGCGCGGCGACACCGTTGCGGTGACCGGCGATGGCGTGAACGACGCGCCGGCATTGCGACATTCAGACATCGGGGTGGCCATGGGCCGCTCCGGAAGCGATGTGGCTCGCGAAGCGGCCGACATGGTCGTGACCGACGACAACCTCGCGACGATCGTCCATGCCGTGCGGCAGGGTCGAGGGATCTACGACAACGTTCGCAAGGTCGTCGAGTACCTCGTCGGTGGGAACCTCTCCGAGATCTTGGTCGTCGTCGGAGGTCTTGCCCTCTTCCCTCACCTGGGCGTGCCGCTCCTTCCGCTTCAGCTTCTGTGGATGAACCTACTACCCGACGGGCTCCCGGCCTTAGCGCTGGCGGTCGATACTCCAGATCCCGACCTCATGAAGAGGCCACCCAGGCGGACATCGGACCATCTGCTATCCGGTCCTCGCCTGCGCACCTTGCTGGTGCGCGCGCTTCTCATCTCAAGCGCAGCCCTTGGAAGTCTCGCGGTTGCGCATTTCGTTTGGCATCAACCGTGGACGCATGCTCGCTCGTCCATGTTCTGTTCCCTCATGGTCGCGCATCTCTTCTACGCGTTCGCCGTTCGACGGCCCGACGCTCACGGGGGCCGGCCAAATAGGTGGCTGTGGGCCGCAGTCGCCGGTGGGATCGCTCTGCAGTGCGCGGTCGTGTCGGTTCCCGTCCTTCAGAGGATCTTCTCAACCGTCTGGTTGTCTCCGAAGGAGTGGCTCCTGGTCGCAGCCGCGGGAACTGCGCCCGTTGGTTTCATCTACAT
>DATGHY010000162.1:0-3023 GCA_035307625.1 Actinomycetota bacterium
CGCGATCGCACGCAACCAGCCCGCCTACGGGATCGTCCTGAACGAGATCGGCGTCATCGCCTTCTACACGATCGCGATGTTCGCGCGACGCACGCGTGAGAGCAACGAGCAGACCAAGGTACTGCTTGCAGAGCTCGAGCAAACACGCGCCGCCCAAGCACAAGCTGCCGCGCTCGCGGAGCGCCAGCGTCTCGCGCGCGAGATGCACGACGTCCTAGCGCACACGTTGTCGGGACTCGTCTTGAACCTCGAAGGCGCGAAGCTGCTCGCCGGCAGAGAAGAATCAGACCCCGCCGTCGCCGACGCCATCGAACGCGCGAACCAGCTCGCGAAGACAGGGCTCCAGGAAGCGAAGCGCGCGATCGGGATGCTTCGCGACGACGAGCTGCCCGGACCGGACAGGCTCGCGTCGCTCGCGGCGGAGTTCGAAGCATCGACCGGTGTCGCGTGCGCGCTCGCCGTCGATGGCGAGGAACGCGATCTGAGCAGTGACGGCAGGCTGACGCTCTATCGGGTCGCTCAGGAGGCGATGACGAACATCCGCAAGCACGCTCGCGCTGAACGCGTCGACGTGCGGCTCCTGTATGAAGCGTCCGGCACTCGCCTCACGATCGAAGACTTCGAGAAGAGCGGCGATCGACCACCGCCGGGGGACGGTACCGGCTATGGATTGACGGGAATGCGTGAGCGTGCTGAGCTGCTCGGCGGAACGCTCCACGCGGGCCCCACTTCCGACGGGTTCAAGGTCGAACTGTGGGTCCCGGCATGATCCGCGTGCTGATCGCCGACGACCAGCGTGTCGTTCGTGAGGGCCTGACGACTCTGCTTCAGCTCCTTTCGGACGTCGAGGTTGTCGGCGCAGCCGCAGACGGCGACGAAGCCGTGGCTCTCGCGGCCGAGCTCCATCCCGATGTCGTTCTGATGGACCTGCGCATGCCTCGCTGCGACGGCGTCGAAGCGACGCGACGGCTGCGCGCGCAAGACGCCGATTGCAAGGTTCTGATGCTCACCACGTACGCCGACGATCGCTCCGTCATCGATGCGTTGCGCGCGGGCGCGCGCGGCTACCTCACGAAGGACGCCGGTGCCGACGAGATCAAGAAGGCGCTCGAGCAAGTCACGCGCGGCCAAGCGGCGATCGACCCTGCAGTCCAGCACCACCTTGTGGACGCCCTAACAACGCCCGCCACAACGGAGTCACCGGACGAGCTCCCCGACGGCCTCACCGCGCGCGAAGCCGAGGTGCTCTCCCTGATCGCCAAGGGTCTGTCCAATGCTGAGATAGCCGGGCAGCTCGTGGTCAGTGAGCCGACAGTCAAGAGTCACATCAACCACTTGTTCGCAAAGATCGGTGTTCGCGACCGCGCACAAGCAGTCACCTACGCGTTCAAGCACGGCCTCTCTTAGCGAACTCGGTTCTCGTCGACGCCTCCCTCCCGCTCTTGCTCAGGCTTCGAGCTGGTTTCCCTCCCCATGACCCACGGAGGTATTTTTCGCTCGCAGGAGCCCACCGGAGGAGACTCGTCATGGTCGATCGACCGCTGCCCAAAGCCCTGACGCTCAACCCTCAAGAAAAGGTGCTCTTAGACAAGAAGCCAAGCTTCTCAGTGACGTGGCTCCAACATCTGTTCACGCTGGGCCTGTATCACTTCTGGATGCTACGGACGTACTTCGTTCTGACAGATCGAAGAGTCATCCTCGCGAAAGGCATCATCAGCAAGAGACTTGTGACGGTGCCCTTGGAGAAGGTCCAGGACGTGACTCTGACCACGGCTCTTTGGCTCGGTTATGTTTCGATGTCGACGGCTGGTCCAACAGGCGCCAGCGTCGAGAAGGCAGGGCCGATGCGAGCACGGGACGCCAACGAGTTCATCGACCGACTCCAGCAGCTCCTCCATGGGAGACGGGACTTTGGAGGAACATCTGCGGCAGTCGTGCCCGACTTGGCGGATCAGATCCGAAAACTAGCTGAGCTGAAGGATCAGGGCGTCCTCACCGTCGAAGAGTTCGAGGCGAAGAAGAAGCAACTACTCGGGTTGTGACGTTCGCATCGCTCCGCGATCGACTGGCGAAAGTGGACCCGCCTGGGCTCGAACCAGGAACCAACGGATTATGAGTCCCACACTGCACGGAGAACGATAAACAACGAGACTCATCCCCGTATGAGGATGCGCTGCCAGTTGGCCGTTTCGTCAGTCTCTTCGAACAACGTCGCGCAGCGATAAGAAGCGGCTAGTGGCGGGAAAGTGGCGGGAAGCAGCCGACCCGTCTGCGCAGCTCTGCGCATACGATGGCAAAGACTATGCATCTCTTTGGAGACGAGTCGGGTAACCCGGGAGACTTCGGCGATCTGCCGGATGACAGGCACTTCATGGTCGCGACTGCAACCATTGGCGATGACTCCTGGCTTTCGGAACTCGACCAGTTAGCGCTTGAATTGCAACAGAGGCTTAACGTTCCGACTATCGGGGCGCCATTTCACGCTTCAAACGATCGGCGCGATGTGGTCCGAGAGGTCTTGACATTGGTCTCGGAACGCCCGATTCGGGTGGACGCGACGATCATAGACAAGAGGCAACTCGCCCCGGAATGGCGGGAGCGTCATCTTCTCTACGCAGCTGCGTGGGAATCGCATCTTGTTCATGTTCTCCCCCAATTCCATCCGCAGCCCTATCCCGTTGACGTTGTGGTTGCCTCCATTGGGACCGCAAGGGAACTGAAGACTTTCAAGGAGGGCGCCGATCGAGCTGTTGCACAAGCCGAGAGGGAGGCCGGCACGTACTCGGCGGTTCTCGGGCTTGGGATGATTGGGCGCATGATGCTGGACACAGCCGCAATGGTCGTGCGCGGCAGGGCTGGCTCCCCGAACGCGGACCGGGGCCTACAGATCGTGGATTACTGTTTATGGGCGATCCATCGTCGATGGGAGCGACCGGCGGAAGCGCCGTGGGCCTACGAGCTCATTGCTCATCATGTTGCCAGTGAGCGCCTGATCACGTTGCCCTCGCGGAATTAGAACGTTG
>DATGHY010000163.1:0-5365 GCA_035307625.1 Actinomycetota bacterium
GGCGTCGTGGTCCCGCCGGGGCGCGGGTACGGCGTCTCGGGTGAAGGATTCGTGCGCATCTCGCTGACGGTCCCAGACGACCGTCTCGAGGAGGGATTGGAACGGATCAGGACCGCTCTCACCCGGTAAACCGGTCGCGCCGTCGCATAACCGAGCTCCCTCCTGAGCTCCAGCAGCTCAAGCTCGAGCGCGCCGTCCTCGTCGGACTTTCCGTCGGCCGCGGCGCCGGCGATGCAGAGGAATCGCTCGAAGAGCTGAAGCGGCTCACCCACACGGCAGGTGCGGAGGTCATCGAGACCTTGTTGCAGCGCCGCGACCGTCCGGATCCGGCGACGTTCCTCGGCAAGGGGAAGGCCGACGAGGTTCGCTCGGTGGTGCGGGCGACCGGCGCGGACACCGTGATCGTCGACGAGGAGCTTTCGCCCGGGCAGCTCAGGAACTTGGAAGAGCTGTGCGGGTGCAAGGTGATCGACCGCACGGCGCTCATCATCGATATCTTCGCGCAGCACGCGCACTCGGCGGAAGGCAAGCTACAGGTCGAGCTCGCGCAGCTGAATTACCTATTGCCTCGCCTGCGCGGCTGGGGCGAGTCGATGTCGCGCATGGGGAAGTCGGGCGTCGGCGGTCTTGGGACCCGTGGGCCCGGTGAGACGAAGCTGGAATCAGACCGGCGTCGGATCGGTGTGCGGCTGGCGAAGCTTCGCAAGGAGATGAAGGACGTGGCGCGCGTCCGTGCGATCAAGCGCGCCGAGCGGGTGCGCGCGCGCACCCCGGCGATCGCGCTCGTCGGTTACACGAACGCAGGAAAGTCGACGTTGCTGAATGCGCTGACGCGCGCAGGCGTACTCGTGCAGGACCAGCTGTTCTCGACGTTGGATGCAACGACGCGCCGGCTCGAGCTGCCCGACGGACGCAACGCAACGGTGACCGATACCGTGGGATTCGTGCGCAAGCTGCCTCATACACTGGTTGAGGCGTTCAAATCGACGCTGGAGGAAGCGAGCGACGCGGATCTTCTCCTGCACGTCGTGGATGGAACGTCATCGGATCCCGATCTCCAATACGCATCCGTGAGAGAAGTGCTCGGCGAGATCGGTGCGGCGCATGTCATGGAGCTCGTCGTCGTGAACAAGATCGACTCGCTGGACGAGATATCTCGAGCACGGCTCCAGCGGCGGTTCCCCGATGCGGTGTTCGTCTCGGGCATGGACGGCACCGGCATAGACTCATTGCTGGATCGCGTAGCGGCGAGCATCCCTCCTCCTGAGATCGAAGCGGAGCTGCTGATCCCGTACGAGCGAGGCGACGTTGTCGCGGCGTTGCATGCGGCCGGCGCCGTGCTGAGCGAGCAGTTCGCACCGGAAGGGACGCGGGTGCGCGCGCGCCTTCGCGAAGATCAAGCAGGGCGGCTCGAGCAGTATCGGCTGCGCGGGGAAGAGTCCCGCGAAGAAGGAACCCCCGACCGCTAAAGGCGTCGCGATCTACAAACTACGGAGCACGGCGACGACCTTCCCGAGCACCTGAACGTCGTCGGGCTCGATCGGTTCGTACGCAGGGTTCTCTGCGAGCAGCCGCACCCGGCCACCTTTGCGGCTGAGACGCTTGACGGTCGCTTCCTCGCCGTCGACGAGCGCAGCGATGATCGTTCCATCGTCGGCCGTCTTCTGCTGGCGGATCACGACGGTGTCGCCGTCGAAGATGCCCGCGTTGATCATGGAATCGCCTTTGACGCGAAGAGCGAACAAGGTCCCCGTTCCGACGAGATCCTGGGGGAGGGGGAGAGTCTCTTCGATCTGCTCGGTGGCGAGGATGGGGGACCCGGCCGCGATCTGGCCGATGAGCGGAACGCTGGCGACAGCAGAGGTCTGCTGCGGGATACCGGTCTCGTCGAGCTGGACCACGATGGCGCGGGGCCGGGTCGGGTCCTTCCGCAGGTATCCGCGCTCGGCCAGGGTGGCCAGCTGCGCGTGGACGCTGGAGGGGGACTGCAGACCGACGGCCTCGCCGATCTCCCTGACCGAGGGCGGGTAGCCGCGCTCCTTGTGGGTCCGGGTGATGAACTCCAAGATCGCGCGCTGCCTATTCGTCAGGTCGGCCACGGCCCCTCCTCCGTCGCTGTCACCGCCGGACGCTAGCATCCGCAGGCTCTCGAATCAAACACCTGTTCGATTTTGGCATTGACAGCCGAACACATGTTCGGCTACGGTCGATGTGGAGGTTGAGATGAGAAGGCTGTGGATCGCAAGTGCGATGGTGGCGGGTTCGGTCTTGATCGGGAGCCACGCCGTTTCCGCAGGTCAGGCGCACCCGAAGCCTGCCGTCGTATATCAGGTTCAGGCCGGGGACACCCTGTGGACGATCGCCTCGAAGCTGGCGCCGGCCAAAGATCCGCGCGAGATCATCGACACGCTGATGAAGGTTAACCACCTCGGATCGCCGATCATCATCCCTGGTCAGACGCTCCGTTTCGTCGCCCCCTAGCGACGGTTCCAGAATCCTTGAACCCTCTTATCTTGTGTGCTATGGTCCCTCGACACACTACATCTTGTGGTTTTGGGGTGTCCGCCCACAAGATGAGAGGGCCGATCGGGAGCAAGATACTCAGGAACCAGGGATGCGTTGTCCGTACTGCAAGACCTCAGACGACCGGGTGATCGATTCCCGTGAGGCTGAGGACGGGGACGCAGTGAGACGTCGCCGGGAGTGCGGGGCCTGTGGACGTCGATACACGACGTTCGAGCGGGTCGAAAGTGCGGGGCTTCAGGTGGTGAAGCGATCGGGGGGCAAGATGCCGTACGACCGCTCGAAGGTCATCTCAGGCCTGTCGAAGGCGTGCGTGAACCGGCCGGTTGCCCCCGAAGAGGTGGAGCGGGTCGCGGACGAGATCGAAGCCGCGGTCAGGGCGAGTGGTGTCGCCGAGGTAACGACGCAAGAGATCGGGTTGGCGATCTTGGATCGTCTGCGGGAGCTGGACGAGGTGGCCTACGTGCGCTTCGCGTCCGTCTACAAGGACTTCCAAGAGCTGACGGATTTCGAGCGGGAGGTGGGCCAGCTCTTACAGAAGCGGACGCCTCCAAAGGCGGGAGCAACAAGGTAAGACGGTCGGGAGCCGGGGAAGCAGCAAAACGGGGAGGGAGCAACGGTGTCGAAGACGGAACGGGCGATGACGGAACAAGACGGCGGTCACCGCGGTATGGCGGTGAAGCGGTTCTTCACGTCGAAGGGGACGCATCCGTACGACCAGGTCGAGTGGGAGATCCGCGACGCGGTTATCCCGAACTTCAAAGAAGGCGGGAACGCGTTCGAGCAGCTGGGCGTGGAGTTCCCGATCACCTGGTCGCAGAACGCGACCAACATCGTGGCGCAGAAGTACTTTCGCGGGCCGCTGAATACCCCGATGCGTGAGCGCTCGGTGCGTCAGCTGATCGACCGCGTTGCGGACACCATCACGTCGTGGGGGTGGAAGGACGGCTACTTCGTAACCGAAGAGACGCGCGACACCTTCAACGCCGAGCTGAAGCACATCCTTGTGACGCAGAAAGCCGCGTTCAACTCACCCGTTTGGTTCAACGTGGGCTCGGAGAAGGACCCGCAGTGCTCCGCGTGTTTCATCCTCGCCGTGGACGACACGATGAGCTCGATCCTGAACTGGTACGTCGAAGAAGGCACGATCTTCAAGGGCGGCTCGGGTTCGGGGATCAACCTGTCGACGATCCGTTCGTCCAAAGAGCGGCTGTCGGCCGGCGGCGAAGCGAGCGGCCCGGTCAGCTTCATGCGCGGCGCCGACGCGTCCGCGGGAACGATCAAGAGCGGTGGCAAGACGCGGCGCGCGGCCAAGATGGTCGTGCTGAACGTCGACCATCCGGACGTCGAGGACTTCATCTGGTGCAAGGCGGTCGAGGAGCACAAGGCGCGCGCACTGCGGGACGCGGGCTTCGACATGGACCTCGACGGCCGCGACTCGTACTCGATCCAGTATCAGAACGCGAACAACTCCGTCCGCGTCACCGATGACTTCATGATGGCGTATGTGGAGGATCGGGACTGGGCCTTGCGTGCGGTGAAGACCGGCGAGCCCATCTCTGTGTTACGCGCGCGCGACCTCATGCGTGAGATGGCGCAGGCGGCGTGGGAGTGTGCGGATCCCGGGCTGCAGTACGACACGACGATCAACGCCTGGCACACGATCCCGAACAGCGGTCGCATCAACGCCTCCAACCCGTGCTCCGAGTACATGTCGATCGACGACTCGGCCTGCAACCTCGCCTCGCTCAACCTGATGAAGTTCAGGCGCGAGGACGGCGAGCTCGACGTCGAGGCGTTCGAGCACGCGGTCGACGTCGTCTTCCTCGCGCAGGAGATCCTCGTCGGCTACTCGTCGTACCCGACGCCCGAGATCGAGCGGAACGCGAAGGCCTACCGCCAGCTCGGCCTCGGCTATGCGAACCTCGGCGCGCTGCTGATGGCGCGCGGGCTGCCGTACGACTCCGACGAGGGCCGCGCGTACTCGGCGGCGATCACCGCGCTGATGACCGGCCGCGCGTACCGCAAGTCGGCCGAGATCGCGGGGCGGATGGGGCCGTTCGCCGGCTACCGCCCGAACGCGGCGGCGATGATCGGCGTGATCGCCAAGCACCGCGCCGCGGTCGGCAACATCGGCTCGCCCGAGACAGTGCCGGCCGACCTGCTCGGCGCGGCGCGCAAGTCGTGGGACGACGCGCTCGACCTCGGCGAGGTCAACGGCTACCGCAACGCGCAGGCCACCGTGCTCGCACCCACCGGGACGATCAGCTTCATGATGGATTGCGACACGACCGGCGTCGAGCCCGACTTCTCGCTCGTCAAGTCGAAGAAGCTCGTCGGCGGCGGCGAGATCACGATCGTGAACAAGACGGTGCCGATGGCGCTCGAGAAGCTCGGCTACGCGCCGCGCGAGCGCGAGGAGATCGTCGCGTACGTCGACGAGCGCAACAGCGTCGTCGGCGCGCCGTACGTGAAGACCGAGCACTATCCGGTGTTCGACTGCGCCGTCGGCGACCGCGCGATCCACTATCTCGGCCACGTGAAGATGATGGGCGCGACCCAGCCGTTCATCTCGGGCGCGATCTCGAAGACGGTGAACCTCCCCGAGCAGGCGACGGTCGAGGACGTCATGAACCTCTACGTCGACGCGTGGAAGCTCGGCGTCAAGGCGATCGCGATCTATCGCGACAACTGCAAGGTCGCGCAGCCGCTGTCGAGTTCGGGCGACAAGAGTGCCGTGGCGACGCCGCCGGTGCTCGTACACGAGCGCAAGCGGCTTCCGCTCGACCGCACGGAGGTCGGCCGCAAGTTCCGCGTCGGCGACTACGAGGGCTACATCCAT
>DATGHY010000164.1:0-4180 GCA_035307625.1 Actinomycetota bacterium
GCGCTGGGGGAAGCGTGCCGCGTCACCGGCCAAGGCATCCCGTCCACCAAAGGGAAGCTGTGAGCCCTCGCATCACTGTTCTGGATTTCGAGATGGGCAATCTGCGGTCGGTCGCGAAAGCGTTGGAGAAGGTCGGCGCGACGGTCGATGTGTCGGCCGACGTCGATCGCGACGCCGACGCATTGGTCGTGCCGGGGCAAGGCGCGTTCGGATCGTGCGTCGTGAACCTCGGACCGCGCATGGACGACGTGCGCGCGTGGATCGCCGACGGCCGGCCGTACCTCGGGATATGTCTCGGGCTGCAGGTGCTGTTCGATTCTTCGGAGGAGTCCGTGGAGAAAGGCGCTGCGGTCTTCGCCGGCGACGTCGTGCGATTTCCGGCGGGACCGAAGGTCCCGCACATCGGCTGGAACGAGGTCTCTCCGCGCGCGGGCGCGCGCCTCTTCGACGGCATCGACCCCGGAACGCGCTTCTACTTCGTCCACTCCTACTACCCGGCGCCGGCCGACGGTTCGGTGGTCGCCGCGACGAGCGACTACGCCGTCGAGTTCTGCTGCGCGGCCGAGCGCGACAATGTGATGGCGACGCAGTTCCACCCGGAGAAATCCGGCGACGCCGGCCTCGCGCTGCTGGGCAATTTCGTTCGAGCAGCCTCGGCATGATCCTTCTTCCCGCGATCGACATCCGCGACGGCCGGTGCGTGCGGCTCGTGCAGGGCGACTACGCGAAGGAAACCGTGTACGACGAGGAGCCCGTCTCGGTCGCGAAGCGCTACGAAGCAGAGGGGGCCGAGTGGCTCCACGTCGTCGATCTCGACGCTGCGCTCGAAGGTGTGCCGCGCAACCGGGCGGTGGTCGAAGAGGTCATCCGATCGGTCGGCATCCCGGTGCAGACGTCCGGCGGGATCCGTTCGGCCGACGCGATCGCGTGGGCGCGCGCGGCGGGCGCTGCTCGTATTGTGCTCGGCACGCAAGCGTTGCTTGATCCAACTTTCGTGGCGCAGGCCGTCGCGGATGCGCGCGCGATGATCGCGGTGGGTTTGGACGTGCGGGGAACGAGGCTGCAGGCGCGCGGCTGGACGGAGGATGCCGGCGATCTGAGCGAGACGCTCGGGCGCCTCGATGTCGCCGGCGTCGCGCGGTACGTCGTGACGGACGTAGCGAAGGACGGGATGCTACAGGGTCCGAATATCGGGCTGCTCAAATCGGTGATGGAGAAGACGAAGTCGAAGATCGTTGCAAGCGGTGGAGTCTCGTCACTCGAGGACCTGCGCGATCTCATCGGAAGCGGCGTCGAAGGCTGCATCATCGGCAAGGCGTTATACGCAGGCGCGTTCACCCTGCCGGAGGCGCTGAGCGTATCGAAAGGGGGAGATCGCGATGGCGGATGAGCTCCAGATCGGAACGGGGTCGATCAAACGGCGCGATCCGTGGGGCACGTTCCTGATCGGGATCGTGACGCTGAAGATCTACCACTTCGTGTGGTACTACATGATCAATCGCGAGATCCGCGATCACAGCGGTGATGAGATCAAGATCGACCCGGCCGTTTCTGTGTTGGCGATCACCCTTGGGATCTTGATCGTCATCCCAGCGCTCGTGAGCTTCTATCGGACCGCCCACCGTGTGAGTCTCGTGCAGAAAAAAGTCGGCGCGCCGAAGACGATCAGTCCTGTCCTCGCGGTGTTGCTTGGAGCGATCTCGTTCTTCAATCTTCTCAATTTCTACATGCCGTATCTCCAGTCCCACATCAACAGCGCGTGGGACATCGAGTTCGCGCGCGCGGGACGCTAGCCACGCATGCTTGCGAAGCGGATCATCCCATGCCTCGACGTCGACGCCGGGCGCGTCGTCAAGGGGATCCGTTTCGTGGACATCCGCGATGCGGGCGATCCGGTAGAGATGGCCGCGATCTACGACCGCGAGGGCGCGGACGAGCTGACCTTCCTCGACATCACTGCGTCGTGGGAGCAGCGCGAGACGACGTACGACATCGTGCGGCGGACGGCGGAGCAGGTCTTCATCCCTTTGACCGTGGGCGGGGGAGTGCGCGCGGTCGACGATGTGCGGAAGCTGCTACGCGCGGGCGCGGACAAGGTCGCGATCAATACGGCTGCCGTGCGCGATCCGGAGATGCTGCTCGACGCGACGCTCGCATTCGGGTCGCAGTGCATCGTCATCGCGATCGACGCGCGCGCGCGCAACGGAAGCTGGGAGGTCGTCGTCGAAGGCGGCCGGACGCCGACGGGTCTCGACGCGATCGAGTGGGCCGCGCGGTGCACGAAGGACCTCGGCGCAGGCGAGGTGCTTCTGACGAGCATGGATCGCGACGGGACCAAAGACGGCTACGACCTAAAGCTAACGCGCGCCGTCTCAGAAGCCGTGCCCGTGCCCGTTATCGCCAGCGGCGGTGCCGGCGTCCCGCAGCACTTCACTGAGGCGTTAACGGACGGCGCCGCTGACGCCGCTCTTGCCGCCAGCGTCTTCCACTTCGGCGAGATGCGGATCTCTGAGGTCAAGGCCGAGTGCGCGCGCGCCGGACTCCCGATGCGATGAACAAGCCGATCACGTTCGACCCGTACTCGATCCTCGTCGACTTCTACGACCACTGGGCAGAGCCGCAGCGCGACGACATCCCGTTCTACGTGAAGCGCGCGACCGCCGTGAAAAGCCCGGTCGTCGAGCTCGGCACCGGAACGGGCCGCATCGCGATCCCGATCGCGCGCGCCGGGCAAGACGTGATCGGCGTCGATGTCTCAGGTGCGATGCTGACCGAAGCCGCGCGCCAAGCGAGTGCCGAAGGCGTGGCCGGCAGGCTCACGTTCGTCGAGGGCGACATGCGTACGTTCGTGGCCGATCCGCCTGTCGAGCTCGTCATCGTTCCATTCCGAGGCTTCTTGCATCTTCTGACCGTCGAAGACCAACTCGCCGCGCTGGCGTCGATCAGGCGCTCGCTCGTGCCGGGAGGGCGGCTCGTCCTGAACATCTTCGTGCCGGATCCAGAGATCCAAGTCTCTCTGAACGGGCGGAAGACCTCGCACGGTGAGTTCGTGGACGAGCGCGGCCGCCGGTGCGAGATGTGGGGCCTCCCGGAATACGACGTGACGTCGCAACTCTTGCATCTTCGTGTCGGGCTCGACGTCTACGACGGCGAGCGGCTGGTCGACACGATCGAAACCGGGTTCGACCTGCGCGCGATCTACCGGTACGAGTTCGAGCACCTGCTCGCTCGCGCAGGCTTCGAGGTCGAAGCGTTGTACGGATGGTTCGACGAGCGGCCGCTCGAAAGCGACGCGCGCGAACAGATATGGGTGGCGAGGAAACCATGAGCGATATGCCGGAGCTGAAGTACGACGACAAAGGACTCATCCCCGCAGTGGTGCAGCAGCACGACACCGGGGAGGTCCTGATGGTCGCGTGGATGAACGCCGAGTCGTTGCAGCGCACGCTCGACTCGAAGACAACGTGGTTCTGGAGCCGCTCGCGGCAGGAGTTCTGGAACAAAGGCGCGACATCGGGGAACGTCCAGCACGTCAAAGAGGTTCGCTACGACTGCGACGGGGACACGCTGCTCGTCTTGGTCGACGCGGACGGCCCGGCGTGTCACACAGGCGAGCGCACCTGTTTCTATCGGGCGATCTCATAACCGCGGAGGGGCGCCCGAGCCTGCGGTAGCATCCCAGCGATGCCCAACTTCCAGCCATCCCGGGAAGAGTTCCTGCGTCTCGCGGGCGAGTACACGCTGGTGCCCGTATGGCGCGAGGTGCTCGGCGACTTGGAAACGCCCGTCGGCGTCTACCGCAAGCTCGGCGCCGAGCCGAACTCCTTCCTCCTCGAGTCCGTCGAGCACGGCGAGCGCTGGGGCCGTTATTCGTTCATCGGGCTGAACCCGTTCACGGTGATGACCGCGCGCGCAGGCACGGTGACGTTCGACGGCGAGCAGCCTCCCGCGGCCAAGGACGCGCCCGATCCGCTCACGACGTTGGAGCGCGCGCTCGCCGGCTATCGTGCGCCGGCGCTTCCGGGCTTGCCTCCGCTGCACGGCGGCGCCGTCGGCTACGTCGGCTACGACGTCGTTCGTTACATCGAGCAGCTTCCCCAAACCACCACGGACGATTTGCAGCTGCCCGAGCTCTGGCTGCTGTTCACCGGCCAGCTGCTCGTCTTCGATCACCTTCGGC
>DATGHY010000165.1:0-2068 GCA_035307625.1 Actinomycetota bacterium
GTTCCATGGCGATGGTCGCCATCACTTGCAGCAAGTGGTTCTGGATCATATCCGCCAGCGCGCCCGCTTCCTGATAATAGGCGCCGCGGCCTTCGACGCCGATGGATTCGGCGCCGGTGATCTGGACGTGGTTGACGTAGCGGCGATTCCAAAGGGGCTCGAAGATGCCGTTGCCGAAGCGGAAGGCGAGGATGTTCTGGACGGTTTCCTTGCCGAGGTAGTGATCGATCCTGAAGACGTGCGCCTCGTCGAACACCTCGTGCACCTTCTCGGTCAGGGCGCGAGCGCTCTCCAGGTCCCGCCCGAACGGCTTCTCGATAACGATCTTCTGCTCGGGCTGCGGGGGGCACTCGCCGATGCGGTCGATGATCACGGGGAATGCGGACGGCGGCGTCGCCGCGTAGTAAAGACGGTGGCCGTCGGTTCCGACCGACTTGTCGAGCTCGGCGAGGTGGTCGTGAAGTGGATGGAACGCTTTCTCGTCGTCGAACGCGCCGTATCGATAGCTGAGCGTCTCCGAGAAGGGCCTCCAGTAGTCGTCTTCGACCGGAGTCCGGCTGAACTCTTCCAGCGACTTGCGCGCCTCTTCCTTGAACTGCTCGTCGGTCCACTCGGTGCGCTCGTACCCCACGATGGCGAACTTCTCGGGGAGCATCTTCTCGCGGAACAGGTTGTAAAGCGCCGGGATGATCTTGCGATGGGTGAGGTCGCCTGAAGCGCCGAAGACGACGATGATCTGCGGATCCGGGATGGCCGGCAGCATGACTACATCCTAGTGCTTGCCCAAACGGCCGACGGACGACGCACGCGCACCAACCTGATAGGAACTGACCGTGGAAAGAGACCTCCGGCTCATCCTCGCCATCCAGGCGCTGCGCGCATTCCTATATGGGTTCGGCAGTGTCTTGATCGGAACGGTGCTCGCAGCGGAGGGACTGAGCAGCGTCGGGATCGGCGCGATCCTCACCGCGATGCTCGCCGGCATGGCGCTCAGCTCGCTCGCGATCGGGCGGCGCGGGGACCGCATCGGGCGGCGGCGCGCGTACGCGTTACTGCTGCTGGTGATGGGAGGCGCGGGCACGGTCTTCGCGTTGACGCGTTGGGTCCCGGCCCTCATCCTGGCGGCGCTCACCGGCACGCTCTCAACCGATCCGAACGAATCGGGTCCGATCACGTCGATCGAGCAGGCCATGATGGGCGGCGCGCCGATCGACATCCGCGCGCGCGTCTTCGGGCGCTACAACGCGGTCGCGTATCTGGCCGGCGCCGTCGGCTCGCTCGCGGCAGGCGGCCCGGCGGCTTTCCGAAAGCTTTACCCTGCGCTCCCGATCGACCAGCGATGGCTGCTTGCCTTTCCGATCGTCGCAGTGATCTGCGCGCTGCTGGTACGCCGCATCTCGGCTGCGATGGAAGCCGACCGGAGTACCGAGACGCGCCTGATCCGGTCACGAAAGAACGTGCAGCAGCTCGCGGCGTTGTTCGCGTTGGATGCCTACGGGGGCGGGTTCGTCGTTCAAACGTTCCTGGTGTATTGGTTCCACCGTCGCTTCGGTGCGACGACCGAGCAGATGGGTATCGTGTTCTTCGGAGCTGGTCTGTTGCAAGCTGGTTCGTCGATCGTCGCCGGGCGACTCGCGTCGAAGATCGGGCTGCTCAACACGATGGTCTTCACGCACTTGCCGTCGAACATCCTCTTGATAGCGGTACCGTTCTCGCCCGTGTTCGGCGGCGCGGTCGCGCTATTGCTCGCGCGCTTCGCGCTCTCGCAGATGGATGTGCCTGCGCGACAAGCGTACGTCGTGACGATCGTCGATCCCGAAGAGAGAACGGCCGCGGCCGCCTACACGAACACCGCTCGCTACGTCACACGTCCCGGAGGACCGGCGAGCGCCGGCGCGCTCCTTCGCGTATCTGCGTCCGCGCCGTTCATCGCAGCAGGCGGATTGAAGATCGTCTACGACCTGTTCTTGTACCGCCGTTTCCGCGCTACGAAGCTCGAAGAAGCGCGCGGCTAGGGCGTCGCAGACGCCGAGGGGCTGGGCGACGGGCTCGGAGGCGGCGGCGGCGG
>DATGHY010000166.1:0-3168 GCA_035307625.1 Actinomycetota bacterium
CACGCCGTGCTCATATGACCACTCCGCCTCCTGGGCGGTGCGGTACACGTGCGGACGCGGCTCATGGGTGGCCGGGTCGATCTTGTCCAGCTCCTCGGCGTCCGGACCGTAGGTCAGGTAGTAGGCGCCCAGGACCATGTCCTGGCTGGGGGTGGCCAGCGGGGCGCCGTGGGCCGGGGAGAGGATGTTGTTGGAGGACAGCATCAGGATCCGGGCCTCCGCCTGGGCCTCCGCCGAAAGCGGCAGGTGGACCGCCATCTGGTCGCCGTCGAAGTCGGCGTTGAACGCCACGCAGACCAGCGGGTGGATCTTGATCGCCTTGCCCTCGACGAGGATCGGCTCGAAGGCCTGGATCCCGAGGCGGTGCAGGGTCGGTGCCCGGTTCAGGAGCACCGGGTGTTCGTGGATGACCTCCTCGAGCACGTCCCAGACCTCCGGGATCATCGAGTCGACCATCTTCTTCGCGGCCTTGATGTTCTGCGCCGACTTGCGCTCCACCAGCCGCGACATGATGAACGGCTTGAACAGCTCGAGCGCCATCAGCTTGGGCAGGCCGCACTGGTGGAGCCGGAGCGACGGGCCGGAGACGATCACGGAGCGGCCCGAGTAGTCCACGCGCTTGCCGAGCAGGTTCTGACGGAACCGGCCCTGCTTGCCCTTGAGCATGTCCGACAGCGACTTCAGCGCACGGTTGCCCGGGCCGGTGACCGGCCGGCCACGGCGGCCGTTGTCGAACAACGCGTCGACGGCCTCCTGAAGCATGCGCTTCTCGTTGTTGACGATGATCTCCGGTGCGCCGAGGTCGAGCAGCCTCTTCAACCGGTTGTTGCGGTTGATCACGCGACGGTAGAGGTCGTTGAGGTCGCTCGTTGCGAACCGGCCACCGTCGAGCTGCACCATCGGGCGCAGATCCGGCGGGATAACGGGAACGCTGTCGAGCACCATGCCGCTCGGCGAGTTCTTCGAATTCACGAACGCCGTGACGACCTTGAGCCGCTTGATCGCGCGCGCCTTCTTCTGTCCCTTGCCTTCCTTGAACTGCGTACGCAGGATCTCGGCCTCGGCCTTCACGTCCGTCTGCGCGAGGAGATCCTTGATCGCTTCCGCGCCCATCGAACCTTGGAAGTAGTCGCCGAACCGGTCCTTCAGGTCGCGGTACAGCATCTCGTCGTGGACGAGCTGCTTTGGCGCGAGACCCTTGAACAGATCGAAGACTTCGTCGAGCTGGCGGATCCGTCGGTCGGTCTGCTCGGAGAGCTGCTTGATCTCCTTGTCCGACTTCGTGCGCTCGGAGTTGAGCTGCGAGGTCTTGGCGCCCTCTTTCTCCATCTCCTTCAGGCGCTTCTCCAGCTCCTTGTGCTTCGCGTCGATGCGCTTGTCGCGCGCAACCATGATCTCGTTCTTCTCTTCGGCGACGTCCTTCTCCATGCGCGGCATGTCCTTGTGCCGGCGCTCGTCGTCGACGCGCGTGATCATGTACGAGGCGAAGTAGATGACCTTCTCGAGGTCCTTCGGCGCGATGTCGAGCAGGTACCCGAGGCGTGACGGAACACCCTTGAAGTACCAGATGTGCGTCACGGGGGCGGCGAGCTCGATGTGACCCATCCGCTCACGGCGCACCTTCGAGCGCGTGACCTCGACGCCGCATCGCTCGCAGATGATGCCCTTGAAGCGGACTCGCTTGTATTTGCCGCAGTAGCACTCCCAATCGCGGGTCGGACCGAAGATCTTCTCGCAGAAGAGCCCGTCTTTCTCCGGCTTCAGGGTGCGGTAGTTGATCGTCTCCGGCTTCTTAACTTCGCCGTTCGACCACATGCGGATCTGGTCGGCCGTCGCGAGGCCGATCCGGAGCTCATCGAAGTACGTAACGTCGAGCAACTCTTATCCCTCCACATCCACACTCGACGGTTCGCGGCGGGAGAGGTCGATACCGAGCTCTTCAGCCGCGCGGAAAATGTCCTCGTCGGAGTCGCGCATCTCGATCTCCTTGCCCTCCGCCGACAGCACGTCGACGTTCAGACAGAGAGACTGCATCTCTTTGATCAGAACCTTGAACGATTCCGGTATTCCCGGCTCGGGGATGTTCTCGCCCTTGACGATGGCCTCGTAGACCTTCACGCGGCCCATGACATCGTCGGACTTGATCGTGAGCAGCTCCTGCAGCGCGAATGCCGCGCCGTAGGCCTCGAGCGCCCAGACCTCCATCTCGCCGAACCGCTGGCCGCCGAACTGCGCCTTCCCACCGAGCGGCTGCTGCGTGATCATCGAGTACGGGCCCGTCGACCGAGCGTGGATCTTGTCGTCGACCAAGTGGGCCAGCTTCAAGATGTAGACGTAGCCGACGGTGACGGGGACCTCGTACGGCTCGCCGGAGCGGCCGTCGAAGAGGCGAGCTTTCCCGTCCCCTCCTACCAGCCGGTTCCCATCGCGGTTCGGGTTGGCGTGCTTCAGCAGGTCCGCGATCTCGTAGTCGCGCGCGCCGTCGAACACGGGGCTCGCGAAGTTGACCGGCCCCTGGCGGTGCGCCTCGTTCTCCGTCCAACCGGCGTTCTTCATCCAGTCGGGCTCGTCGGGGAAGTTCCACCCCTGAGCAGCACACCATCCGAGGTGCGCTTCGAGCACCTGGCCGAGGTTCATGCGGCTCGGAACGCCGAGCGGGTTCAGGATGATGTCGACCGGCGACCCGTCCTCGAGGAACGGCATGTCCTCTTCGGGCAGGATCTTGGAGATAACGCCCTTGTTCCCGTGACGGCCGGCGAGCTTGTCGCCTTCGGAGATCTTGCGCTTCTGCGCGACGTACACACGGACGAGCTCGTTCACACCCGGCGAAAGCTCGTCGCCCATCTCGCGCGCGAACTTGCGAACGCCGATGACCGTACCGGTCTCGCCGTGTGGGACCTTGAGCGACGTGTCGCGGACCTCGCGCGCCTTCTCACCGAAGATCGCGCGCAGCAAGCGCTCTTCCGGCGTCAGCTCCGTCTCACCCTTCGGCGTGACTTTGCCGACCAGCACGTCGCCGGGGTTGACCTCGGCGCCGATCCGGATGATCCCTTCGTCGTCGAGGTCCTTCAGCACCTCGTCGGCGACGTTGGGGATGTCCCGCGTGATCTCTTCTGCACCCAGCTTCGTGTCGCGCGCGTCGACCTCGTACTCCTCGATGTGGATCGA
>DATGHY010000167.1:0-15939 GCA_035307625.1 Actinomycetota bacterium
CCCTCGGCAGGATTCGAACCTGCGGCCTACTGCTCCGGAGGCAGTCGCTCTATCCCCTGAGCTACGAGGGCCGGGAGATGCGCAATCGTAGCATCGGCGCGGAATCGCCCTGCCCTCGTTGCGGCGGCCGCTATCATTACGCGAGCGTAAGGAGGGGTGGGTCTGGCCAGAGTTTTGGTTGTCGACGACGACCGCGTCATCCAGCAGCTGCTCGAAGTGAATCTTGAGCTGGAAGGGTACGAGGTCAAGCGCGCCGGTAACGGCGATGAAGCGCTGAAGCTCGTGCGCTCGTTCAAGCCGGACATCGTGCTGCTCGACGTCATGATGCCCAAGCTGGACGGGCGCGAGGTTTGCCGTCGGATCAAGGGCGACCCTGCGACGGCGGATATCCCGGTGGTCTTCTTGTCCGCGCGCGCGCAAGACATGGACGTGAACTCCGGCCTGGAGCTGGGCGCGTCCGCATACATCACCAAGCCGTTCGATCCCGTCGACCTGTTGTCGACGGTGGAGAGGGTCCTGGCCGGCGAGACCGTTTTCCCGTCGAGCTGACCGTGATCCAAACCCAGCTCGCGTCGTACGTTCGCTCCGCCATCGAACGGGCCCAAGCCTCGGGCGATCTCCCTCCGTTCGACGTCCCGACCTTCCAGATGGAGCGGCCGGCGCGCAAGGAGCACGGCGACTGGGCGACGTCCATCGCGCTCGAGGTCGCGAAGCTCGCGAAGATGAAGCCGCGCGATGTCGCCGACGCGATCGTCAGATCCTTGACGGCCGAGCAGCCCGAGCACATCGCCGGCGTCGAGGTCGCCGGGCCCGGCTTCATCAACATCCGGCTGTCGCACCACTGGCTTACGGGCTTGGTACGCGACGTCGAGCAGGCCGGCGACGCGTGGGGCCGCTCGGAGTCGACCGAGCCGGAGAAGATCCAGGTCGAGTTCGTCAGCGCCAACCCGACGGGTCCTATGCACCTCGGCCACGGTCGTTGGGCTGCGGTCGGCGACACGCTGGCTCGTCTGTTGGAAGCGTGTGGCAACACGGTCGAGCGCGAGTTCTACGTGAACGACTTCGGCATGCAGATGGTGAAGTTCGGCCAGTCGGTTGCAGCCCGGTACCTCGAGCTGCTCGGGAAGGAAGCCGAGATCCCCGAAGGCGGGTACCAGGGCGCGTACGTCATCGACATCGCGAAGGAGATCCTTGTCGAAGTCGGCGACAGGTACCTGAACGCGCCGGAGGAAGAGCGCGTCTCGTTCATGCGGGTCGAAGGGCAGCGGCGGATGCTGCTCAACCAGCGGCTGACCCTTCAGCGTTTCGGCGTCGAGTTCGATGTCTGGTTCAGCGAGCGGTCGCTGCACGAAGAGGGTGCAGTGGATCGTGTTGTCGAGCTGCTGAAGCAGCTGGGCCACGTGTACGAGAAAGACGGCGCGATGTGGCTGCGCACGACCGACTTCGGCGACGACAAGGATCGTGTGCTCGTTCGCTCGACCGATGGCATGCCGGCGTACCTCGCAGCGGACCTCGCGTACTTCATGGACAAGCTGCGCCGCGGGTTCGAGCGGCTCGTCTATCTGGTCGGCGCCGACCACCACGGTTGGAAGCGCGAGATGCAAGCTGCGATCCGCGCGCTCGGCGAGGACCCCGAGCACTGCGAGTTCCTCATCGGCCAATTCGTGCACCTGACGCGCGGCGGCGAGTCGGTGAAGATGTCGAAGCGAACCGGGGAAGCGGTGACGTTCGACGAGCTGCTCGACGAAGTCGGAGTTGATGCCGCGCGCTACCACTTCCTGCGCGTGTCGATGGACCAGTCGGTGAACTTCGACCTCGATGTCGTCGTCGCGCAGTCGCAGGAGAACCCCGTCTACTACGTGCAGTACGCACACGCGCGGATCTCGTCGATCCTGAAGCACGCGCGCGAGCAAGGCATCAAGACCGCCCCCATGGACACGGTCGCACTGGAAGAGCTGCAGCACGAGAGCGAGCTCGATCTGTTGCGGAAGCTGGGCGAGCTGCCGGAAGCGGTCGAGGTGGCCGCGCGACGTCGCGAGCCACATCGGATGACGCGCTACGCGGAAGAGCTGGCATCGCTGTTCCACTCCTTCTATCGCGATTGCCGGGTCGTCACCGACGACGAGGCCCTCACGCAAGCGCGGCTGCACCTGGTCGGCGCGACGCAGATAGTGTTGCGGAACACGCTCGGTCTGATCGGCGTGTCCGCCCCGGAGTCGATGTAGATGCCGCACACCTTGCACGACGTTCTGCCGTCCAGCGCGCGCCTGCGCTCCGACGGCCATCTCGAGATCGGCGGCGCCGACACCGTCGCGCTCGCGCGCGAGTTCGGCACGCCGCTGTTCGTGATGTGCGAAGACACCTTCCGGGAGCGCGCGCGCCGCTATCGCGAGGCCTACCCCGACTCCGACGTGTACTACGCAGGGAAGGCCTTCCTCTGCGTCGCGATGGCGCGAATGGTCGCCGAGGAAGGCCTCGGCCTTGACGTCGCGAGCGGGGGAGAGCTCTTCACCGCATTGAAAGCGTCCTTCCCGCCGGAGCGGATCATCTTCCACGGCAACAACAAGAGCGACGCCGAGCTTGAGATGGGCCTGAAGGCCGGCGTCGGCCGCATCGTCGCCGACTCGATGGAAGAGCTCGAGCGTGCCGACTCGATCGCCGGGTCGCTGGGCGCGCGCGCGAAGATGATGCTGCGCGTCACGCCCGGTGTGGAGGCACACACGCACGAGTACATCCAGACCGGCCAGGAAGATTCGAAGTTCGGAATGTCGGTCGAAGGCGGCGTGGCGCTGGAGGCTGCGAAGCGCGCGCGCGACCTGCCGAACCTCGACGTCGTCGGCTTCCATTCGCACATCGGCTCGAACATCACCGGGGTCGAAGCGTTCCTGCGCACGGTGGAGATCATGTCGGAGTTCTGCGCGAGCGTTCGCGACGCAACCGGCATCACGCCGGAAGAGCTGAACCTTGGTGGCGGGCTCGGCATCGCGTACACCCGCGGCGACTTCCCGGCGCGCGTCGAGTCGTTCGCCACAGACGTGCGCGCGAAGCTGAACGAAGAGATGAAGCGCCATGGCTTGCCGGTGCCGCGCATAGGCGTCGAACCTGGGCGGTGGCTGATCGCGAACGCGATGGTCACGCTCTACAGCGTCGGCACCGTGAAAGAGATCCCCGGCATCCGTACCTACGTCAGCGTCGACGGCGGGATGAGCGACAACATCCGCCCAGCGCTGTACGGCGCGCGTTACGAGGCGCTGCTCGCGAACAAGGCCGACGTGCCCAGCGATCGCGTCGTCACGATCGCGGGCTCGCATTGCGAGCAGGGCGATCTGTTGATCAAAGACGTGAGCCTTCCTGCGAGCGTCGCGCGCGGTGACATCCTCGCGATCCCGGCGACCGGCGCGTACGGCTACTCGATGGCGTCGAACTACAACCGCTTCCCGCGCCCTGCCGTGATCGCGGTGAAAGACGGAAACGCGCGCGAGATCGTCGCGCGCGAAACCTACGAGGACCTCGTCGCGCGCGATCTGTAGAACCCGCGCAACGGCGAGGCCCCCGGCAATGCCGGGGGCCTAGTGGTGTCGCCTATGGAGCAGGGGCCTTACGGGGAGAGCGGTGTTACGCGGTTGCGGCAGCCTTGGGAGCGGCCTTCACTGCCTTCTTGCCGTTCGGGATGATCTTGGTGCTGATCGGCTCGAGGGCCTTCGCCAGGTCCTTGGCGTAGGTCTTCTGCTGCTTCAGAGCCTTCTCGGCGAACGAGAAGTAGTCGTCGACGAGCTCACGCGGGGCCGGAACGTTCTCCGAGCCCGGGATCGCCGGCAGCTCGGGGATAACCGAGCCGACGAGCGAGGAAACACTTGAAACGGCGCTGACCACGGCGCCCTGGGCGTCGCCGATCAACGTAAGGACGCGATCGCCGGTCTTTGTGGCGAGGTCCGTGTACTTAGCCATCTTCCCCTCCTGGTCTTGCTGACGGGGGAGACTCTAGCAAGCGAGCGCTTGGTATGTCAAGCAGGCCACCAAGCGGCCTGTGACCAGGGGTTACGAAGAGCCGAGGAAGCTCTTGTAGACGCGGATCAGGGATTTCTTCTGTTCCGTGGTGAGGCCTGGATCCATGCGGATGGCTTGTTCAACGGTCGGGACGTCGTGCGCGCCGGTCTCGTTTTCGTTGAGCAGCCCTGCGCGCGCATACAGCGTTTCGGCCGAGATCTGCAGCGCATCGGCGATGCCTTTGAGCACTTCGGCAGACGGTTTGTGGATCCCGCGCTCGATCTGGCTGAGATACGGATTGGACACCTGCGCGAGCGCGGAGAGCTGTCGCAGCGAAAGATCGGCGAGCCGGCGCTGCGATCGGATGAACTCGCCGACCGCTTTCCAGGAACGTTCTTGGGTCTTCACGGGGGATGATTATAGCAGGCGCTTGGTGCTCCAAGCACCCCTCAGCTGAGCTCCTGCTGCGCGGAAACCGCCAAGAACCGGCTGAACCCGCCTGTATCATTGCGCGCGATGGGCAGGGCGATCCGGATCGGACAGCTCGGCTGCGGCATCGTCGGATCGGCGGTGCTGCGCATGCTCGCGCGCAACGCGTCCGATATCGAGCAGCGTCTGGGAGCCTCTATCGAGGTCGTCTCGGTCGCCGTCCGGCACCTCAATAAGGAGCGCGACGTCCCGCCGGGGACCGAAGCCCTGTACACCACCGACGCGAATGAAGTCGTGAACCACCCCGACGTCGACATCGTCGTCGAGGCCATGGGCGGGATCGAGCCGGCGAGGCACCTGCTGCTCGAAGCGATCAACAACGGCAAGCACGTCGTCACAGCGAACAAAGAGCTGCTGGCGGCCCTTGGGCAGGAGCTGTTCGAGGCTGCCGAGGCGAAGGGCGTCGACCTTTACTTCGAAGCAGCCGTTGCGGGGGGCATCCCGCTGATCCATCCGCTGCGTGAGTCGCTCGCCGGCGAGCGCGTGACCAAGGTGATGGGCATCGTCAACGGGACGACGAACTTCATCCTGACGCGGATGGCAGAGGAAGGCCTGGAGTTCGGCGAAGCGCTGGCCGAAGCCGAACGCCTGGGCTACACGGAGCTCGATCCGACGGCCGACATCGAAGGGTTCGACCCGGCGGCGAAGGCCGCGATCCTTGCGAGCCTCGCGTTCAACGCGCGCGTCGTCTCAGGCGACGTTTACCGCGAAGGGATCGCGGACATCACTGCGCAAGACATCGCGTTCGCGAAGCGCCTGGGGTATACGGTCAAGCTGCTCGCGATCGCCGAGCAGCAAGACGGCGAGATCGCGGTGCGCGTGCACCCAGCGATGATCCCGAACGAGCACCCCTTGGCCAGTGTCCGCGAGAACCTGAACGCGGTGTTCGTTGAAGGGGAGAGCGTCGGTGAGCTGATGTTCTACGGACGCGGTGCCGGCGGCGGGCCGACCGGCACGAGCGTGGTAGGCGACATCATCGACATCGCGCGCAACATGCTGAGCGGCGGTCGCGGCCCCGGTATGTACACGTACTCAGACAGCCCGATCAGGAACATCGAGGCGATGTTCTCGCAGTACTACATCTTGCTGAACGTCGCCGACCAGCCCGGCGTGCTCGCCGCAGTCGCCAGTACGTTCGGCGGCAACAACGTATCGATCCGGAGCGTGTGGCAGGAAGGGACCGGCGACCAAGCACAGCTCGTGATGATCACGCACCGCGCGCTGGAACGGGATCTGCAGGCGACCCTGGCCGCGCTGCGCGAGCTGCCGGAGGTCACGAAGATCACAAGCGTCATGCGCGTCGAAGGCGGCGAGACGTGAGCACCGGCGGCCCGCACCTGTGGCGCGGGATCATCACCGAATACCGCGACCGGCTGCCCGTGTCAGACACGACGCCGGTCGTGACATTGTGCGAGGGCGGTACGCCGCTCATCCACTCGCAGCGCTTGTCCGAGCGCATCGGCGCCGACGTGTACTTGAAATACGAAGGCGCGAACCCGACCGGCTCTTTCAAAGATCGCGGCATGACGGTCGCGATCTCGAAAGCGGTCGAAGAAGGCGCCAAAGCGGTGATCTGCGCGTCGACGGGCAATACCTCGGCGAGCGCTGCGGCGTACGCGGCGAAGGCCGGCATCGAGTGCGCGGTACTCGTGCCGAAAGGGAAGATCGCGCTCGGGAAGCTCGCGCAGGCGTTGGTGCACGGCGCGAAGCTGATCCAGATGGACGCCAACTTCGACGAGGCGCTCGTCGTCGCGCGCGACCTCGTCGAGAACTACCCGGTCACGCTCGTGAACTCGGTCAACCCCTATCGCATCGAAGGGCAGAAGACCGGCGCGTTCGAGATCTGCGGTGCGCTTGGACGCGCGCCCGACTATCACGTCATGCCGGTTGGTAACGCAGGGAACATCACCGCGTACTGGAAGGGCTACCGGGAAGAGCGCGACGCGAGCAACATCACGTTCCTTCCGCGAATGTTCGGGTTTCAAGCCGCCGGTGCGGCGCCGATCGTGGAAGGGCATCCGATCGAGAAGCCGTCGACGATCGCGACGGCGATCCGGATCGGGAACCCCGCGTCGTGGAAGCAAGCCGAGGAAGCAGCGCGCGATTCCGAGGGTGCGATCCGCGCGGTGACCGACCGTCAGATCCTGAACGCGTATCGGGATCTTGCGCGCGAAGGGATCTTCGTCGAGATGGCGTCGGCGGCCTCGATCGCCGGCCTGATGACGTTGAGCGCGGACGGTCTGATCGCCGCCGGCAAGACCGTCGTGTGCGTACTGACTGGACATGGCTTGAAGGATCCCGACTGGGCGATCGCGGGCGCGCCGACGCCTGCAGTGGTTCCGGCCGACGCAGACGCGGCGGCGAGGGAGCTCGGCCTGTAGATGGACGCCGTCGTCGTCCGCGTCCCGGCAACGATCGCAAACCTTGGCCCGGGCTTCGACACGCTCGGTCTCGCTCTGTCGTGGCACAACGAAGTTCGTGTCGAGCGAACACCCGGCGGGTCGTCGATCTCGGCGACAGGCCCGGGTGCCGAATCGCTACCGCGTGACGAGACGAATCTGGTTGCGCGCGCGCTTCGCTCGATGTTGGGAGACGTGTCACTCTCTGTTAACCAGATCATCGCCATCTCGAACGGGCGTGGGTTCGGGTCAAGCGCGGCTGCGGTTGTGGCCGGTCTCGTCGCCGGACGCGCGCTTGCCGGATCCAAAGACACAGACGAGCAGCTGCTCGAAAAGGCGATCGCGCTGGAAGGTCATGCAGACAACGTTGCGCCGTGCTTACTTGGGGGGATCACGGTCTCGACGGATAGGAGCACGATCCGCCTCGAGCCGCCTGCTTCGATCCGGCCGCTCGTGTGCGTCGCTCCGAACGCGATGCAGACCAAAACCGCGCGCGCAGCGCTTCCGAAAGAGATCACGAGATCGGATGCCGTTGCGAACGTCGGGCGCGCAGCCCTCTTGGTAGCGGCGTTGACGGAGGGCCGCTCGGACGTTTTGATGGACGCGACCGAGGATCGGCTTCATCAGCCGGCGCGTTTCGAGCTGATGCCGGATTCAGGTGCATTGGTGCTCGCGCTGCGAACCAAAGGGATGGCAGCGTTCCTGTCGGGCGCCGGGCCGAGTGTGGCGGCACTGGTCGATGCGAACACCGCAGAAGAAGCCCTGAAAACCGCGCGCGGATCGGCGCCCGACGGGTGGGAAGTGCGCCTCGAGTCATTCGACCCCGAGGGCGCGTGCGTCGTGTCCCGGCGCGAGAAGTAAGGACCCGGACGAACGGGACCGATGTTCGTTGTAGGGGAGTAGTGGCTGACCTACACTGAAGACGGGCCATCCTCCCCGCCCGACGGACGACATCAGAGCAAACCCTCCGGAGCGATCAGTGTCCACAGCCGCACGAGCAGCGAGCCCGCGTCCTATGGAGCCGCCCATGGGCTTCGAGGTCGATCACGAGGCGACCCGGCTCTACAACGAGAACGCCACCTTCGTCCTGACGGATCACACGCTTTCGCTCCTCGCGACGAAGGAAGGCGACATGTTCCTCTACGCCGATCCCGAGGGAAACCTCCGTGGCGGCGAGCTTGGGATGGGCTTGTATTACCGCGACACGCGGTTCCTCTCACGCTATGAGATGGCGATCGGCGAGCGGCCCGCGGTTCTGCTTTCGTCGAGCGCCGAGCGCGCGTACATGTCCTACGTCGACCTCACCAACCCGGACCTCGAAGAGGGCGGCGTGGAGATCCCCGCGCAGACGCTGAACATCCGACGCACGCGCGTGATCAAGGACCGCTTGTACGAGCGGATCCGATTCAAGAACTACAACGACCACCGGATCCACGTTCGGGTGAATTTCGAATTCGGCTCCGATTTCGCGGATATCTTCCACGTGCGCGGCCTGCAGCACGAGCGAACGGGTGTCTTCTACAGGCCGATCGTCGACGGGCAGACGATCACGTTCGCGCACACCGGCGAGGACGGGTTGCTGCGCAAGACGGTGATCGACCTCGGCACGGCGCCGTCGGTCGTGGAGCACGGCATAGGGACCGTCCGCGTGTCGTTCGACCTCGACCTCGTCGGCCACCAGACCAAACTGCTGTCGTTCGTCATCGACCCTGTCGTCGAGGGCATCGAGCGCGAACCTCCGGGGTTCGACGTGGCCGTGCACGAGCTGCGGCGCTCGTACGACGAATGGGACCACGACTGCACGTCGATCTACACGGACAACGAGGTATTCAACACGCTGCTTCAACGCGGGCGGCGCGACTTGCGCGCGCTCATCACCGACACGCCCGACGGCCGCTACATCGCGGCCGGGATCCCGTGGTACGTGGCGGCGTTCGGCCGCGACTCTCTGATGACGGCGCACCAGATCTTGATGCTCAACCCGACGCCGGCGCGTGACACGCTCAGGCTGCTCGCGAAGTTCCAGGGTGATCGTGTCGACGAATGGCGGGACGAAGAGCCCGGGAAGATCCTCCACGAGATCCGCACGGGCGCGCTCGCGAACGCGTCGATCGTGCCGCACACGCCGTACTACGGGTCGATCGATTCGACTCCGTTGTTCCTGATGCTGTTCGGCACGTACTTCAAGTGGACGAACGACCGAGCGTTCGCGGAAGAGATGATGCCCCACGTGGAGCGCGCGCTGCAGTGGATCGATACCTACGGGGATCGTGACGGTGACGGGTTCGTCGAGTACCAGCGACGTTCGGCGCGCGGGCTCGACAACCAAGGCTGGAAAGACTCGTACAACTCGATCGTGCACATGGACGGCTCGCTTGCCGAGCCGCCGATCGCACTGGCCGAGGTGCAGGGCTACGTGTACCTCGCGAAGCTGCGCATCGCGGACGTCTACGACTCGTTCGGGCGCGAGCGCGACGCGGTGGTTCTGCGCGAGCAAGCACACGAGCTCAAGAAGCGGTTCAACGAAGCCTTCTGGGTAGCGGAAGATTCGTTCTACGCCGTCGCGCTCGACGGCAAGAAGCGGCCGGTGCGTTCGGTGACATCGAACCCCGCGCACGGGATGTACTGCGGCATCTTGGATCCCGAGAAGGCTGCAGAGGTCGCGCGCAGGCTGCTCCAGCCGGACATGTTCAGCGGCTGGGGGATCCGCACCATGAGCAAGTCGGCCGTCGCGTACAACCCGATGAGCTACCACAACGGAACGGTGTGGCCCCACGACAACGCGCTCATCGCGGCGGGGCTGAAGCGCTACGGCTACCACAAACAGACGAACCGCATCACGACGGCGATCTTCGACGCTGCGGTATTCGTCGATTACATGCGCCTCCCCGAGCTCTTCTGCGGCTTCACGCGGCGCACGCCGAACCAACCGGTGTCCTACCCGGTCGCGTGCTCGCCACAAGCATGGGCCGCCGGCTCGCCGTTCCTTCTGCTGCAGGCGATGCTCGGACTCTCGGCGCGCGCGCCCGAGAACCTGCTGACGATCAACTCGCCCGTCCTTCCCGCGTGGTTGAACTGGGTAGAGTTGAGGAACCTGCGCGTTGGGGACTCGACGATCTCACTCGTGTTCCGCCGCGAAGGGGAGATGACCGGGTTCTCGATGATCGCGAAAGAGGGCTCTGTTCGCGTCATCATGGAGGAGTAAGCGTTGGTAACGATCGCGCACATCAGCGACCTCCACGTCGGTTCGGTTCATTTCGTTCCCAACCTGCTGAACCGCGTGATCGTCGAGCTGAACGAGCTCAAGCCCGACATAGTCGTGTGCACGGGCGACATCACGAACGAAGGGTTCCGCGGTGAGTTCAAGACCGCATCTGCGTATCTCGAGCAGATCGAGAGTCGCGTCGTCGCCGTGCCCGGGAACCACGATTCGAAGAACGTCGGGTACGTCCACTTCGAAGAGATGATCGGCCCGCGTCACTGGCGCGTGAACCTGCGAGACGGCGTCACGATCGTCGGCGTCGACTCTAGCGAGCCCGACCTGAACGATGGGCAGGTCGGCCGCGAGCGGTACCCGTGGATCATGGAGCAGTTCTCCGAACCGGCCGAGCTGAAGATCTACGCGCACCATCACCACTTGCTGCCCGTGCCGGGGACGGGGCGCGAACGCTCGACGGTCGCCGACGCCGGCGACCTGCTCGAGGTGCTGATCCGTTCAGGCGTGAAGCTGGCGCTCACCGGGCACAAGCACGTGCCGTACGTCTGGCGTCTGGAGAACATCTACATCGCGAACGCGGGAACCTGCTCGAGCCTTCGCCTCCGCGGGCATACCAGACCGGCGTACAACGTTATCGAGTACGAGGCGGGCGAAGTCCGCATCGTTCAGAAGCATCCTTTCGGGCCCGGCAACACGATCGCCCATTTCAACATCGTCACCGGCCAGCAGCACTATCGCGAGCTCGAACCGCTCGTCACCGAACAGCAATCGACGTGATCAGACGCGCGCGCGCGCTCGTCCTGGTGGACGGCGAGCATTATCCGCCGGTCATCCTGGACGCGCTCGCGACTATCGCTTCGGACACCGATGTCGTTGCCGCGGTGATGCTCGGGGGTGGCGAGAAGCTGAGTGGGCCGATGGCGCTCGGCGATCTCCCCATCATCGAAGGTCCATCACAACGAGAGGCACTCCAGGCCGGCTTGGAGAGATTCGCGCCCGACGTCGTGATCGACCTCAGCGACGCGCCGGTGATCGACGCACGCACGCGCAACCTGTTGATCGCGGTGTCGGCCGCTAACGGCGCGTCGTACCGTGCGGGGGGCTCGACGTTCGAGCAGCCCTGGACGGCGCAGCCTCCGTCGGTCCCGACGATCGCCGTCATCGGAACAGGGAAGCGGACGGGGAAGACGGCGGTGTCGGCCGCGCTGGCGCGTCACATCGTCGCGAAGGGCGCGCGCCCGGTGATCGTCGCGATGGGCCGTGGTGGTCCCGACAAGCCGCTCGTCACACGTGGCGACGTCGAGCGGCCGACCGTCGATGACCTGATCGCGCTGGCGGACAGCGGCGAGCACGCGGCCAGCGACACCTATGAGGACGCGGTCGTCGCCGGCGTGACGACGGTGGGCGCCCGGCGCGCGGGGAGCGGCGTGCTCGGGGAACCCGCCTTCGACACGGTGAGCGAGGCGATCGCCGTCGCAGACAGCGAAGACCCCGACATCGTGATCCTGGAAGGCAGTGGCACGGCGATCCCGCCGGTGCGCGCGGACGCGGTCCTGCTGGTGGTCGGTGGAGCCACGGCACCCGAGGAAATGTTCACACCACTGGGCTTTTTGAGACTGTTGATTGCCGATCTTGCCCTTGTTACGATGGCCGAAGAACCGGTCCTTTCGACCGAGACGCTCTCCGCTCTCTCTTCCTCCGTTACCGAGCTTGCGCGAGACGTACCCGTCGTCAGGACGGTCTTTCGACCGGCTCCCGTCGGTTCCGTCGCTGGAAAGAAAGTCTTCTTCGCCACGACGGCTCCCGAAACGGCAGGTCGGTCGATGCGGATCCATCTCGAAGAGGCGCACGACGCGGAAGTCGTCGGCATCACCTACCGGCTCGCTGATCGGAGCCGACTCTCCCAGGAGCTTGCGGCGGCGAAGGGAACGTACGAAGTGCTACTGACCGAGCTGAAAGCGGCGGCCGTGGATGTGGCTGCGCGCGCGGCGCGCTCCGCAGGCGCCGACGTTGTCTTCGCGGACAACATCCCCGTCGCGGTCGAAGGTGACTTGCAGGCGGCGTTCGACTCGATCGTCGAACGTGCGACATCACGAGCGAACACACGAAAGAGAGCATGAAGGAACGGAACGAGAAGACACCGCGAGGGGTCATCGTCCGCGACGGTGACCACGGTTTGCCGTACTCGAAAGGATTGACTGCGAACACGGTCATCGCGAGCGGCCTGTCTCCGGCGCGCGCGTACCAAGTGGCGCAGGAGATCGAGGACCGCCTTGCGGCGACCGGCCGCTCGTCCGTGGACATCGGCGAACTGCGCCGCTTGACGATCGACGTCATCCGCACGGAGGCAGGCGATCGCTACGCGGCCGCCTACGAGAAATGGATCTCGGTCGGCAACCTCGACATACCACTGATCATCTTGATCGGCGGCGGGACGGGCGTCGGGAAGTCGACCGTCGCGACGCAGCTCGCCGCGCGCCTGGGCATCGTGCGCGTTATCTCCACCGACGCGATCCGCGAAGTGATGAAAGGAACGTTCTCGCGCGAGTTCATGCCGACGCTGTACACGTCGTCGTTCGACACCGGCGAGGTCGTGAAGGTGAAGAGCACGCGCGCGGACGACGCGGTGCTCGTCGGTTTCCGCGATCAGGTGTCCGCGGTATCCGTGGGCGTCAACGCCTTGATCGAGCGTGCGGTTGCTGAAGGCACAGATGTGATCATCGAAGGTGCGCACATCGTGCCGGGCTTCATAAAGCCGGACGCGTTCGCGAAGAAGGCGGTCGTCGTTTCTCTCGTGGTTCAGGTCGAGGACGAGGCGCTGCATCGAAGCCACTTCTTTGTGCGCGCTCACGAGACGCGCTCCCGTCCGGTCGAGCGATACCTTGCTCACTTCCCCGAGATCCGTAAGATCCAGAAATACATCAAGTCGCTCGCCCTGCAGCACGGCGTCCCGATCATCTCGAACTACAACCTCGATGCTTGCATCGGCCAAGTCATCGAGCACGTGATCGACAACGCCGTCGAAGCGGGCAAGGGCCGGCCGCAACGCAAGGTCAGGGCGATACGAGGGGGATCAAGATGAAGCTTTGGCTCGACACGGCGAACATCGACGAGATCCGCGAGATCAACGCCTGGGGTGTGCTCGCCGGCGTCACAACGAACCCGACCCTCGCCGGCAAGGAAGGCGTGCCGTTCGAGCAGCGTCTGAAGGAGATCGCGGCCGAGGTGGACGGTCCGGTCTGTGGAGAAGTTATCTCCACCGAGCGAGAGGGCATGGTGGCCGAAGGGCTCAAGCTCGTCGATATCGCGCCGAATATCGTCGTGAAGGCTCCCGTCACCCCCGACGGCTACGCGGCGGTCGCCGAGCTCTCGAAGCGGGGGATCAAGACCAATATGACGCTATGCTTCTCGCCGACGCAGGCGATCCTGGCGGCAGAGGCAGGCGCCACCTACATCAGCCCGTTCCTGGGACGCGTCGACGACATCGGGAACGACGGCATCAACTTACTCAGCGAGATCGTGGAGATCTATCGAGTGCAGGGATACACGACGTACGTCCTCGCAGCGAGCTTGCGCTCGCCGCAGCACGTGGTCGATTCCGCGAAGGTGGGCGCCGACGTGGCGACACTTCCGCACTCGGTCTTCAAGGCGCTCGTGAAGCACCCGCTGACCGACATAGGCCTCAAGCGCTTCCTGGACGACTGGGAGGCATACCAACGCGCGCTCGCCTGAACGGCGGCGCGCCGGGATAGGAGTACCAGTGGCAACTAAAGAAGAACTGCAAGGAAAAGTGCTGGCGGAGCTGCAGCAGATAGCTGGGTCGATGGGTTTGACCGGCACGAAAGCTATGCGCAAAGCCGACCTGATCGGAGCGATCGTGGATCGTTCGAACGGTGGCGGACGCGCACCCGCGAAGGAGCGTCCTGCGCCCGCACCCGTCTCGAACGGCGAAGCTTCGCCCGGTTCGTCGAAAAGCGCGGAAGCACCGCAGCAAGCTGCACCCGCGCCGGTGAACGCCGAGGCACCCGCGCCGGCTCCAGTTTCGCAACCTCAATCGTCGCCTCCGCAGCAGCAACCACAACAACAGCCGCATCAGCCGCGACCCCAGTATCAGCAGAACCAGCAGGGGCGAGGAGACGGCGGACGTGATCGCGGCCGTAGAGGACGTCGAGACCGCAACCGCAACCGCAATCGCGACAACCGCGGCGGTGGCGGCGGCGGTGGCGGCGGCGGTAGCGGTGGCGGCGGAGGCGGCGGCGGAGGCATGCCGGCCGACCGCGAGCTGTCTGCCGAAGAGGCTGCGCTCGAGGGCGAGCTTCAGACGGGCATTCTCGACGTGCTCCCCGAGGGCTACGGGTTCCTCCGCACGTCCGGCTACTTGCCCGGCCCACGCGACGTGTACGTGTCGCTGTCGCAGATCCGCCGCTTCGCCCTCCGGCGCGGCGACGAGGTCACCGGGTACGTGCGCGCGCCAAAGGAAGGGACGAGCGAGAAGTACTACGCGCTCCTCCGTGTCGAAACGGTCGCGGGGCTGACACCGGACGAAGCGCGTCTCCGTCCGGAGTTCAAGAACCTGACGCCGTTGTTCCCAGAGGAGCGCTTCCGCTTGGAGTGGGGCCCGCAAGCGCTGACCGAGCGCGTGATCGACATCATCGCGCCGCTCGGCAAAGGCCAGCGCGGTCTGATCGTCTCGCCGCCGAAGGCAGGAAAGACGACGATCCTCAAGCAGATCGCGAACGGCATCATGGCGAACACCAAAGGCGTGCACCTGATCGTCCTTCTGGTGGACGAGCGGCCGGAAGAGGTCACCGACTGGCAGCGGACCGTCAAGGCCGCCGAGGTCGTGTACTCGACCTTCGACCGGCCTGCGGACGACCACACGCAGGTAGCCGAGCTGGTTCTGGAGCGCTCGAAGCGCCTCGTCGAGGCGAAACAGGACGTGGTGATCCTTCTGGACTCGATCACGCGTCTGGCGCGCGCCTACAACCTGTCCGCGCCGGCCTCCGGACGAATCCTGTCCGGTGGTGTCGACTCGACTGCCCTGTACCCGCCGAAGCGGTTCTTCGGGGCCGCTCGAAACATCGAAGAGGGCGGTTCGCTGACGATCATCGCGTCGTCCCTGGTGGAAACGGGGTCCCGGATGGACGAGGTCATCTTCGAGGAGTTCAAGGGCACCGGGAACTCGGAGATCCGGCTGGACCGCCAGCTGTCCGAGAAGCGCATCTTCCCGGCCATCGACATCGAAGCGTCGAGCACCCGTAAGGAAGAGCTGCTCTACGACAAGGAAGAATTGGTGCTCGTCTGGCGTTGGCGTAGGTTGCTACACGCCCTCGCGCCGGGGCAGGCGATGGAGCTGCTTCGGGACAAGCTGACCCAGTCGCAGACCAACGAGCAATTCCTGCGCGAGATCGCGAAGATGAAGAACGTCGACTAAGAGGTGAACCGAATGAAGCCCGAGATCCATCCCGCATACGTGAAAGCCGTCGTCCGGTGTTCGTGTGGGAACACGTTCGAGACGCGCTCGACGGTGTCCGAGCTTCACGTCGAGCTGTGCTCGCAGTGCCACCCGTTTTACACGGGCAAGCAGAAGCTGGTCGACACCGGCGGCCGCGTCGAGCGGTTCCAGCGCCGGTACGGGAAGAAGACGGCCCAGGCCTAGCCTCCCAACCAGTGGCCGCGAAAGAGTCTCCGCACTACTACGGCGGCCAAGCCCTCCTCGAGGGCGTGATGATGCGCGGGCGCGACCGCTGGGCGGTCGCCGTCCGCCGTCCGACCAAAGAGATCTATCTCGAGCAGCATCCCGTCCGCTCGCTCGCGACCAAGTACCCGATCTTCCGCAAGCCGCTC
>DATGHY010000168.1:0-7544 GCA_035307625.1 Actinomycetota bacterium
TACGGCCGCGGCTACCTCGACGCGCTCGGCGAAGCCGAGGCCGAGGAGATGGAAGCGCCGCCGTCGGATGTGTCGCCGACGGCTGTGTGGCTCGGCGATCGCACGCGTTGCGCGTACTGCCGCGGGCGGTTGCCGGCCCGCGGGCTGCACGAGTGGATGTACTGCCCGTTCTGCGGCGCGAACCTGGCGCCCTTGCGGCTCGCCGACGCGCTCGCCGCGCGCGGGTGGAAGGAAGACGAGATCGCCGGCTTGATGGACGAGTGCGGGTTCGAGCCGCCGCTCGCCGTCGGCGAAGACCCCGCCGCACCGGACGCCGCCACGACGACTGAGTGACGCACTACTTCGCGTACGGCTCCAACATGGATCCGAAGCAGATGGCTTCGCGCTGTCCCGGGTCCGTCGCGATCGGGAGCGCGCGCCTTCCCAACTACGAGCTCGCGTTCGTGTGGGACTCGCCCGGATGGGGTGGGGGCGTCGCAACGGTGATCCCGTCGAGCAGCCTGGAGGTTTGGGGCGTGTTATGGGATCTGACCGATGAGCACATCGAAGCTTTGGACCGATACGAAGGTGTCGCAATCGGGGCGTACGTGAAAGAACGTGTCGATGTCGAAGCCGAAATAGGTCTCGTCGACGCGCTGATCTATGTCGCGACAGACGCTCGCTCGAAGCGGCCTTCGAACAGGTATCTCGATGCGCTGATCGGCGGTGCGCAGGTATTCTCGCTTCCGGCCGATTACGTCGAGCAGCTTCGCCACCTGCGCTCCTAACCTCCGGCTCACCAACGACGGGCTCCTCCCTCTTGGGGCTTTCCACAAGGGGAAGCCGGTCCCGGCGGCGAAGACCTTGTGAACCCGATCACAGGAGCTCCGATGCGTTCTGCCTCCACCCGTCTTGCCGTCCTTGCCGTCTGTTTCGCTCTCGCCGTCCCCGCCGCACTGACCGGCGCGCGCGCAACCACCACTGTGGAGAACGGCAACCTTCCGTCTTTCGACGGAACTCCGCTTTCGTACACGTTCTTCTCCGTCGGTGACGGCAAGCGGCATCCCGTCGTTCTTATGACGCACGGGTGGGGCGGCTCCCGCACGACGAGCGCCACCGATCCCACCGTCGCCATGCTGCTCAAAGCGAAGTACAACGTTCTCACCTGGGACTCGCGCGGCTTCGGCACGTCGGGTGGCGAGGTCAACGTCGACTCGCAGGAGTTCGAGGCGCGCGATGTTTCAGCGCTGCTCACGTTCGCTGCCCATCGACGCGACGTGTTGCTGGACGGACCGAACGATCCGCGCGCGGGGATGCTCGGCGCGTCCTATGCGGGCGGCATCCAGTTGCAGGCCGCTGCCGCGGACCGTCGTATCGATGCGATCGTCCCTGAGTGGGCGTGGAACGATTTGCCGTATGCGATCAAGCCGAACGGCGTGGTCAAGCTTGGGTGGGGGACGTTGCTCTATGGGCTCGGCGTGGCGACCGCAACGGAAGGTGGCTTGTCGGCCGGACAGACCGGATCGTTGAACCCGACGTTGCACGAAGCGTTCGCCGAATCTGCTGCGCTAAACGACTGGACGCCGGACGTCCTTAGCTGGTTCCAGGCGAAGAGCCCGAGCCGCTACATCGCGGGCGGCCGCACCCCGGATGGCAGGCGCATCGGTGGCATCCATGCGCCGACGCTCATGATCCAAGGGACGAAGGACACACTTTTCAACCTCAACCAAGCGATCGCGAACTACAACGAGCTACGGCCGGCGCTCGGCGACACGGTCAAGATGGTGTGGTTCTGCGGCGGTCACTCGTTCACCGGAACCGGTCCGTTGGTCTCGTCGTGCAAAGCCGGAGACTCCGACGTCGTGATCAACGCGCGCATCCTCGGTTGGTTCAAGCGGTACCTCGACCGAGATGCAAGCGTGAACACGGGACCGCAGATCGAATACCAGCTCCAAGACGGCTCCTTCCGATCCGTCGCGTCGCTTCCGCGCACGAAGATCGACTTCAAAGGAACGGCGACCGTCGTCAACCTCGTCGCACCAACGAGCGGACAGGTTGTCGCGGCCGGCCCCGGCCAAGCCGACAGCACGAGGATCCCGATCGCCGTCCCCGCCGGCGCGCAGATCCTCGGGATCGGCCGTCTCCGCGTGTCGTTGACGCCGACCGCCCCGGAGACCTACTTGTTCTTCAAGCTGATCGACACCGACGCCGGCGGGAACGCGGTTGTCGTCGACGATCAGGCGACGCCGTACAAGCTCTTCACGACGGCGATCGGTCAGGCGAACACCTTCTCGGTCGACATCGCAGGTGCGGCCTGGAGTGTGGCTCCCGGGCACAAGATCTGGCTTGAGATCTCGCCCAACTCCAACGACTTCTCGAGCTCTCGTATCCCCAGCGTCTGCCTGGTGACGGTGACCGGGTCGGTTCCGATCCTGCGCTGACCAGGCTGAGGGCAGGAGACGGCCCCGGCGGCGTAGAAGCGGTTCTCGTGCGCTCCCGATTGGCAGTTGTTATCGCCGTGCTCGCCGTCGCCTTCGCGATGGCCGGAGCGTCTGCCGCGCTTGGTCCCGTCGATCTCGCGCGCGCGGTCAACGTCGTTCCGCCCGGCGAGTCGGGGCTGATCACGCTGCCGCAGTTCCTTCAGGCGCAGATCAACGGCAACTACGGTCCTCACTTCGCCGATCAGGCCCCGCTCTACGCGTCCTTCCGCTACAAGCCAGACGCGTTCGGCAAAGGAACGCTGTGGCGCACGCTGCCGGGCGCGACGATCTATCGCGATGCCTGGGGCGTGCCGCAGATCTACGCCGACTCGCCCGTATCGTTGTTGCGCGCGATGGGCTACGCGATGGCTTCCGACCGGCTGTTCCAGATGGAGATCTTCCGGCGCGCAGGCCACGGCACGCTCGCCGCCCTGCTGGGCAAGGCCTACATCCCGATGGACGAGGCGGTGCGGCAGGTGTCGGAAGGCTCGGCCGCGCGCATGGCCGAGTTCAACGCGGCCGATCCGCTCACACAGGCCGAAGGTGTCGCGTTCGCGGATGGGATCAACACCTATATCAACGAGGCGATGCTCGACCCCAACAAGCTTCCAGCGGAGTTCGTCCTGCTCGGCGATCTGCCGATCTCCCCATGGACCATCGACGACTCGCTTGCGTTCGGTGAGTACGCCGGCCGGTTCTTCGGTGAGTTCGGTCACGGCGAGCTCGATACGGCTGCGTCGCTGGCGGCGATGACGAAGAAGGTCGGCGCCGCCAACGCGCGCAAGATCATCGATGACCTCTATCCGCTCAACGATCCGACGGCCGTCACGACGATCCCGCGATCATTGGGCATCTTCCCGCGTCACGTCGGCCATCCAGGTTCGCGGTCGGGCACCGTTGTCAATGAAACCGTCGCGGCGATGGGCGGTGCCGCCGCCATCTCGAAGGCGGTTGCCGAGCGTGACGTGATCCAGGCTACGTTGCGCGCGCTTCAGGACAAGCTCGGTCTCGTCGGGTTCGGCTCTAACGAGTATGTGGTCGATGCGAAGCACACCGCCGACCATCACCCGTTGCTCGTGTCCGAGCCGCAGACGAGCCTGGCGAACCCATCGTTCTTCTGGGAGGTCGAGATGCACGGCGGCGGTTTCGACGTCCGGGGAGTGACGGTTCCCGGGCTGCCGTTCGTGCCGATCGGGCGCAACGCGCGCGCGGCGTGGGCCGTCACCTCCGCGCTCGACGCGAACTCGGACACCTTCACCGAGCACCTGAGCGCGGACGGGAAGTCGTACCTCCACAACGGGCACTACATCCCGCTCCAGTCGCATACAGAGACGATCGCGTGCCATACGCCGCCGACGGCGGTCCTCGGCCTGACGAGCGGCGACACCTCATCCGTTTGCACGTCGCCGTCGGTCACGATCACCGTCTCGCGAACCGTGCACGGGCCGCTCATCACGACGCCCGATGTGGGCGCGCGCGTTGCGTACTCACGCGAGTCCGTCGTCGACGGCCGCATCGTGTCCAGCTTGCTCGCGTGGACGCAAGCGACGCAGGCGGAGACCGTTCCGGCGTTCCAGAAGGCCGCATCCGGGGTCGCGTTCGGCTTCAACTTCATGTTCGTCGATACCGCCGGTGACGCCGCGTACTTCCACGTTGGCCGGTATCCGATCCGCCCGTCGGACGTCGACCCGCGTTTCCCGATCCCGGGCACCGGGCCGTGGGACTGGCAGGGATTCGAAAAGTTCAGCGATCAGCCACATGCGATCGATCCGGCCCAGGGCTACCTCGCGAACTGGAACAACAAGCCCGCGGTCGGCTGGATCTCCAAGCCGGTCGCATCGGACACGATCCCGCCGGCCCCGAATGCGGCCCACACCGAGATGAACGCCTGGACGCCCATTCACCAGGTGCAGTCGATCCAGTTGGATCTCGCGCGTCTATCTCCGCGCGTCACGTTCGAAAACATGGGGTCGATCGAGAAGGACGTGTCGTCGCTGGACAACAGGGCGCGCGCATACAAGTCGATCCTTCTCGCTGCGATCGATGCAAGCCACGACCCGTCGCTGAGCCAGGCGCGCACGCTGCTCGCATCGTGGAACGATCATCGCGTCGACTTGAACAAGGACGGATCGTACGACGCCCCCGGGCTGACGATCTTCGACCGATGGAATGAGATCGTGCGTCGAAAAGCGTTCACGATCTTGGACCCATTAACGTTCCGGACCGCATCGGGGGTGCGCGACGACGGCCATTACTTCTCGTCAGACAACGAGGACGTGCCGACGTTCAAAACCGACCTTGCGCTCGACGGCACGTTCTACCACCTATTGCATGGAACGACTCGGTTCAACTACTTCGGATCGACACCGAGGAACGCGGTGGTGATCTCGGCGTTGAAACAAGCATTGAGCGAGCTGACCGCCCAGTACGGCTCGTCGATGACCTCCTGGCACGAGGCGGATGAGCACGAGCCGTACCCGTCGCAGGGCGCCGGCGCGGTGGCCGACGTCGTGCCGACGCTCAACCGGGGCTCGTACGGCCAGATCGTGGAGCCCGGCGCGAAGCCGGAGTTCTCGATCCTCGTGGCGCCCTGAAACGACCGCACGGCGCGCGATAAACTCCGGTGAAACCCAAGGAGGATCGCTGATGAAGTTCGACGACGCCCTGGAGATCAATACCGCGCTCGCCATCTACGCGCACCCCGACGACAACGAATGGAACTCCGGGGGAACCATCGCGAGCTGGGTGAAGCAAGGCGTTGAAGTGAATCTCGTGCTGGTGACCAACGGCGCCTCGGGGTCGAGCAACCCCGAGATGACGCGGGAGAAGCTTAAAGAGATCCGGATGGTGGAGCAGCGTCAGGCGGCAGACGTGCTCGGCGTCAAAGAAGTCGTGATGCTCGGGTTCGAAGACGGCTACCTCTACCCGGACCTGGAGCTGCGCAAGGCGATCGCGCGCGAGATCCGGCGGTTCCGCCCAGACGTCGTCCTGACGCACAACACCGAGCGCCTCATGGCCGACTACTACGCGAACCACCCCGACCACATCGCGACCGGCGAGGTCGTGTTGCGCTCGATCAACCCGGACGCGTCGAGCGGCTTGATGTTCCCCGAGCTCTGGAAGGAGGAAGGGTTCGCACCGTTCCTTCCCAAGGCCGTGTTCATCGGAACCTTCGGTTTCGGTCCTGTGTTCACCGACATCTCGGACACCGTCGAGCAGAAGATCGAGGCGCTGAAGCAGCACCGCTCGCAGATGGAGAACCCAGACGACATCGAGATGTTCGTGCGCGAGCGTTTCAAGCAGATGGCACAGGAGCAGCCCTACGAGTTCGCGGAGTCGTATCGGCTGCTCCGCACGAATCTCGAGTAGATGGAGCAGCGGACCGGACTGACGCTCCCGCTACAACAGTTCTTCCCCGCGCCCGCGTACGTCGACATCGCCGCCCGCGCGGAGGAGCTCGGCTACGACTCCGCGTGGATCCCAGAGGTCGCAGGCCCCGACGCGTTCAGCTTGATGACGGCGATCGCCGGGCGCACGAAGCGCATCCTGCTCGCGAGCGGCGTCATCCCCGTCCAGATCCGGACCCCCGTCGTGTACGCGTTCAGCGCGGCGACGGTCGACGCGTTCGCGCCGGGCCGCGTCATCCTCGGCCTCGGCACCTCATCGCCGATCATCGTCGGCAAGTGGCATGGTCTCCCGTACGAGCAGCCTCTCGAAACGCTTCGCGAAGCGACGCAGATCATCCGAGGGGTGCTCGGCATGCAGAAGACCGAGTTCAGCGGCGCGCGCTACTCATCCCACGGCTTCCGCATGCCGTTGATGCCGCAGCGCATCCCGATCTACTTCGGTGCGCTCAACGACCGGATGCTTCGCCTGGCGGGGGAGATCGCCGACGGCGTGCTGATGAACTGGGTGCCGCCGCACGCGATCCCCGAGAAGATCAAACAGGTCCGCGCCGGCGCCGAGGCTGCGGGGCGCGATCCCGACGAGGTCGACATCGCCTGCTACATCCGCACGTGCGTGAGCGACGACCCCGCGCCCACTCGCGAGCACCTTCGCCGGGAACTGACCGGCTACGTCCCCGTTCCGACCTACCGCAACCAGTTCCTCAAGGCCGGCTACCAGGATGAGGTCTTGCGGGCGCTCGACAAGTGGAACGAAGGCGACCGCAAAGGAGCCGTTGCCGAGCTGCCCGACCGCATGGTCGACGAGATCAACGCCCTGGGCTCTGCCGACGCCTGTCGCAGGCAGCTCGACGCATTCCGAGACGCCGGCGTGAGCCATCTGATCATCGCTCCGTGGAGCGCCGGGTCCGATCCGGTCGCCGAGGTCACCGCGACCGTCGAGACATTTGCTCCAAATCGGTAACGCTCCCGTACCTGTTCTCGCCGTGGTCGCGCTCCTAGGCGCGTAGCCGTTTCGACCCATCTAAGACGCTCCAGACAGGGGATGCCGCACCTACCCGCGAGCACCGAACATCCACTGTGAGAGAAGCGACCGTCTGAAGACGGATGGATCGCTCCGGGCGTCTCTGCTGACGGGGGCAGGGACGCCCTTCTCATCCGCTGGGGGGTTTCCGGCCGGCGGCGGGGCCGTCCGGAACCAACGGGCGCGGATGAGAAGACGAAAGAGGGGCCTTCGCGGCCCCTCTTTCCATTGTGATGCGCGCTTAAGCTTCGACGGCGCGAACGTTCGTCGCCTGGGAGCCCTTCGGGCCCTGGGTGATATCGAACTCGACGGCCTGACCCTCGCTGAGCGAGCGGTAGCCTTCACCGGCGATGCCTGAGAAGTGCACGAACACGTCTTCGCCACCCTCTTGGGAGATGAAGCCGTAGCCCTTCTCGTCGCTGAACCACTTAACGGTTCCGCGCAAGCGTGTTCCCTCCTTCCGTTGCCACCTATGGCGGCGTTACGACGCCTTGCAGCGTCTTCCTAGGGGCTGCGACGGTGGTTCCGGAAGTGGAACAGCTGCTGCGGTACCGACTTGCAGGAACCTTTCAACCCTCGTGGCAAGCCTATCAGAGGGCCCCTATCGCACCTAGAGGGGCGTTGCTCGGAAAGAGATCAGAAAGAGAAGAGGTGCCG
>DATGHY010000169.1:0-5969 GCA_035307625.1 Actinomycetota bacterium
GTCTGTGTATTGCCGACATCCACGGCGAGCAGCATCAGCGGGCCTCCACTTCGAGGCTGAGGTCGATCGCGCGCGCGGAATGTGTGAGCGCTCCCACGCTGATCGAGTCGACGCCGGTCTTGGCGATCGCGCCGACCGTCAGGACCGTGACGCCGCCGGATGCCTCCGTCGTGCGCCCCTGCTCTTTGGCGATGGCGACGGCCTTCGAGAGAGTGGTCACGTCCATATTGTCGAGCAAGAGCTCGTCGGCCCCGGCATAGACGGCGTCGGCGACCTGGTCGAGGGTCTCGCATTGGACTTCAACGTGAGCGCCGGTGGCTTTCGCTTTCTCGACGGCAGCGACGAGACTGGCCGCGGCCGCGATGTGGTTGTCTTTGATCAACACTGCACTGCCGAGATCTCGCCTGTGATTGCTTGCGCCTCCGGCATGCACCGCGGCTTTTTCGAGATCTCGTAGACCGGGCGTGGTCTTCCGCGTGTCTCTGATCTCCGTCCCGCCGGCCGCGTCGACGAACGCGCGCGCAACGGTCGCGATGCCCGAGAGGCGTTGGATGAAGTTCAGAGCGACCCGCTCGGCGGACAAGATGCCGCGGAGAGATCCGGAGACGCGAGCAACCTCGGCGCCGGCGCGGATCGTCTCGCCGTCCTTCGCGAAGGGCTGCACGACGAGCGCCGGGTCGATCTCGTGGAACGTCGCCTCGAACACCTCCATGCCGGCGACGACACATGCCTCGCGGGCAACGAGTCTCGCCGTCCCTTTTGTGTCGGCGGGAACGGTGGCCAGCGTCGTTATGTCGTTCCAGGCGTCGTCTTCTTCGAGCGCGCGCCGGACCAGATCCTTCAGCGCGGCCGGGTCGATCCCCACCGCGAGCTACACGCCCGTCGAGGCGTGTGCCTCCGTGCCGATCTGCGTCACCCGGTTCATCGCGTCCACGAAAACGACCGTGGGCTTGTAGGAGCGCGCTTCCTCATCTGTCATCTGCGCGTAACTGATGATGATGATCGTGTCGCCTTCGCGCACCAGGCGCGCGGCTGCTCCGTTCAAGCACACGACGCCCGATCCGGCGGGTCCCTCGATCGCGTACGTCTCCAGGCGCGCGCCGTTCGTGATGTCGGCGATCTGAACCTTCTCGTGCGGCAGGATGTCCGCCGCCTTCATCAGATCCGAGTCGATCGTGACCGATCCCACGTAATCCACGTTCGCTTCGGTCACCGTTGCGCGGTGGATCTTGGACTTCATCATGATCCGGAACATCTAACTGCTCCCTTCGCTCGATGCCCCTTGCAGGGTCACCGTCGTGTTGTCGATCAGCCGTGCTTTCCCTACCCACGCCGCAACCGCCAGAAGCGCCGGACCGGCTAGCTGCTCGAGATCGTCCAGCGTTTCGGTGTCCACGACTGCTGCGTAATCAAGCTTCGCGAGTGGCTCGGAGGATATCCGCGACCCCATCAAGCGCTCAATCCGGCGAGCATCCCTCTCGCCGCCGCCGATGGCTGCCGTCGCCTCGTCCAACGCACGCTTCAGCACCAACGCCGTACGCCGCTCGTCGTCCTTCAGGTACACGTTCCGGCTCGACATGGCGAGACCATCGGGCTCGCGCACGATGTCGCACCCGACCACGGTGACGGGGAAGTTGAGCGCGCGCGCCAGCCGCTCGATCACCACGAGCTGCTGCGCGTCTTTGCGGCCGAAGTACGCGCGGCACGGCCCTGCGATGTTGAAGAGCTTCGCGACGACGGTTGCGACACCGTCGAAGTGACCGGGGCGCGTGCGGCCGCATAGCTTGGTCCCGATCTCGCCGACGGTCACGGTGAACGGATTGGCCTCGGGGTACATCTCTGTGACGTCAGGATTGAACACGATGTCGACGCCTTCGCTTTCGCACAGCGAGAGGTCACTGTCGAGGTCGCGCGGGTAGGCCGCGAGGTCTTCGTTCGCGCCGAACTGAAGCGGGTTCACGAAGATGCTGACGACGACGATGTCGTTCTCGGCGCGCGCGCGGTGCATCAAGCTTCCGTGTCCGGCGTGTAGGAACCCCATCGTAGGCACGAATCCGACGCGCCGGCCGGCCTCGCGCTCCTTGTCCAGCGCGCGCTGCACATCGGCGATCCTGGTGAGCAGCCTCACCGGACCATCGCCTCTTCCAATGCTTCGGCGACGCGAGCGGCGGCAGCTTCGTCGAGCCGGCCGGATGCGACCGCGCGCGCGAGCGCACGGCGCGCGTTGGCAACGTACGCCTCGAGCAGATCTGGTGGCAGCGCGCGCAGGTGCGCGCGCACGGTCCCCGCGTCGCCGCGAACGATCGGGCCGGTGAGCGCCGCGTCGGGACCGAGTCGCGCGACGTTCTCGACGGTGACGCGCAGCAATGGGATGAGCATCTCGTAGCCGCCGAGAAGATCGGCGGAGTCGCCGGCGAGAGCGACGCCGAAGTTCGATGCCATGGAGAGGGCGGCGTGATAGCGAACGCGCTCTTCTTTTGGAACGAAAAGCGGGGTGCCGCCCAGATCGGTGACGAATTCCGCGCTCCAGGCCTTCATCGCCTCGGGAGCGGTGACGCCGAAGACAACGCCGGTGAAGGACTGCTCGGAAGAGGCAACGGGAACCGCCGGGTGGATGGCGGCGATGAACGGCCCGCACTCGGCCAGCGGCGCGAGCCCGTGGATGCCGCACGTGTGAACGACCGCCGCGCCGGCGCGCCCGAGGCGTTCGACGGCTGCTACCGCGCCCGGCAACGCGTCGTCCGGCACCGCGATCACGATCACGTCGGCGCGCGCGAGCGGCGACGGGTCGTCGTCGCGGTGGAGCTCGGCGATGACGTCGTGACCGGCTGCTCGAAGGGCGTTTGCGAAAGAGCCTCCGACCCGCCCGGCCCCGAGCACGACAACAGAAAAGGGCGAGGTGGGTGGCGAGAGGTTTTCAGCCCCGAGAGGCCTGGATGATGCGGTCAACTCTGGTCCTCCGTTCCGGTCCGTGGTCGGTACCGTTCGGTTTCACCCAGTATAACGGCCTTCCAGGCGGTTGGTTTCTCGGCCGGTCAGCCTTCGAGCGGACGAACCGAACCATCCGCCCCGACGTCACGGGCGAGGTCTCGTGCCGTCCCGAGGCCGGCGATCGGCAAGTCTGGTGCGATCTCTGCCAGCGGCACCAGGACGAACGCGCGCTCGGCCATCCGCGGGTGCGGGATCTCGAGGTCGGGCTCCGCCACGACGAGATCGCCGAAGGTCAGCAGGTCGATGTCGATGGTGCGGGGGCCCCACCGCGTTTCGTGGTGGCGCGAGCGGCCGAGGGACGCCTCGACGGCAGAGCAGCGCTCCCATAGGCCGCGCGCGTCGAGCGCCGTCTCCACGCCGATCACTTGGTTGAGGAAGTCCGGCTGGCCGTCGGGCCCGCCGACGGGGGTCGTCTCGTAGATGCTCGACCGCTCGACGACATACACGTCGCCCCAGTCGAGCGCTTCGATCGCTTGGCGCAACAGCGCACGCCTGTCACCGAGATTCGAGCCCAGACCGAGGTATGCGCGCGTCAACGCTGCGGGCCGAGATCCTCGCGCGAACGCGTGATCTCGACTGCGACTTCTTCCACTTCTTCGGCGAGCGGCGCTTCCGGCTTCGCGACGCGCACCCACACGTCTTCGACGTACGGGTGCTCGAGGATCGTGCGCGCGATGCGATCGGCAAGCGTCTCGATGAGCGAGTACGCCTCGGACGAGACGATCTTCGATATCTGGCGGACGACCTCTTCGTAGTCCAGCGTGGCGGTGAGGTCGTCGGTGATCGACGCTGCGCGCGTGTCCAGGCGTGCGGCGATGCTAACGACGAGCGGCTGGTCCTGCGAGCGTTCGTCGGCGGTGACTCCGATGCGACCGCGGAGCTTCAACCCCCGCACTTCGATCAGATCGGATCCTTGCATCACCGCTCCCGCTCCGCGCCCGAGCTCATGGCTCGAGCACAGCCTCCACCATACTCGCCACCCTGCGCATCGGCCCGGCATCGTGGACCCGGACGATCGCAGCACCCGCGGCGACCGCCAGCGCGACCGTAGCGGCCGTTCCTTCCAGCCGATCGGCAACGGGAAGATCCAGCGTGGCGCCGATGAAGCTCTTCCGAGAGGTCCCGGCGAGGACGGGGTAGCCGAGGTCGGTGAACCGGCGCAGGTTCCGGAGCAGCTCGAGGTTGTGCTCGCGGGTTTTCCCGAACCCGAACCCTGGGTCCACCACGATCTTCTCGCGCGCGACGCCCGCGGCCTGTGCCGCGTGCGCGCGCTCTTCCAGGAACGTCTTCACTTCGCTCGTCACGTCTTCATAGCGGGGATCGTGCTGCATGGTGTGCGGCTCACCGAGCATGTGCATGAGGACGACCGGCACACCTGCCTCGGAAACGAGAGGAAGCATCTGCGGATCGAACCGGCCGGCCGACACGTCGTTCACGATGTCCGCGCCGGCATCGAGGGCGGCGGCGGCGACGTCCGCTTTCGTCGTGTCGATGCTGATCGGCGTTTCGAGGAGATCGCGGAGTGCCGCGATCACCGGAACCACTCGCGAAATCTCGTGCGCAGCGTCGACCGGCTCCGCACCTGGGCGCGTGGATTCCCCGCCGATATCGATTATGTCCGCGCCGTCTTCCGCCATCGCGATCCCTTGCTTCAACGCGTCTTCCGTATCGAAGAACCGTCCGCCGTCGCTGAAGGAATCCGGCGTCACGTTCAAGATGCCCATGACGTGTGTCCGCTCGGACAATCGAAGGATCGTGCCGTTCGCGAGCGGCAGGTCGTTGATCGGTGGGCGCGGTTCCATCAGCCCCGCGCCAGCGCCGCGAGCTCCGCGCGCGCAGCCGCATCGCCGGCGAAAACGCCGCGCGCTTCCGTCGTGACCGTGACCGAGCCCGGCTTGCGCGCGCCCCGGAGGCTGACGCAAGTGTGCTCGGCTTCGATCAGAACGAAAACACCGCGCGGCTCTAGGGCCGTTTCCAGCGCGTCCGCCGCTTCGCGCACGAGGCGCTCCTGCACCTGCAACCGGCGCGACAGCACGTCCATCAATCGCGCAAGCTTCGACAAGCCGGTGATGCGCCCGTCTTCGTTCGGCAGGTACGCGACGGCTGCGGTCCCGGTGAACGGCAGCAGGTGGTGCTCGCACAGCGACGCGATCGGGATCGCGCGCATCATGATCAAGCCGGTGCCGCGTTCGTCGGCAAGCGGATCGAGCACGGAAACCGGGTCGATCGCGTAGCCGGCAACGAGGTCCGACATCGATTCGGCGACCCGCCGGGGTGTGTCGACCAAGCCGGGGCGCTCGGGATCCTCGCCGATCCCCCGCAGGATCAGCTCGACACCACGCGCGATCGACGCGGGATCGACCCGTGCGCGCTCGCGCTCCTCCCCGAGGATCTCGGACGCGGAAACGACGAGCTTAGGCTCGAAAGTCATATCTGTTCAGTTTAGCCGGGGGTCCCGACCCCGCCCCTCGGATATCAGCCGCACGACTTCCTCTGCGCAACCCCAGGACAACGTCACGCCCGACCCACCGTGTCCGTAGTCGTGGACGAGCAGCCTGCCCGGACCCGGCTGTTCGGCCTCCAGGCGGACTTCGTCGCGACCCGGCCGCAGTCCGACGGCATGAGACAGGATGCGCGCGCCGGCCACTCGAGGCTCGAGGCGGGCACACCGGTCGACGATCGCGCGCGCGGTGTCGGGGTCGGGTTCTCGGGTCTCATTGCCGCGCTCTCGCGTGCCGCCCAGAACAACGTCGTTCGAGCGTGGATACATGTATGTGATCCCATCAGGAGATTGCTCGTCGAGGATGTACCGATCGAGGCCGAACTGCTCGACACGAACGACTTGTCCGCGCACGGCGATCATCGAGTGGTCGGCGGCCAGCTCACGCGAGCCGAGGCCGGAACAGTTGACCACCACGTTGGCCACCTCGTACGGGGCTGCCAGATCGGTCAGCGTGATCTCGACGGATCGTCCACCG
>DATGHY010000170.1:0-8098 GCA_035307625.1 Actinomycetota bacterium
GGGGAAGCGAAAGCAGCCCTATGGGCTGTTGGTTGTTCGCTCTCCGTTCACAGATTTCAGCCGTCTCGGTCGGATTCAAAATGCCTGGTAAACGCGTGGGCTTTCACTTCGTGCGAGCCAGGTCATGGTAAATCCCGCTCAACCAAAGGGTCAAGGGACGGTGAACCGGCTGCCTCTTTTGCCACCATCCGGCAGGTATCGGGATCGAACCCCTTCCTGGCAAGGAGCGACATAAGCCGCCGGACCCGGGTCTCCAAGGGCAGGTCACGCATCCGAGCAGCTTTTCGGTCGGCCAGGTCCCGGGCCCTGGCCACCTCGGCGTCGGGGTCCTGCGTAGCAGCGCGAGCCGCTTCTTCCTTGCTGAGGCCGCGCGCGCGCAGCTCCATCTGGATCCGCCGTCCGGCCATGCCTCGTCGGGCTGCGGCCTCGACGAACTGGGCCCCGAAGCGCACGTCGTCCTGCAGCTTGGTCTCCTGCAGGCGGTCCAGGACCGAAACGATCACGTCGGGGTCGAACCCTTTCTGGCGCAAGCGCGAACGGAGCTCCACGGCCGACCGTTCCCTGACGGCGAGCAGCCGCAGGGCGGCCTCCCGAGCGGCGGCCAGCTGCTCCTCATGGGAAAGAGTGGACGGGGCCGGTTTCCCGGCCCCGTCGCCTGGCTTCCTCGAACGAGCCACGAGGCTCTATTCCTCTTCTTCGGGCTCCTCGTCGGGCAGCGCCTCTTTCGGCACGAGCCCGAGCGCGTCCCGCACCCGCTTCTCGATGTCGTTCGCGACATCTGGATTCTCGATCAAGAACTGGCGCGCGTTCTCGCGTCCTTGCCCGATCTGCTCGCCCTCGTACGTGAACCATGCGCCCGACTTCTTAACGAAGCCTTGCTCCACGCCGACGTCGAGCAACGATCCTTCGCGGGAGATGCCCTTCCCGTACAGGATGTCGAACTCCGCGATGCGGAACGGCGGCGCTACTTTGTTCTTCACGACTTTCGCGCGAACGCGGCTCCCGACTACTTCGGCGCCGTCCTTCAAGTTCTCGATCCGCCGGATGTCGAGGCGAACCGACGAGTAGAACTTGAGCGCGCGCCCACCGGGTGTCGTCTCTGGGCTTCCGAACATCACGCCGATCTTCTCTCGAAGCTGGTTGATGAAGACCGCGGTCGTTCGAGACTTGCTGAGATTCGCCGTCAGCTTGCGCAAGGCCTGCGACATCAGGCGGGCTTGCAACCCGACGTGCGTGTCTCCCATGTCACCTTCGATTTCCGCGCGAGGCACCAGCGCCGCAACAGAGTCGATCACGAAGACGTCGATCGCGCCCGAGCGGACGAGCGTGTCCGCTATCTCCAAGGCTTGCTCGCCGGTGTCGGGCTGCGAGATCAGCAGTTCGTCGAGATTCAGGCCGAGCGTCTGTCCGTAGGTCGGGTCGAAGGCGTGCTCGGCATCGATGAATGCTGCGATCCCACCGGCGCGCTGTGCTTCGGCCATGATGTGCATAGCGATCGTCGTCTTACCACTCGACTCCGCGCCGAATATCTCGACGACTCGGCCCCGTGGCACCCCACCGATCCCCAGCGCTATGTCGATGGCCAGCGATCCCGTTGGGATCGACGCGATCTGCAGATGGTCGCGCTCTCCCATGCGCATGATCGAGCCTTTACCGAAGCTCTTTTCGATCTGCGCCAGGGCGATGTCCAGCGCCTTCTCCCGATCCACGTGGGCTCCCCTCTCCAATCGCTGCTTCTCCACGTCGCTCGCCTCGCTTCCGGTCTCCGCCTACCGAGGCCGAGTATAGGCCCCGGCCCCGACAGGAATGACAGTCCTGTGATTCGGTTCTGTCGGAGGCTATCCGAACACGTGTTCGAGGTCAACGACTCGGGAGGACGGTACGTCGGCGGACGGATGAAGTCACGACCGGGAAGAGCGGGCAGGGCTGCTCGAACCTCTCGATCATCGCCGGAATGGGAACGTGGCCACCTCGGAGTAGACGGCGTGAGGCCGTCCGAGACGGCTCTCGAGCAGGCTGATCCGCTCGACCCGAAACGCGATCGGCTCCAGCGTCTCGGTCAGGTCGACCCGCGCGGGCGCCTTCAACCGTGCCAGTGTGACGTGCGGCCGGAAGGCGCGCGCTTCGGGTGGGAAGCCGAGGGGCTGTAACGCCGCGCCCACCGAATCCGCCAGCCTTGCCAGCCCTCCCGTCGCGTCGTTCAACCCGGCCCACACAACCCGCGCGCGCTTCACGGACGGGAACGCTCCCAGCTCTCCGAGCCGGACCGCGAAATCGACGTGCCCTTGCAAGACGGCCGCAACGGCAGCAGAGACCTCGCCGGCGCGAGCGTCGGCGACGCTCCCAAGGAACGCCAGTGTCAGATGAAGATCCTCTTTCGGCACCCAGCGCGCGCCGGCCACATGCTGCTCGAGCGAAGCGATCGCCCGCGCAAGCTCATCTTTCACCGCAGGCGGCAGTGCGAGCGCAACGAACAGCCGGGCTATATCGCCTCCAGCAGATAGAGGCGCACGAGGTTCAGCCCCGCGGACACCGCAAGCGTGCGCACGGTGTTTCGATCACCCGGCAGGCGTATCTCGCGCACGACGTTGCCGAGCGGGCCGGCAACCGCAACCACCACGGTGCCAACCGGCCGTCCTTGTTCGGTCGGTCCCGCGACGCCCGTCAGCGCGACCGCGACGTCGGCCTTGAGGCGGTCGCGCGCGCCCTGCGCCATCGCGCGTGCGACCGGCTCGCTCACCGGTCCGTGCTCGTCCAGTATCGACGCAGGCACACCGAGCAACTCCTCTTTCACCTCGGTCGCGTACGAAACGATCGAGCCGCGGAAGTATTCGGAGGCGCCGGCCGCCGATGTGATGCGACTGCCGAGCGCGCCGCCGGTTAGCGACTCGGCAGCACCGAGCGACCAGCCGCGCGCGAGCAGCAACGTGCCCACGACCGTCTCCAGCGTTTCGCCGTCGACACCCACGACCGCTGCGCCGAGCGATGCGCGCACGGTTGTCTCGGCTGCCGCGACCAGCTCCTGCGCGCGCGACGGATCCGGCGCTTTCGCCGTCAGGCGTATCCGCACTTCTCCCCCACCGGCGAGGAACGCCATCGTCGTCTCGCCGCCGAGGACGTCCCATACATCGCGAAGCTGCTCGGCGATCGTGCTTTCACTCACACCGGCGATACGTACAACGCGCGACACGATCTGCGATGGCTGGCCCGCGCGCCGTAGGAGATCGGGCAGCACCGCGCGCGAGAGCATGTCTTCCATCTCGGCCGGAACGCCGGGAACCGCGTAGATCACGCCGGCGCCGTGCGGAACGATCAAACCCGGCGCGGTCCCCCATGACTGCTCGATGATCGAGGCGCCGTCCGGGACGTCGGCCTGCCTGACGTTCATCTCGGGCATCGGGCGGCCGAACTCGGCGAATCGGCGGCGCAGGTTCTCCTCGATCTTCGGATCACGTACGAGCGCGCGCCCGGTGACCGCGGAGATCGCTTCGCGCGTCACGTCGTCCTGCGTAGGCCCGATCCCTCCGGTGATGATCACCGCGTCCGCGCGCGAGAGAGCCGCGCCGATCGCGTCGGCGATCCGCTTCTCGTTGTCACCCACCGTCGTGTGCATGAAGCAGTCGACCCCGATCGACGCGAGTGCTTGCCCGATGTGCGCCGCGTTCGTGTTCACGATGTCGCCGAGCAAAAGCTCGGTTCCAACCGAGAGGACCTCAGCGCGCATCGGTCAGCAACGACGGCGCGCGCATGAAGTATTGGAGGCCGGAGACGATCGTGAGCCCGACCGCAAGTCCGAGCGCGGTGCCTTCGAGCCAACCCGGCGCGGTGTGCGGCGGCAGGATGTAGAGCAACACTGCGAGCAGCTGGGCGCCGGTCTTCATCTTCCCCGCGATGCTCGCAGGGAACCCATGGCCGCGACGATCGGCGACCCACCGCAACGCCGTCACCGCCAATTCTCGCGCGATGATGATCCACGCCGCCCACGCGGGGAAACGCCCGACGATCACGAGCGCGACCATCGAGGCGATCACCAAGATCTTGTCGGCGATCGGGTCCCACAGCTGGCCCGCCGTCGAGACGAGCTGCATCCGACGCGCCGCGAAGCCGTCGAAGCCGTCGGTCAACGCGGCGACGCCGAATGCGAAGAACGCAACCCACGACGCGCCGCGTGTTCGGTTCAAGGTGAGGACGACGACCGGGACGACCAGAACCACGCGCGCGATCGTAAGGACGGCGGGCCAGTGGATCCTCGGCCGCCGCTTCAGCTCGTCCGCTTGCCCCGGCGTTGTCACGCGGGGGCTATCTTGCCCTTCGGCCCGTAGCGCGCGCGGAACACGCTGCCGCTCGGGCCGGGACGGCCCAGGTCGACGCCGTTAAGCGTCAACCGGACTGTGCCCCCGTCGGCTGCGACGAGGTCGATCGTGGAGCGCGCGCGGAACGTTCGAGATTCACCCGCTGCCAGGGTGCGGTCGAAGATCTGCGAGCCGTCGGCTTGGATGCTCACGAGCGTCGGCGAAAGGGCGACCACCACAAGCGTGACGCGCGCCCGGGCCGGAGACACCGGAGCTACGACGCGTGACGACGGCACTTGCGACGCCCTAGCGGTTGTCGGGGGCGTAGACGTTTTCGCCGTCGGGCGTTCCGTTTGCCCGCCGAGCGCGCCGACCCCGGCCGCGACGGCGAGCGCGACACCTGAGGCGATCGCCGCGATCAGCCACTTCGGTCGTTTCGGCTTCGGAGCTTCCCGGTTCTTACGATCCAGCTCTTCGATCGACGAAGGCTCCGGTTCGCCTTGCCGGGAAGTGAACTCCTCGACGACCTCGGTGGGATCCATCCCAAGGAAGCGCGCGTACGAGGACAGGTTCCGCCGAACGAGGGACTGCTGACCGATCACATCGAAGCGCTCATCCTCCAGCGCGCGCAACAGATCGGGGCGTATACGCGTTCGCCACGCCGTTTCCTCGATCGACAGCGAGCGGTCGATACGCGCCTTGCGCAGCTTCGGTCCGATGCTCGGAGGTGCGACGGGCGCCACGGATCAGATTCTCCCAAACGTCTCGAAGGCGACCGCGCAAAGTATAGGTGCGCGCAGACCCGAACCCAAAGGTGACGCCGCAGCGTCAGGTGCGCGCGCGCATCTCCTCGAGCTCGTCTGGCGTGATCAAAACCTCGCGTGCTTTCGAGCCGACGCTCGGCCCGACCACCCCGCGCTCTTCGAGGAGGTCCATCAGCCGGCCTGCTCGAGCGAACCCGACCTTCAGCTTCCGCTGAAGCATGCTGGTCGAGCCGAGACCCGAACGCACCACGAGCTCCATCGCTTGATCCATGAGGTCGTCGTCCGAGCCGATCTCGGCGTCCATCACGCCGCCACCGGTGACGACCTGTGCGATCCCGTCGACGTACTCCGGGTCGCCTTGGCGGCGGCAGAAGCCGACCACCGACTCGATCTCGGGTTCGGTGATGTACGCGCCCTGCACGCGGCGCGGCTTCCCCATAGATGCCGGAAGGAAGAGCATGTCGCCGAAGCCGATCAGCTTGTCGGCGCCGCCCTGGTCGAGCACGACGCGCGAGTCCGCTTGGGAGGCCGTCGCAAACGCGATGCGGCTGGGGATGTTCGCCTTGATCAACCCGGTGACGACGTCGACCGACGGACGCTGCGTCGCCACGAGCAAGTGGATCCCCACCGCGCGCGCCATCTGCGCGATACGGCAGATCGCGTCTTCGACGTCGCGCGGGGCGACCATCATGAGGTCGGCGAGCTCGTCGATGACGACGAGGATGTACGGCATCTCTTCCGTGACGGGGAGCCCGTCCTTGCGGATCCGGCCGGCGCGTACTGCGTCGTTGTAGGTATCGATCTGCCGCTGTCCGTTCTGCGCAAGGTCTTCGTAGCGGTTCTCCATCTCGCGCACGACCCACCCCAGCGCGTCGGCAGCGCGCTTCGGGTGCGTGATCACGGGCGCGAGCAGATGCGGCGTGTTGTTGTAGTGGCTGAGCTCGACGCGCTTCGGATCGATCAAGATCAGGCGCACCTGGCTCGGGCGCGCGCGCATCAGGATGCTTGAAACCAGGGAGTTGATGCAGGTCGACTTCCCGGCGCCGGTGGCTCCTGCGATCAGCAAGTGCGGCATCTGCGTCAGGTTGACCAGCACCGCTTCGCCGGAGATGTCCTTGCCGAGACCGACCAGCATCGGGTGCGTGTCTTCTTGTCCTTTGGGCGCGCGCAAGATGTCGCCGAGCGTTACCAGCTCTCGCTCCTTGTTCGGCACTTCGATCCCGATCGCCGAGCGGCCGGGAATCGGCGCCAGCATGCGCACCTCCGGTGTCGCGAGCGCGTACGCGATGTCGTTCGCGAGCGACATGACGCGGTTCACCTTGACGCCTTGCCCGAGCTCGATCTCGAAGCGCGTCACCGTCGGGCCACGCGTCACGCGTGCGACGGCCGCGTCGACCCCGAAGTCGCGAAGCGTTGCTTCGAGCGCGCGGATCGTTTCGGTCGAGCTCTTCGCTGCAGGTGTTCGCGTCGTCCCTGCGCGCAAGAGATCGAGCGGCGGCAACCGGTACGGAAGCTGGGATGCGCGCCGCGAGAGCATCGCGAGCTGTCCCGAAGGCTCCTGCTCAACGACGGGCTCGGCGTCGACCCCCAAGATGTCGTCGGCCGTCTCTTGTTCCTCCGTGACCGCGTCGACCTCCGCCGGCCCCGCTTGCGCCGGCTCGGTCTCCTCGGGCTTCTCGAGGACGATGGTCTCGGTCTCTGCCACGAACGGCCGCGCCGGCTCCTCTTCGTCGGCCTCGGCGAGATCGATCACGTCGGTCTCTTGGTAGTCGTCGTCGTCTTCGTATCGCGGCGTGCGCGCGCCGATCCCATGCCGCTCGCGCGCGCCTTCGGCCCAGTCGCGCACGAACTCGAATGCGCGACGCACGGGCGTCTTGGTCAGGATCAGAACCCCCAGGCAGAGCAAGGCGACAAGAACAACAGCGGCGCCCCAGACCGACATCAGCCGCTTCAACGGCCCGGCGAGCAACGCACCGACGATCCCCCCGCTCCGGCGCAGCTGCGAGGCACCCGCGGTGAAGTCCGGCGTGCCCTGCATCAGGTGCCAGAGGCCGAGCACGCTGGACACGAGAACGGCGAGGCCGATCGAGATACGCGGGCGGTCGGGACCGGGCCGTGTGACGAACATCTCGTACGCGAGGTAGCCGAACACGACGGGCGTGAAAAGGCCGCCGACGCCGAGGAGACCGCGGAAGGCAAGCTCGAGGAAACGACCGATCGGCCCCGCGAGATTGAACCAGATGCCGAGCGCGCACAGGACGGAAAGGACGGTGAGACCGATCCCGTAGACGTCCCCGAGCTGAGCGCCCAGCACGTCACGGAACCAGTCGAGCAGCCGGCGGATGGGACCGTCGGACTGCTTCTTCTTCTTACCCCCAGGCGATCGACGCCCCCGCTTCTTGGCCGGCATCTGCCTCCCGTCGGCGGGTCGTGTGATCGGCGGTACTTAGACTAACCCGAGCTGCTGCAGAACCGCGCGCACCTTGGTTCTTTCTGCCTCTGTGGCCGGCACCAGGGGAAGACGTGGATCCCCGACCGGCTGGCCCACCATCTCTAGGGCGGCCTTCAGCGGGATCGGGTTGCTCGTTATGAACAAGACGTCGAAGAGCGGGACGAGCTCGCGGTTGATCGATGCCGCCAGGTCGACGTCGCCTTTCGTGTAGGCCTCCACCAACGCTTGCAGGTGTGAGCCGGCGAGGTGCGATGCCACGCTGATCACACCGTGCGCGCCGAGCGCCAGCATCGGCAAGGTCAACGCGTCGTCACCCGACCAGATCGTGAAGTCGTCCGGCTTCTCGGCGGCAAGGCGTGCGGTGCCTGCGAGGTCCCCGGCCGCGTCTTTCACGCCGACGATGTTCGGCACCTCGGCGAGCTTCAGAAGCGTCTCGTGCTCGATCTTCCGCGCGGTACGGCTGGGGATGTCGTACAGGATGACGGGCAGGTCCGTCGCCGCGGCGACCGCACGGAAATGCGCGAGCAGCCCGGTCTGTGGCGGACGCGAATAGTAGGGCGTTACGACGAGCAGCCCGTCCACGCCTTGCT
>DATGHY010000171.1:0-11002 GCA_035307625.1 Actinomycetota bacterium
GCTCGAGCAGTACAGGATGCGTGGCACCGAGGCCTCGCCGGCCGCTCGAAGGACGGCTTCCGTTCCGCCGACGTTGATCCGCATCATCTGATCGCGGTCGCTCACACCGAGCGCGTAGTACGCGGCCAGATGGAAGACGGCGTCTGCGCCTTTCAACGCGCCGGAGAATGTTCCCGGTTGCGTGACGTCGCCGGGTACGAGTGCAGCGCCGAGGGCGCGGATACGCGCGGCACGGTCCGGCGAACGAACGAGCGCAGCCACATCCCATCCGTCGCCGACCAGCCGCTCGACCATGCGGCCGCCGATGAATCCCGTTCCTCCGGTAACGAACGCGCGCACTAGGTCTCCGATGAAAAATGATCGAGCAGCCGCTCCGCGTACCAACGCTCCCACTTCTCGTCCGGAGCTTGCGCCGTGTATGCCTTATCGAGATCGACCAGCTTCCAGACGAGCTCGCTGCGGACGGGGGGTCCTCCGAGGATCGTCGGAAGCGCGCTCAGGTTGATGAGCCAATCCGCGTACCAGGAAGCCCAGTCGAGGTCGTTACCGTCGACGATCTTGTACACGATGTGATGTGTCTCGCCTGCCTCATGCAATAGTTCGGCAAGAGCATCAGCCCGCTGATTCACGTGAGGACCCCCGCTTATGAACGACGAGAGACTATCGCGATTGGCGGTGAACGCGGCGGCTCCGTCGAGCGGTACAGACGTTGTTCGCTCGGCGGAACACCTCTCGCTGATGCAGATCGGTCGGTCGGATGTGACCGAGAAGTTATGAAACGAGCGCGTAGCGCGCGTTGACAAAGACGGAAGATGGGTAGAATCGCGCGCTGTGAAGGTCGAGAAGCTCATCGAAGACGCGCGCAAGACGATCCTCCGCTCGAAGGACAACTTGAGCTGGACGGGAGACGAGCGCGACCAAGCGCGCCAGTTCCTCGAGCTGGCCCTCGGGCGCAAGCCGAGAGCTAATGAGGAGGTTCCGCCGCCGGCGCAACGGCGTTTCCACCGGCTTGTCGAGCGGCGCGCCAGCGGCGAGCCCGTCCCCTACATCCTCGGCTGGACCGAGTTCCGCGACCTTCGGCTCAAGATCGGACCCGGCGCCTTCGTCCCGCGCGCGACCAGTGAGTTCCTGGCCGAGCAAGCGATCAGGCGGCTCCGCCGGCGTGCTCGCCCTGTCGCGGTGGACCTGGCCACCGGCATCGGCCCGATCCCGCTGTCGATCGCGCACGCTCTGCCGCGCGCGGACGTCCACGGGACCGACATCTCGCCGGCGCCCCTCAAGCAAGCGCGGGCGAACGCGCGCGCGCTCGGCCTCAACGTTCACTTCCACTTGGGAAGCTTGTTCGAGCCCCTGCCCCGATCGCTTCGCGGCCGCGTCGATACCGTGACGATCCATCCGCCGTACGTCGCCGGGCACGAGGTCGAGGAGCTTCCATCCGAGCTCCGTAATTACGAGCCGGCCGAGTCGCTGACGGACAACTCCAAAGATGGCACGTACCTGGCCGGCATCGCCGCGGACGAAGGACACGACTGGCTTCGGCCGGGCGGCTGGCTGCTCATAGAGGTCGGCTCGTACCTCGCGCGCACCGTGAAGTCTTTGATGACCAAGGCCGGGTACGAAGACGTGCGCAGCACCGAAGGGCCGCTTGGATATACGCGCGTGCTCGTCGGACGTTCGACCGGTTCGTAGCCCCGGGCCGCCTCTGCGCGCGGGGTAGACTCGCCGGGTGAAGCAGCGCAAGCGAACGAAGGATTGGGTCGGCCCGATCCCGTACGGCATCGGCGAGATCAAGCCCAACCATTTCGCTGAGATGGCGAAGATCGCCGTCGAGAACAAGACGCATCCTCTGTACGCGTGGCGGATCCTTCGCGACGGCACGTGCGACGGATGCGCGCTCGGAACCGTCGGCCTCCACGATTTCACGATGGACGGCGTGCACCTGTGCACGGTCCGCCTCAACCTTTTACGGCTGAACACGATGGACGCGATGGACCCATCCATGCTCGCCGACGTCGGCAACGTTTCGCGTCTTTCGAGCGCGGAGATGCGCGATCTCGGACGTCTCGGGTATCCGATGCTGTGGCGCGCGGGTACGCCCGGGTACGTGCGGATCTCGTGGGATGAAGCGATCCGGCTCGCGGCCGATGAGCTTCGCAAAGCGGACCCCGCGCGCACGGCCTTCTACCTGACGAGCCGGGGCATCACCAACGAGGTCTACTACATGGCGCAGAAGGTCGCGCGCGCCCTGGGGACCAACAACATCGACAATGCGGCGCGCCTCTGTCACGCGGCGTCGACCGTCGCGATGAAGCAGTCCCTCGGAGTCGCCGCGTCGACGTGCTCGTACAAGGACTGGATCGGATCCGATCTGATCGTCTTCGTGGGTAGCGACGTCGCGAACAACCAGCCGGTAACGACGAAGTACCTTTTCTACGCGAAGAAGAAGGGCACGCGCGTCGCTGTCGTTAACCCATACCGCGAGCCCGGGATGATGCGGTATTGGGTGCCGAGCGTCGTCGAGTCGGTCTTGTTCGGCACGAAGATCTGCGACGAGTACTACCGGGTTCAGACCGGCGGCGATCTCGCCTTCTTCAACGGAGTGCTCAAGGTCCTGATCGAGCGCGAGCAGGTGGACCGAGCGTACGTCGACGCACATACATCCGGGTTCTCGGAGGTCGAGCAGGCCTTGCGCGCCTCGTCGTGGACGGAGATCGAACGCTCGAGCGGCGCGTCGCGCGCCGATATCGAGCGATTCGCCGACATGCTTGCGCGCGTGAAGAACGTCATCTTCGTGTGGTCGATGGGGGTGACGCAGCACCGGCACGGCGTCGATACCGTTCACGCGATCCTCAACGTTGCGCTTGCGCGGGGTTTGATCGGGCGCGAGTTCTCGGGCGTGATGCCGATCCGGGGGCATTCCGGCGTTCAGGGCGGAGCCGAAGTCGGCTGCGTCCCGAACATGTTCCCGGGCGGCCGCCCCGTCAGCGACGGGTCGGCGAAGCAGATGTCGAAGCTGTGGGGCTTCGATGTGCCGTCCACACCGGGGCTCAGCGCTGCCGAGCAGATCGAGGCCGCAGCGTTCGGTGAGATCGACGTGATGTGGTCGGCCGGCGGCAACTTCCTGGAGACGCTTCCCGAACCGGATCACGTTCGAGCAGCCCTCGCCCGCATCCCGCATCGGATCCACCAAGACATCGTTCTGACGTCGCAGATGCTCGTCGAGCCTCGCGATTGGGCGATGATCCTTCCGGCTCGCACGCGCTACGAGACGCGCGCCGGAGGAACGGAAACGACGACCGAGCGCGAGATCATCTTTTCGCCCGAGATCCCAGGCCCGCGTCCCGGCGAAGCGCAAAGCGAGTGGGAGATCTTCATGAAGGTGGCCGAGCGCGTCCGGCCGGACCGCGCGCGCTCCATCCACGCGGGTTCCAGCGCCGAGATTCGATCCGAGATCGCACGGGTCGTTCCGCTGTACGCCGGTATCGAGAAGCTCGAGCGCAAGGGAGACCACGTCCAGTGGGGCGGCAGGATCCTGTGCCGCGACGGCGTCTTCCCGACGGATGACGGGCGCGCGCTCTTCGCAGTCGTCCGTCCTCCTGAAGCGTCCTTGCCGGACGGCAAGTTCATGATGTCGACGCGCCGCGGCAAGCAGTTCAACTCGATGATCCATCGCGCGCGCGATCCGTTGACGGGAGCCGTCCGCGACGACGTTCTTATCTCGGCGGCCGACGCGAGCGCGCTCGGTCTTGCGGACGGCGCCCCCGTGATCGTGCGCAGCGCGCAAGGTGAGATGCGCGGCCGCGCGAAGATCGCCGACATCAAGCCCCGCAACGTCCAAGCACACTGGCCGGAGGCACAGCCGGTCCTGAAGCGCGGGGTGCTCGACCCGCAGTGCGGCGTCCCCGACTACAACGCGGTCGTCGAGCTCATCCCGTTGAACAGTTAGTACCTCGAACTTCCTGGAGGTTCAGTACCCGAGCGTTGGGTCGACGAGGCCGATCAGCTCGTCACCGCGCGCGAAGCGCGCGACGTTCTCCTTGATCATCGCGGCGAGCTCGGGCATCGCCATGCGCGCGGTGTTCGCCGTGTGCGACGTGATGATGATGTTGTCCATCGTCCATAGGGGATGGCCGTCGGGCAGCGGCTCGGGATCGGTGACGTCGAGGCCTGCGCCTGCGATCGTTCGCGCGCGCAGCGCATCGACCAGCGCGTCGGTGTCGATCAGCCCGCCACGCCCGACATTGACGATCCACGCGTCGCTCTTCATATGCGCGAGCAGCTTGGCGTCGATGAGGTGATGGGTCTCGGGCGTCAAGGCAGGCGCGAGCGCGATGAAGTCCGCGTCGGGGACGAGATCCGGCAAGGCGTCGGTCGTCCCCGTGAGGACTGCGCCGTGCATCGGTTTGCCCGACCGATTGACCGCGATGATCTTCGCGTCGAGCGGCTCGAGCATCCGCGCCAACGATTGCCCGATGCCGCCGGTGCCCACGATCAATACGGTCGTTCCCGCCAGCCGGCGCGATTCGTTGATCCGTTCTGGCGGCCACCAGCTCGTGCGGCGGGCATGCTCGTGCAGCAGGCGTGCACCAGCCAGCAACAACGCGAGAGCGTGTTCGGCAGTCGCCGGCCCGTAGATGCCCTTCGCGCACGTCCAGGTGCGATCCGGGGTTATCACGCCGGCGTCGAAGAACCGCTCGATGCCGGCGAACGGAAGCTGTATCCACCGAGCGGGTGACGTCTCCAGCAGCGCGCGCAGGCCCTCGGCATCGACGGGATTGCTCCACACGATCGCATCGGCTTCGTCGGCCGCGCTCGAGGCGGCGCCGCCGTCGACCGCGGCATCCGCGAACAGCGGAACCTCCGGAACGACGGCGACTCGAGGGGCTGGCATCGCGTGCAGAGGCTACCTTCCGCGCCGATGGACGACACATCTATGCTCCGTGCATCTTTCCGAGGAGGCGATGGCTGTGCCCGATCGTTACGACGCTTTCCCAAGCCTGAAGTTCGAGCGGCCCGAGCCCGGCATCCTTCGCTTGATCATGAGCGCGCCGGGCAAGCTCAACGCGGCCGACGCGCAGATGCATCGAGACCTTGCGACGGTATGGGACGAGATCGACCGCGATCCGGACACGCGCGTGGTTATCGTCGAAGGTGAGGGAAAGGCGTTCTCGGCGGGCGGCGACCTCGACCTCGTTCAGTCGATGGCAGAGGATTTCGCCGTGCGGATCCGCGTGATGAAAGAGGCGCGCGATCTCGTCTACAACGTCGTCGACTGCTCGAAGCCGATCGTGTCGGCGATGCGGGGCCCGGCGGTCGGCGCGGGCCTGGTGGTCGGGCTGCTCGCCGATGTATCCATCGCTTCTAAGACGGCGCGCATCATCGACGGGCATACGCGGCTGGGTGTCGCTGCCGGCGACCACGCCGCGATCGTGTGGCCGCTGCTCTGCGGGATGGCCAAAGCCAAGTACCACCTGCTGACGTGTGAGCCGTTGTCGGGCGAAGAAGCCGAACGGATCGGGCTCGTGTCGCTATGCGTCGAGGATTCCGAGCTGGAAGCGCGCGCGCTGGCGATCGCGCGGCAGCTGGTCACCGGCTCGCAGAGCGCGATCCGCTGGACGAAGTACACGCTGAACAACTGGCTGCGGATGGCGGGACCGATCTTCGACGCTTCGCTGGCGTTCGAATTCCTCGGTTTCGGTGGTCCCGACGTCCGGGAAGGCGTCGCCGCGCGCCGCGAGAAGCGCGCCCCGGAGTTCCGCGGACCCGCGTCTGAATGAAAGAAGGGGCCCCCTAAAGGCCCCTTCTGTTCATCTGATAGCGGTCAGCCGTCGATACAGCACTTCCCGTCTGGTGACTCCGCGCGGTGCTCATCGGCCGTGCGTCCGGAGTCGTCGCAGCACATCTCTTTCTCCTGCTGAGCTGCCTGCATGTCTTGCTGCTTCTCCTCCACCTGCATGGTCGAGCTCCTTTCTTCGTTCCACCCAATGCCTCCCCTGATGGCGAAAGGCTAAACGCTGGTTGTCGGTGCCAGATATCCTCGAGTCATGGCGCGCGCACAACGTTCAGGCTTCACCGCAGCGAGAAGCTCACCCTCGATGGACGAGCTCCTCGGCGAGGTGCGCGCGCGCGGCCACCGCATGACACCGCAGCGCCAGCTGATCTTCGAGACCGTGTACGCGGCGAAGAAGCACCTGACCGCGGAAGAGATCCACGAGCGTGTGCGGAAGCGCTTCCGTGGGGTGAACCTGTCGACGGTTTACCGAAACTTAGACTTGCTGGAAGACCTCGGCTTGATCTGCCACGCGCACCTTGGACACTCCGTCGGCCAGTACCACCCGACCTCAGGCGTCGAGCACCAGCACTTGGTGTGCCGGCAGTGCGGGTCGATCGAAGAGGTCGACGTCCAGCTCATGGAGCCGGTCCGCAAGCAGGTCATGTCCCGATCGGGCTTTGAAGCGGACCTGACGCACTTCGCGATCTTCGGCATCTGCCGCCGCTGCCGCAGCTGACCGGGATTCTCACTATTGCAAATGACTTGCATCTGCAAACGGTTGTCAACGCCTTTAGGCTGTTCCTGTGAAGAAGCTCTCGATGGCCGTGGCCGTGTTCGCGGTCGTCCTCGCCGGCTGCTCGAACGGTGGCGGTAGCAAGGCACCTACGGGGTTCGAAGTCGTTGCCAGCGTTTCGCCGATCACCGACATCGTCCGCAACATCGCGGGGAACGTCGTTCACGTAGACGGGTTGATCCCCGAAGGTGTCGACTCGCACACATTCGAGCCAACCCCCGCGACCGCACGTCTTCTCGGAATGGCTGACGTCATCTTCTTGAACGGCCTCGACCTCGAAGACCCGACCCTTCATCTCGCGCAGGCGACCCACAAGTCCGGCGCGATCATCTACGAGCTCGGACCCCACGTCATCAGTGCGAGCCAGTACGTGTACGACTTCTCGTTCCCGAGATCAGGCGGCAAGCCGAACCCGCACCTGTGGATGGACGTTACTTTCGCGACCAAGTACGCGGAGCTGGTCCGCGACCAGCTCATCGCCGCTTATCCCGCCGGAGCAGTGCAGTTCCGCACGAACGCGACGGCCTACCTAGCGCTACTGAACCGCCTCGATAACGCAGTTCAAGCTGCGATCAATACCATCCCGCCGAAGAACCGCGTGCTTCTGACGTATCACGACTCGTTCGCGTACTTCGCCAAGCACTACGGCATGCGCGTGATCGGTGCGATCCAGCCATCCGACTTCGCTGAGCCGTCCGGCAAAGAGGTTGCCGCGCTCATCGCACAGATCAGAGCGGAGCAGGTCCCCGCGATCTTCGGTAGCGAAGTCTTCCCCAGCCCGGTGCTTGCACAGATCGGTCGGGACACCGGGGCGAAGTATGAAGCAACGCTGCGCGACGACGATCTTCCCGGCGACGTCGGCGGCCCCGACCACTCGTACGTCGGGTTGATGGTCTACGACGTCAAGACGATGGTCACGGACCTCGGCGGCGACCCGAGCGCGTTGAACGGCATCCCGACGCACAGCGCCTACGATTAGCCGCGATGCATCACCCGATCGTCGAGTTCAAGGATGTCTCTTTCACCTACGGTGAAGGCGCGGTCCTCGACCGCGTCAGTCTGACCATCCCAGAAGGCGCGTTCGTCGGCGTCGTCGGCCCGAGCGGTGCCGGTAAGACAACCATGCTCAAGCTCATCTCGGGAACCACGAAACCGGCTGCAGGGTCCGTCCGCGTCGGGGGAAACGGCAGCAAGGTACGGCTCGCCGTCGTTCCGCAGATCGAAGCGATCGATTGGAACTTCCCCGTCACGGTCGAAGAGGTCGTCCTCTTGGGGCGAGCAGCCGACCGACGGCTCGTGCCGTGGGCGCCGGCGTCCGCCCGCGCAGAGGCTCAGGAGATCATGCGCAAACTCGGGATCGGCGACCTCGCGCACCGGCACATCCGCAATCTGAGCGGCGGACAGCAGCAACGCGCATTCATCGCGCGCGCGCTCATGCGCAAACCCGAGCTGCTCCTCCTTGACGAACCGACCGCGGGTGTCGACGTGAAGACGCGTCACGACATCCTGCATCTGCTGCACTCGTTGAACCACGAAGGGATCGCGATCGTGCTGACGACGCACGATCTGAACGCGGTGGCAGCGCACTTGCCCAGCCTCGTTTGCATCAACCGCCGCTTGATCGCGGTGGGGACGCCCCAGGAAGTGCTCACGCCGGACGTGCTTTCGCAGCTATACGGTGCGGACATGGTCGTGATCCAACAGGAAGGCATGTTGCTCATCGGCGACCTGCCGTCCGCATTCAAAGACGAGCACGCGCGCGCCCAACACCCCGAAGAGATACCGGCCGCGCACTTCGGCGAGCAGCCTCCCCCGCACCGGCACGGAGAAGGCTCCGGCCATTCTCACGAGCGAGGGGCCTGATGCACTACCTCACCGATCCGTGGCATCTCGGGTTCTCCCGCCACGCGCTCATCGCCGGTTTCCTCGCAGGGGCGCTCTGCGGCCTCGTCGGCGTCTACGTGGTGCTGCGACGGATGTCGTACATCGGTCACGGCCTCTCACATGCGATCTTCGGAGGAGCGGTCGCCAGCTACGCCATCAACGTCAACTTCTACCTCGGCGCCGGAGTGTGGGGCTTCCTGTCTGCGCTGCTGATCAACGGCGTTTCGAGACGGCGTCAGATCGGCGCCGATGCAGCGATCGGCGTGGTCACGACCGCGTCGTTCGCGGTCGGCGTCGCGCTGATCAGTCACCCACACATGTTCACCTTGAACCCGGATGCGGCGCTGTTCGGGAACATCCTCGGAGTGACGACGAACGGCTTGTTCGTCTTGCTCGGAGTGACGGTCTTCGTGGCGGCGGTCGTCTTCTTCCGCTATCGCCAGCTGCTCTTCATCACGTTCGACCCGGAGGTTGCCGACGCGTACGGCGTCAATTCAAAGCGATACGACACGCTGTTCGCTCTGGTCATGGCGGCGACGATCGTCTCCACGCTCCAGCTCCTGGGCGTGACGCTGATCGCGGCGATCATCGTGGTTCCGGCCATCGTGGCGCGACTCGTTACAGACTCGTTCGGCAAGCTCGTCGTAACGGCCTCGGTTATCGGAGCGCTGTGCAGCGTCCTCGGCGTGTACATCTCGTACTACAACGACGTCCCCAGCGGGGCGACGATCGTTCTCGTTACCGCGGCGCTGTTCAGCGTCGTCTTCGCCGTCACGGCGCTGACGTCGCGGAGACGCCTTTCGCGTCTGGGCGAGGATCACGGATCGGCGGATATCGGCGGCGGACCGAGCGTGCACGTCGGCTAGAGGTACCGAACCTCCGCCGGCTCCGCGTCGTCCACGGTGCGCGCGCACGTCGGGCAATACCAGCGAGCTTCTAACGCGCTCCCGCACGTCGCGTGCCGCAGCGCGGCTTGACCGGATCCGCGCGCGCCCCACTGGGCCAGCAAGCGCAAGGCGCCGGCGAGCTCCCGGCCGGCTGCGGTCAGCTCGTACGAATACCGAACCGGCCGTCGTTGATACGGACGCGCGATGATGATCGCTTCGCGCTCGAGGTGCTTCAGGCGCTGGGACAGGATGTTCGGCGCGATCCCCGGCACCAGATCCAAGAGGTCGTTGAACCGCTTCGGCCCTTCGAGCAAGGCGTCCACGAGCAGGAGCGCCCAGCGCTCCCCGATCCGCTCCAGTGCGGCTTCCAGCGCCGTCTCCGAGGGCCGTTTTTCCTGCATAGCGGCATCGTAGTCCGTCCGCTGCCCGGTAACCGCTTGCTCTCTCATCAGGTAGATAGTAACTTGCAATCTGCAAGTAAGTCGAGCAGGAGGGTAGGGGATGAGCGTCCTCACGGAAGTACAGGCATCGATCAAAGACGTGCGCGGCAAGCTCGAGAAGGCTGTGGTCGGCGTCGGGAACCATCGCGGGATCGGATCCGGTGTGGTGGTCGCCGACGGCCGCATCCTGACGAACGCGCACAACCTGCGGGGCAACGAAGTCTCCGTCACGTTCCACGACGGCCGCACGGAAGCTGCATCGGTCCTCGGGGTCGACGTCGACGGCGACATCGCAGTGCTGTCGGCCGACACGAAGGGCATCCCGCCGGTCGAATGGAACGGCGCGGCATCGGAGATCGGCGATCCGGTCTTCGCGCTCTCCAACCCGGGCGGGCACGGCCTCCGTGTCACCGTCGGCTACATCTCCGGAACGCAGCGCAGCTTCCGCGGTCCGCGGGGCAGCCGTATCGCCGGCAGTGTCGAGCACACCGCACCGCTCCTCCCCGGATCGTCCGGCGGACCGACCGTTGACCCGGACGGCAAGCTGCTCGGCATCAATACCAACCGTTTGGGCGAGGGTTTCTACCTTGCGATCCCCGCCGATGATTCGTTGCGCGCGCGCGTCGACAAGCTCTCACGCGGCGAGACACCGTCACGGCCGCGCCTCGGCGTCGGCATCGTCCCGCCCGAGGTCGCGCGCAACCTGCGCCGGTCGGTCGGGCTGCCGGACGCCGACGGGCTGCTCGTACGGTTCGTCGAAGACGACAGTGCAGCGGGGAAGGCCGGCATCGAGCAGGGCGATCTCATCACCGCGGCCGGCGGCACCACGCTGACGAACGCGGATCAGTTGCACGATGCGCTCGAGCAGGCCGGCAAGACGATCGAGCTGGCGGTTCTTCGCGGGACCGAGCAGCGGACGGTAACGGTAACGCTGGGCTGAGGCCCCTCTCTCACAGGCAGCGCGCGCTTCTCTCGGAGCGCGCGCTGCTCTTTTCGAAGTCACTGGTGTGAAGCGATTACCAATATGACCCCGGCAATCAGAAGCATCACCAGGGAGTAGTAGATGATCTTTCCGCGCGTCGTGAGTGGAACGTCGTCGTGGTCGTGGGGCCAACCCGAACCTCCCAGCTGATAGGACCCTGGGACGTAATCGTGATGATGAGGGCGCCGACGCCAATGCTGCTGACGATGATGGAGACGCCACCAATACCTCTTAACGGGATTC
>DATGHY010000172.1:0-6504 GCA_035307625.1 Actinomycetota bacterium
CTCGGTCACCCCATCGGGATGAGCGGCGCGCGCCTGATCTTGACCCTCGCGTACGAGCTGAAGCGGCGCGGCGGTGGCGTGGGGGCAGCGGCGCTCTGCGGCGGCGGCGGCCAAGGCGATGCCCTGATCATCCGCGTGTGATGGGGTGACCTCGGCCGACGAAGCAAAGATCTACCGGCTTGGGGGTCGCAACCGTCGCTGGCCAGTCTGGGCCTTCGGAGTGCTCTTTGGAGGGCAGTTCATCTCGGCAGTCTTAAACGCTGTTCGCCCGGCACAAACTGGCCGCTGGGGAAATGTCGTCATCGGCAGCGTCTTTGCTGCCTACTGGCTCGCACTGGCCCTCGGTTTCGCCCGCATGCGTGTGACGACGTCTGCCGAAGGTGTGACGGTCCTCCAGCCTTCGAGCATCCATCGAAGCTTCCCATGGGAACAGGTCACCGGCTTCTCCATACGCGGTGAGGTCTCTCCAACCGGCTACATCAACTTGAAAGGCCGACGTCCCATCAGGACCGCGGTTCTCAGTGACGGCTGGAACATCAGGCGGAAACCACCATCTGAAGAGCTGCGAGCCATCATCGCCAATCTCGAGGCCGATCGTCAGCGGTGGACGGCCGTGCCCGTAGCTGATTGACACTGACATGAATCCGTTGCTGCCGCGCGCGGTGCGCGCGCGATAACCTCGCCGCGTGGATAAAGACCTTCTCGAGCGCGCGCGCTGGTTCAGCTGGCGGCGTCAACGTCTCGATCGCACCTGCCGCGGCGTCGAGGACTGCTTGCATTCCGTCATCGGCGTGAGCAGCCACAACCCGTCCGGACCACTCTCCCTTCTGGCGCGAGTTCCGCGCCTCTTGAAGGGCGCAGCCGTCGAGGGCGTCATCAGCACCAAACGCGCCGCGCGCATCCCGGCCATGCGGCAGAAGACCTTCATGGTTCCGATGGAAACGGCGCCCGCCATCCTTGCGGCGACGCGCAACGAGGCGCCGTATCGCTCCGCGCTCAGGCGCGCCGGCATCAACGAAGAGGATTACAAGAACCTCCGGCGTGAAGTCCTCCTCGCCGCCGGCTTCCCCAAGACGATCGACGAGATCCATGAAGCGCTGCGCTCGCCGCCCGAGGATCTCGCGCCCGTTCTGAACGCGATGAGCTCCGAAGGTGTGCTCCTTCGGATCAAGTCACCGAACATCCGCTCGAACGACTTCACGTACGCCGCCACCAAGGTGTGGGTCGGCAAGGAGATGAAGAACATCCCGCAAGAGCAGGCGCTCGCGTGGCTCGCCGGCGAATACCTCACCGCGTTCGGTCCGGTGACGTACGAAGACTTCGCGTGGTGGGCCGGCGTGAAGCCGGACGAAGCGGCGAACGCGCTCGATGCACAAGACCCCGCCCCGCTCGCCGACGGATTGATGATCCATCGACGAGACGAGCGCGCGCTCGACGGAACGCGCGCGCACCTCGGCCGGGTTAGCCTCTTGCCCAAGCTCGACTGCTACACCATGGGGTACGCGCCGACCGGGCGCGCGCGCTTCGTGCACTCGAGCCTGCTATCCGAGACGTACGACGGCGTCGGCAACGCGATGCCGATGGTGTTGATCGAGGGCGAGGTGCACGGCACCTGGTCGTTCCGCGGTGCCGGCGATCGCATCACGATCGCGATCCAGCTCTACGACACTCCGGGCCCAAGACTGCAGACAGCGCTCGAAGACGAAGCGAATCTCGTCGGTGGTTTCCTCGAAGCCTCGAGCGTCACGATCGATCAAGAGCGCGTCGCACGGCCAGCGAGACGCGCGCCCGCCAAAGCGCCGCCGCGCAAGGCGTTGAAGCGTGGGTCGCAGAAGGCTGCTCGACGAAAGACGGTTAGAAGGCGGTCGCCGTCCGGATCCAGCCCTCGCCGTACTCCAGCGTCTGGATCGCGCCGAACCCGGCGGCCTTGAACGCGAAGTCCCAATCCGTTCCGAGGAAGTCCTTCAAGTACGGCTCGGGGAACGCGATCGGCTTCAACGCTTTCCCGCCGACCTGGAACGGTTCCATCACTGCGATCTCGCCGCCCGGCCTGCACACCCGACGCAGCTCATCGAGGATCGCGGGCGAGACGTCTTCCGGCAGCTCGTGGAACAACAGGCTCGCCGTCACGAGATCGAACGAACCGTCCCTGAAGGGAAGATGCTCCGCGTTCAGGCAACGCACTTCGATGTTGCGATCGTCCGCGAGCTTCCGTTCGGCAACGGCGAGCATGTACGGCGAGACGTCGATCGCGGTGATCTGCGCGCGCGGGAAGCGCCGGCGCCACGCGAGGGTGCTCTCCCCCGTTCCGCACGCGACATCCAGGATCCGCCTGGGGATGGAATCGACTTGGGCGGTGAGCAGGTCGCGCTGGAGCTCTTCGGACTCGAAGTACTCGGCGAAGATCTCGGTGACGACCGGATCCCACGAGGCCGCGGCCATCGGCACGGAGTACCCGCCCGCCAAACCGTGTATCGAGGACTTCACGTAGTCGGGCAGCTTCGGCGGTGCGAGGCGCAGGACCGCCTGGTCCCAGTTGATGTCCTGCACGATGTTTTCCCAGCGCACGCGCGCGCTGATGCGCTCGGTCGCCTCGGTCGGAACCCAACCTTCCGTGGTCTTGATGGCCATGGCCGCCCCTTCCCTCGGAGCCATAGTCCAATCTGGACTATGCCGACCGCGACTGTATAATCCAACTTGGACTATGTCAAGACAAGATTCCGAGCTGCCCGCCGGGGACCACATCTTCCTGGCGTTCCTGCTGTGGGGGCCCGCCTCCGCTTACGACATCAAGAAGGTCATGGCGATCTCGGTCAGCTACTTCTGGAGCGCCGCCCACAGCCAGGTCTACCAGCAAGCCAAACGGCTGCTCCGCGACGGCTACATCAAGGAGAAGGACGCACCGGGTGGACGACGCAAGCGAATCCTTTCACTGACGCCGAAGGGGCGGAAGGCCGTCAACGAATGGCTCCGCTCCCCCGCCTCGTTCCCCGAGCTGCGCGACGAAGCCTTGGCCAAGGTCTTCTTCGCGGCGCACGGCGATCTCGACGGGTTGCGCGCGATGCTGCTCGACCAACGCGACTACCACATGAGCCAGCTGGCCGAATACGAAGGGATCCGCAAGCTGCTCGAACTAGCGGACAATCCCGAGGTCCCCTACGAGCTGATGACGCTGCGATTGGGCATCGCGGTCGAGCAGACCTACTTGAAATGGCTCGACGAGGTGCTGGCCGAGCTACGTTTGTCATGAGGCGCACGTATAGGGTGCTCCGGTGACAAACGCACGAGCACACGGATGACTCCCGAAGAAAACGTAACTGCACTACGGCGCGAAAGCGCGGCGTTGGCCCAGGCCGCTCGAAAGGCGTTAGCGCCGATGGTTCCGAGCTGCCCCGAATGGTCCGTGTCCGATCTCGTGTGGCATGTCGGCGGCATACACCGTCACCGCATCTGGCTGATCACCGAACATCCCTACGGCCCCTCAGGATTCGATATCGAGCGGCCCTCAGACGACGCGATCGCCGAATGGTTCCTCGACGGCGCGGAGAAACTGTCGAAGGTCTTGGAGCAACACGACGCGTCCGAGAAGGTCTGGACGTGGTTCCCGCCCGATCAGTCGGTCGGCTTCTGGCAGCGACGGATGGCGCAAGAGACCGCCGTGCATCGTTGGGACGGCGAAGACGCCGTCGGCGACGCGAACGAGATCGAGCCGTGGCTTGCCGCCGACGGCATCGCCGAGTTCTTCGACACGTTGATGGTCGTGCAAGACGAGCCCCAGACCGGGAACGGTGAGACGGTCCACGTGCACGCCACCGACACGCCTGCCGAGTGGGTGATCACGCTTGCCCCCGAGGGCGCGCGCGCCGAGCCGACTCACGCGAAAGGCGACGCCGCGATCAGAGGCAAAGCGTCGGACGTGTTGCTGGCGCTGTGGCGCCGCATCCCGCTCGATCGCGTCGAGGTGCTGGGCGATCGCGCGCTCGCCGACCGCTTCGTCGGCGGGATGGACCTCAGCTAAGCCGTCTGGCCTTCGGTCTTCGCGCTCACCAACGCCGCCATGTTGCCTTCGGGGTGCTTGTTCTCGGACATCAGCTGGTGCGCCTCGCTGATCCCCTCGAAGCTGAACACGCGGCCGAGGCACGGGTCGATCTTGCCCTGCACCACGAGATCGTTGAACGCGTAGGACTGCTCGTCGTTCGCGAAGTGCGAGCCCTGGAACCGCTTCTGACGCATCCAGAGGTAGCGGAGGTCGACGACCGCGTTGTAGCCGCTCGTGCCCGCACAGATCACGACCATGCCGCCCGTGTCGCACATGAAGATGCTCGTCGGAACGGTGGACTCGCCGGGGTGCTCGAACACGATCGCAGGCGACCGCTTGTCCCCGAGCGCGTCCCAGAACGCTTTGCCGAACTTCTTCGCGCCGCCGAGCCAGGTGTTGAACGCATCGTTGTCGGTCCAGTGCGGCAGCATTCCCCAGTGGTCGAAGTTCTTGCGGTTGATCACGCCGACGGCGCCGAGCTTCTTACAGAACTCGATCTTCTCATCGCTCGAAACCACGGCGACCGGCTCGGCGCCCGCAAGCGCCGCGATCTGGATCGCCATCGAACCGAGGCCGCCGGCTCCGCCCCAAACCAGAACCGCGTCGCCCGCTTGCACTTCGTTCGGCGGCCAGCCGTGCAGCATCCGGTACGCCGTCGCACCGACCAGCGTCGGCGCCGCTGCTGCTTCCCACGTCAGGTGCGGCGCTTTCGGCATGCATTGGTGCGCTTGCACTTTGGTGAATTGCGCGAACGATCCCCAGTTCGACTCGTAGCCCCAGATGCGGAACGACGGATCGAACATCGGGTCCGCGCCGTCGTCGACTGCTTCCACGTCCCACTGCCCGCAGTGGATGACAACGTGGTCACCGACCTTCACGTTCGTTACTTCGTTGCCGACCGCGTACACGACGCCCGACGCGTCGGAGCCGCCGATGTGGAAGTCCGACGGCTCGCCGAACTTCGAGTGCACCTTCGTGACATCGATCGGCACGCCGCGCGCAGCCCACACGTTGTTGTAGTTGATGCCGGCCGCCATCACGAGCACGAGCGCGTCGTACGGCCCGACCTCCGGGACCTCGATCTCTTCGACCTGGAATGCCTTCTCGGGCTCCCCGAAGCGTTCGGGCCGTATAACCTGCGCGTACATACGCCCGGGGATCTCGCCCAGCGGCGGAACGTCACCGATCTCGTAGATGCTCGCGGCCACCGGTCCTCCTCGCGATGTGTGCCGCAAAGGATTATCGTCGCGCGCGCGCCGGTCAAACCGGTGATATACCCACTCCCATGGCGACGCCGCCCACGCCCGAGTTCATCCAGTCCCACACGACGACGCTAACGCTGAAGGACGGGACGCAGATGCTCGTCCGTCCGATCGTGCCGCAAGACAAGGATCTGTTGGTCGAAGGATTCGCGCGCCTGTCCGCTCAGTCGCGCTTCCGCCGCTTCCTCGGGTACATGGACAAGCTGCGCACGCCGCTGCTGCGGTACCTCACCGAGATCGACTACGTCGATCATTTCGCATGGGTCGGATTCGAAGTGGAGAAGGGCACCGGCATCGGCGTCGCGCGCTACGTGCGCATGCGGGACGATCCCACCGCGGCCGAAGCCGCGATCGTCGTCGTCGACGAGTACCAAGGCCGCGGCGCGGGAACGATCCTGCTGCAACTGCTCGGCGCATCCGCCCTCTCCAGCGGCATCACACATTTCGTCGGTGAAGCCCTCGCCGAGAACCAGCCGATCCGCGACTTGCTCGAGAACCTCGGTGCGCGCGTGTACGACGCTGACGCCGGCGAAGTCGGCTTCGAAGTCGACCTCCCGTCGTCCGCAGAGAACGTGAAGGAGACGGCGCTCTATCGCGCGCTTCGCGCGGTCGCGGAGGGCAAGGTCGTGCAGGTGCCGCCCGAGTCACACGAGACCGACGACGATTCGGCGAAGGTCAAGAAGCATCGAGCGCGCGCGCCGCGCTCGTGATGATCTGGATCGCCTCATCGACCCGATCCCGATGCGTCCGATGGCTGACGATGCACGCGCGCAACCAGAAGTCGCCGTTCAACCGGGTGCTCGACAAGAAGATCCGCTTCGAAGCATTGATCCGTTCGAGCAGCCTCTGATTGAACACATCGGCAACGCCGGTCTTGGGGAGATAGCGGAACGGGACGACCGTTAGCTCGGGTTCCCACGGAACGTCGAACCCCGGCTCATCCTTCAGCGAGGCGTAGAGCACTTGCGTCAGATCAAGCTTTTCGTCGAGTGCGGTTCGGAACGCCTCGATGCCGTGCAGCTTCAGCGGCAGCCACACGCGGAGGCCGCGGAAGTCGCGAGAGAGCTCCGGCGAGTAGTCGGTGAAGTTGGGGATGTCGCCTTCCGGCGCGAGGTCTTGCAGGTAATCGCCTTTCGCTCGGTGCGCCTCTCGAAGCCGCTCGCCTTCCTTCACGAGCAACACGCCGGTGCCGTACGGAAGGAA
>DATGHY010000173.1:0-4620 GCA_035307625.1 Actinomycetota bacterium
TCCCCGAGCCAGCAGGAGCCGTTCTTGCTGGACATGCGCTCACGGCCCTCGTGCTGGCGGGCCTGATTCATGCTGGCTGGTCCGAAACCGTTCCCAACCCAGAGCTAAGGCGCCGGCTAGAAATGGCGGTTACGACCGGAAATCCAGATGACGACCACATTCTTGATGTTCTAAGCCGCGCTGATGATTTACTTGGTCACCATGTGGAGCAGATCCATCGTTCATACGTCGACGCCGGCGCACGAAGGCTCTCCTACGATGTGCCAGCGCTCCGAGAGCTGGTTGCCGAGGCCCCCAACTGGATGGACAGATACATCGACCTTGTGGAGCGGCTGCGAGGGAACGCGACAATCGCAAGAGATCTTCTCCAGACCACGGAGCTGGTCTGCTTCGATGCGCTACCGGGTGGCGCTGCGTGGAGTGCACCAGCCTTCGATCATCTCTTCACGGGCGAACATAGAAACCTGCTCCTCGTCGCGCTCGGCACGCTGGCCGAAGTCGCCGGGAAGGAATTGTCGGGAAGGCTGGACAAGATTTCAAAGATTCCCTTCGATCGGGTCAAGCCGAGCGTGCCTGATCGGAGACGAGGTTCTTCGCCGCCTCACCCCTCTGCAGCGGACGTACCTTTGGCCCTTAATCCCCAGCCTGAATCTGAACCCAGCTAGATATCGGGCGCGGCTAGTGCTATCGCGAAGCTCACGCACGTGTCGCGCACATTCGGCAACAGCTCGATGATGCGCTTGCGCGCCTCATCGCCCTTCCAGCCGCTCGGCATGTCGTGGCCCTTCGAGATCCGGAACGCGCGGAACGCGATCGTCACCATGTCGGCCACATGCAGACAGCCTTCCGTGCGCGGCACGCGCTCTTTGATCTGGTTGTGCGCGCCCGGCGTCGCCACGTTCGCGCCGATCAGGTTCCGGAGAGACTCGATCGCGCGCGGGCACGTCTCGTAGGGATGACGCAGCATGCGCCCGCCGGCCTCCGTTACCACACCGGTCTCGTCGAACTTCAGCGCGACGCGCATCGAATGGAAGTCGTCATCCAGCGCCGTCCATGAGACCCAGCCGCCGTCGACCTCATAGAGCTTCGTCCGGAAGTCGCGGCCGAACTTCAGCTCTCCCGCTTCACCGAGCGCTTCGAGACGGTCGAAGTCGGCCGCCAGGCCATCGGCCAGCGACGATGGCGTCGTCCACTTCGGCCGTACCTCAGGAGATGGCACGTCGGTCCTCCAAGCGCGGCCCGTCGGCCGGAACCGCCGGCACGCCCACCACGTCACACCGAACGCGAACCGCCCCGCGCACAGCCTCAGCGATCTTCTCGCGCGCCGAATCGTCCAACGCCGAAGCGAGCTCCACCGTGAAGACGTCCAAGCCGCGGTCGTCCGAGGACACGATCGCTCGCCACGGCGAAACGACACCGAACCGCTCGAGCGCCTCCCCGATCTGCTCCGGGTACACGAACATCCCGCGTACCTTCGCAGCCTCATCGATCCGGCCGGCGAAGCGCATGCGCAGCGCCGTGCGGCCGCACGCGCACGGTTCGGGGATGATCACACCGCGGTCGCCGTTGCAGAAGCGCAGCAGCGGCCGGTACGGGTTGAAGACGCTCGCAGTCACCGCGCCCGGCTCCCCATGCGGCAACGGGTCTCCGGTCTCCGGGTCCGTGATCTCGAGGATCATGATCTCGGGGATGTGCATCCCGTCGGCCGCCCAACACTCGAAGCAGGGCATCAACCCGTCGGCGGAGCCGTATAGCTGCCGTACGCGCATGCCGTAGGTTTCCTCCAGCGTCGCGCGAAGCTGCTCGGGCAGTGCTTCCGCAGTCGTGAGCGCGACCTCCAGCGAGAAGTCGTCGCGCAGCGACAGGCCCATCTCACGCGCGCGCTCGGCGATGATCGTGAGGAACGACGGCGTGCCGACGTACCCTGTAACGGCCAGCTTCGACATGGTCTCTACCTGCAGATCGGTTTGACCCGGACCTGCCGGGATGACCGCGCACCCGAACGCGCCGAGGGACTCGTCGAAGTTAATGCCGGCCGGCGTGAAGTGGTACGTGAACGTGTTGATCACGATGTCGCCCTTGCGGAACCCGATCGCGTGGTACACCTTCAGCAACGGGTTCGCCTCTTGCGGGATCGGCCCGTACGCATAGAACTGCGGTCCCGGCGACACGAAGATCCGGCGCGCCTGGTTGTACGGGACGGTCATGACGCCTTCGAACTTCAGGTCTTGCGTCTCGTGCTTGCGCGTGACGGGGATCTTCGGCAGGTCTTCCAGCCTCGTCACGTCGGCAGGCTTGACCCCCGCATCGTCCATCTTCGCGCGGTAGTGCGACGACTGTTCGTAACAGAATTGGACGAGCGGCCCGAGGAACGACTCTTGAAGCGCGCGCACGCCGTCGGCCGACATCGTCTCGGCTTCGGTGTTGTAGAAACCTTCTTGCCGGTTCACGCTGGCGTGAACGATACCGGCACGCAGTTCGGCGAGCGGAAAGCGGAGCCGTGCACGTGCGGGTCGCTGTCCCCCGGCTCCAAACGGATGTCGGGCAGCCGGTCGAGCAGCGCGTTCATCGCCACCGTCGTCTCCAAGCGCGCGAGGTGCTCGCCGAGGCAGCGGTGCGGGCCTTCGCCGAACGCAAGGTGCGGCGGGCAATCGCGGAAGATGTTGAAGCTCTCGGGATCTTCGAACACCTCTTCGTCGTGGTTCCCCGAACCGATGACGACGGAGATGTGCGAACCCGCCGGGATGTGCACGCCGCTCAGCTCGACGTCGGTTAGGTTCTCGCGCGACGTCATCTGCACCGGCGACTCCCACCGCAATGCTTCCTCGATCGCGTTCGTCAGCAGCTTCCTATCCGCGCGCACCGCTTCAAGCTGCTCGCGATTCTGAAGCAGCGCCAGCAGCAACGTGCCGAGCAGCCGTTGGGTGGTCTCCGCGCCGGCGGGAAGCAGCAGTCGCAAGAAACCGTAGATCTCTTCGTCGGGTAGCGGCTCGCCGTCGATGTCCGCCTGCACCAACATGCTGATCAGGTCGTCTTTCGGCTCCACCCTGCGCGCGGCCACGATCGACGCCAGATACTCCTTTAGGTCTCGCGACGCTTTCATCCCGCGCTCGAAGTCGACCGCGATGCTGATCAGCTCGATCGAGAGGCGCGCGAACGTACGGTAGTCCTCGACCGGCACGCCGAGGATCTTCGCGATCACCTGGATCGGATAGTGGAACGTGAGCTCGCGCACGAGCTCGGCGTCGCCCCGCGATGCGAACCGGTCGATCAGCGTTTGCACGGTCGGCTCGATGAACGAGCTCTCCCAATCGGTCAAGGCCTGCCGACGGAAGGCCCCACCGATGATGCTTCGATGGCTGCGATGCTCGCCACCGTCCATCTGCAGGATCGATGGTCCCATGACGACGCCCATCACCGGCCCGAACAGCCGAGACGAGAACGTCTCCGCCTCGCGCAGGACGCGGTCGATGTCGTGGTACTTGAACGCCTTGAAGACAACGTTGTCGAAGACTTGCTCTTGCACGACAGGCGCGCGCCGCCGCATCTCGGCGAACTCCGGATACGGGTCGCGCACGTCGCCGACAACGGTCACCGTGTAAAGGTCTTCTTCGAAGATGTCCATGACTACGCCGCCTTGAATCGGATGGGAACTGCATTGGGCGAGCGGAACGCGTACCCGAGGACGTGAGGATCGAATCCGTCGGGGTCCAGTTCCAACGCGTCGAAGCGGTCCAGGATCATGTTGAGTGCGACGGTGGCTTCGAGACGCGCGAGGTGCTCGCCGAGGCATCGGTGCACGCCGTCACCAAACGCCATGTGTGTGAGGTGTTGCTTGTCGGTGCGATGTACGTCGTATCGATCAGGATCCGGGAAACGGTTCGGGTCCCTGTTCGCGGCACCGAGACACGCGGTGACCGCAGCGCCTGCCGGGATCTCAACACCGCCCAACTCTGTGTCGGCGAGTGATTCGCGCAGGGCGAACTGCACCGGCGCTTCCCAGCGCAGCGCCTCCTCGACTGCTTCCGGTACGAGCGCGCGGTCCGCGCGCACCGCAGCCAGCTGCTCCGGATGACTCAACAGTGCCAGGAGAAGGTTGCCCGTGAGCCGGTACGTCGTAGCTGCTCCAGCCGGAACGAGCAGCCGCAGGAACCCGTGCAGGACGTCGTCCGGAAGCCGCTCGCCTTCGATCTCCGCGGCAACGAGGTCGCTGATGAGGTCATCCGACGGGTTCGCGCGCCGCTCGGCCACAACTGCTTCGAAGTACGCGCGCACCTCGGTCGACGCCTGCTTGCCGCGCGGCCGGTCGATCGCCGCGCGCTCGAGATCGATCGCCCACTGCTGCCAGCGCGCGTGGTCGACCGACGGCACGCCGAGGATCGACGCGAACACTCGCACCGGCATCTGCCACGTGAAATCGCGGACCATCTCGGCGCGCCCTTGCGGACCGATCTTGTCGAGCAGCCCTGCAACCGTCGGCCGGATCAGCCCGTCCTCCCACTTGCCGACGATGGACGGGCGGAACGCGTGCCCGATCAGCCGGCGATGGACGAAGTGCTCGCGGTCGTCCATCTCGAGGATCGTGCGGCCGAGCAGCGATCGCATCCAACGACCGTTGAT
>DATGHY010000174.1:0-3353 GCA_035307625.1 Actinomycetota bacterium
GTGCGCAGCCTTCTCGGCGAGCCCCACGAGCAATGGGACGGCTTCCGGCAGCGCATCGTCGACCACTGCGGCGTTCACATCTCGTACGGCGGGGGAGCCGACGCGGTGCGCGCGAAGTTCCTCGGCCATCCCGACACCTACCTCGGCGACGCGCGCTACCACCGCGAGGGCTACATCGAATGGTGCATGACCTACGGTGTGCACTTCGAGGGCTGGGGCGTCCTGCGTCGACTACAACCTGATGAGCTGCCACCGGTGCTGCAACGCTTGTACGCGCGCGCGCCGCAGCTGTTCGACTTCACCCCCCAGCCCGGCAGCGCGAAGGCGATGGCACTGTCCGGCTATGCGTTGCTTCGTCGTTCGAGCAGCCTCCCACAAGGCCTCGTCGATCGTTTCGACTCGCACCCGTCGTGGGTGACCGCCGGCGCTGCGACGCCCTTGTTCCTCGGCGTTGAGGGCGCACGCCGCGCGCGCCGCCGCGTGCGCAAGAAGCTTGAAGCGCCCTTCTTCATCCCGCTCGAAAGCTCGCTGCGCGCGCGCCGCGAGCTAGCCAAGCATCCGGAGTGGCGCGATCCGATCCATCTTTCGGTTGCATCCTTCCCGGACAAAGCGGTGGCCCAGTAGATGATCCCTTACGGAATCGCACCATCGCGGGGCGCGCGCGCTATCGGGGTCGCCATCGGCTGCGTCTTGTTCGCGGGGCTGCTCTTCGTCGCGTTCGCGCACCCCGTTCCCATCGTCGGCCTCCTTATGGCCGCTGTGCTTGGGGTCGCCCTCATCCGTTTCCCGATGGCGGCGCTCGCTGGGCTGCTCTTCCTCCAGCCTTTCCACTCCGCGATCTTGATCGCGTTGACGAATCGCGGCGGGCTTCCGATCGGTCCGTTGCAACACTGGGAAGACTTCGTGATCGTCGCACTGCTCGCGCGCGGTTTCGCAGAACGGGTGCTGAAGGACCGGAAGCTTCCGATCTACAACGTCGGCGATAACTTCGTCCTCCTGTACATCCTGGGGTACGGGATCCTTGCCTTAGCGTCCCCGTCACAGCACACCGTGTTCGAAGCGCTCGTGATCTACGTCGAGGGACCGATGCTCTTTCTCGCGATCAGGTGGCTGCGGCCGACGCGCAAACAGCTTTGGACGTGTCTCGTTGCGCTACTCGGCGCCGCCACGATCATGGGCGGAACGGCCGTGTACGAGCGTTTCGGTCCGCACGAAGGCTTGCTCCGCTGGTACGGCGTGGCGGCGAACCAGGTCGCGTACAGCGCGTCGCAGCATCCGTACCGATCCGCGTCGTTCCTCGTCGACACCCTGATCCTCGCCTTCTACCTCGCCGGCACGGTGTCGTTCGCCGCAGCGTTGCCGGCAGCACGGACGCGCTGGCGGCCGCTGGCGCTCCTGACGTTCGCAGCGTGCGCAGGGGGCTTGATCTGCACCGTGACACGAAGCGGGTACATCGGCGCTGCGGCGGGTGTCGTCACAGTGCTCCTGCTCGTCGGCCGAAACCCGCGGATCCGTCTCGCGCTCGTGGGGCTCACCGTGCTGATCGTGGCCGTCTTCGCCCAGCACTACGTGTCGAATGGCACGCTGACTCGCGGCGAGGGCGATACAGCGCATAAGGATGCGGTTACGCGCGACATCAACCTCGTCGTCGCGAAACCGTTCGGCTACGGCTTGGGAACGACGGACCGTTTCCGATTCCAGTCGGGCGGCGTGATCAAGACCGGGCAGCTCGGAAACACCGAGGACACCTACCTCGCGCGCGCGCTCGAGGGGGGCATCCAAGCCCTGGTCTTGTACCTGATGGCTCTCGGCATCCTTCTCGTCCGAGTGCGAGGCGTGTGGTCGCGTGCGCGCGACTCCGGCGATATCACTCGGTCCGCGATCGCCGCAGGGGCCATCGGCACCATCGTCGGGATCGCGGTTGCGGGGCTCTTCCTAGGCGTGCTCGAACGCGTGGTCGAGATATTGCTGTGGGGCCTTCCCGCGATAGCGATCTCGTGGCCGCGTCGCGCCGGCGACGCCGACCTCGAGCGAACCAAGCCCGCGCTCGTCGGCGCGCACCGCGCATGAGGGTGCATCTATCCATGAAAGTCTTGTGCCGATGAAAGTGCTTTGGATCACGTCCGCGTTCCCCGACATCCAAGGGACCGGCGGCATGGTTCACGAGTTCGAGCTGCTGCGCGCGGTCGCTCCACGGAACGAGATCACGCTCATCACAACGTTCTGGATGATCAGTCCGGAGGCGCTCCGCGCGGTGGAGGATCTCGGTGTCACCGTCGAGGTCGTCCCGTGGCCTTGGGAGGACGCGTATGTCCGCCGGAGTCGCGTGTACAAGCTCGCGCGGTTGCTCGCCGGCGCCGCACCGAACTTCGAGATGTGGAGCCGTCGGAAACGGTTCAAGCCTCTTGCGGACGCGGTCGCGCGCGCGCAACGGGCGCAGACGTTCGATGTCACGTTCGTGATCCAAGGCGAGCTTGCGCCTATCCTCGATGCAGTCCAAGGTCCGACGGCGCTACTCCTCTACGACATCTACTCGCGCGTGTCGGCGCTCGTGAGCAACCGCCTTTCATCGCGGAGCGTCCGTTACCGGCTCGAACAACGGAACGCCGGGCCGTGGGAGCGCGCGCGCTACAAGCGCGCAGACGCGATCGCCGCGGTCTCGCCACTCGATGCCGAGATCGCTTCGCGCATGGCAGGCAAGCCGGTCGAAACGATCCCGAACCCTGTGCCCGACGACTTCTTCGACGAGCCGAGCGTCCCGCGTTCGGATACGTCGGTGACGATCATCGGTTCCTTCGGTTGGGAACCGAACATCGACAGCGTTCAGTGGATGTGCGCCGAGATATGGCCGCGCGTGCACGCCGCGCGCCCGGATGCGAAGCTCCGCGTGGTCGGTCGCTTCGGTTCTCCCGAGCTCCGGCGAACGGTCGAGGCCGCCGGCGGTGAGTATCGCGGTGAGGTCGACGACATCCGTCCCTACTACTGGGATGCGGCAGTCATCGTGGCCAACATCCGTATGGGTTCGGGGATGCGCAACAAGGTTCTCCACGCGATGGCGTGCGGAGCTCCGCTGGTCGCGACGCCGTCGGCGATGGAAGGCATCGATCCGCGCGCGCGAGAGCTTCTGCTCGTCGCCGATGATTCGGTGTCGATCGCGGCGGCGATCATCGAAGCGCTGAACGACCGGCCTGCGGCACTCGAGCGAGCGGTCGCGTCGAAGAAGATCGCGGCCGGGTACTCCTCGGAGTCGGCGGGTGCCGCGCTCGAACGATGGTGGGAGACGGTGGCGGTCCGCCACGCCGATGCTCCCGGCTTGCGCGAGCAGACTCCGGTGCCGAGCGTCTCGGTCGTCG
>DATGHY010000175.1:0-11882 GCA_035307625.1 Actinomycetota bacterium
AACGCGGGCACCACGGCATCGATCGATGCCCGCGGTAGAGCCAGCCGCGCGCGTTGCACTCCTTGAGGAAGCCCCAGATGTAGCTGATGTTGGTGTCGGTCATCGTGAAGTACGAGTTGTCCCAGTCCATCCATTGACCGAGCCGCTTCGACTGCTCGGTCTGGACCCCGGCGAACTTCGCGACGCGGTCGCGGCACGCACGCGCGAACTTGTCGAGCCCGTACTCCTCGATCTCCCGCTTGGAGTTCAGACCGAGCGCCTTCTCGACCTCGACCTCGACCCACAGCCCCTGGCAGTCGAAGCCGTTCTGATAGCGCTGTTCATGTCCGAGCAGCCCGTGGTATCGCTGCCAGATGTCCTTCAGCGTGCGACCCCAGGCGTGGTGAACGCCCATTGGATTGTTCGCGGTGATCGGGCCGTCCAGGAAGGACCAATGCTGATTCCCGGCGTTCTGCTCGCGGAGCCGCTCGAACGTGCGTTCCCGCGTCCACCGCTCGCCGACGGCGTGCTCGATCGCGACGTGATCGGGCTGTTTTTCGACTGGTTTGAAGGGCACGGTGGAGGCTCTCCGGGTCGACGTTGGGCGCCATCTTACCGTCGGCGACGTTCTAGACGCCGTCGGGTTTCGTACCCCGTGACCTGCGGAAATACATCCAGGTCATGGTGCGTTCATATGCGCATGAAACGTTTGACGCTCAAAAAGCGCGATGCTACCCTGCTGCATCCCGCCGGGCCCCCAGCGAGTGCTGATGCACGTTCCAGGAGGAGCCACGTGGCTCGGCCCGCGAAAAAATCCACCGCCCCCAAGGGTCGGTCGAAGCCTGCCCGGGCTGTGAAGACGGCTCGTCCGGCGGCGGCCAAGAAGACGGCGAAAGCCGTGAAGAAGGCAGCCCCCAAAGTTCTTCGCGCCAAGTCTCCAGCGCCGAAGAGCAAACCGACCAAGCGGCCTGCGGCGAAGCCGCCCGCCAAGCCCGCCGGCCGGCCCGCGCCCAAAGCTACCGCGCCCAAGTCTGCCGCGCCGAAGGCTGCCGCGCCGAAAGCTCCCGCCAAGGCTTCTGCGCCGAAGTCTCCGGTCCCGGTCGCCAAACCGGCGCCGGTAGCGAAGCCCGTTGTGGTGAAGGCGCCGCCGCCGAAGCCCGAGCCGCCGAAGAAGCCGCGCAAGCCGGAGCTGACTCCCAAGGAGATCGCAGGGATCCGTGCCTCCTTGGTCGAGCAACGGAACGTCTTCATGCGCGAGTTCAGCGACCTGGAAGATGCCGCCTTCAATGTCTCCCAGTCCGAAGTTTCCGGCGAGGTTTCCTTCGACGAGGAGTACGCAGATGCCGGAAGCTTCACATTCGAGCGCGAGAAAGAGCTTTCGATCGGCAACAACATCCGCGACCTGTTGGACAAGGTGAACCACGCGATCAACGCGATCGACCGGGGGACCTACGGGATCTGCGAGAACTGCGGGAACCCGATCGCGAAAGCGAGGCTGCTCGCCTTGCCGTATTCGACGCTCTGCTTGAACTGCAAGCAGATCGACGAGCGCACGCGCTGACCCCACCCGGTCGCTGAGGGCCGCTCAGGCCCCGCCCGTATGATTCGCTCGATGGAACGTTCGAGCAGCCCTCGCCACATCGCCGTCCTTTTGTTCGGCGTTGCTGTTGTGGTCGTGGGGATCGACCAGCTGACGAAAGCCCTGATCGTCTCGAACATCGGGGAAGACCAGTCGCGCCGCGTCATCGGCGGGGTGCTGTCGTGGACGTTGCAGCGGAACCCGGGGTCCGCGTTCGGTCTCTTCCGCCACTTCCCGGTTGTCTTCACGGTGTTGGCGGCCCTGATCGCGCTTGCGATCGTGGTCCGCGGGCCGCGCGCGCGCGACCGCCTCACCGCGGTGGCCCTGGGGTTGGTGCTGGGCGGCGCCGTGGGGAATCTGGTCGACCGCATCGCGCGGCCCCCGGGGGTGTTCCGCGGCCGCGTGATCGACTTCATCGACTTCCATTGGTGGCCGGTGTTCAATCTCGCCGACTCCGCGGTCGTGATCGGTGCAGGGTTGCTGCTGATCGCGTCGTATCGCACCGAGCGGCGCGCGAAGGCCAGTGACCGCGCAGCAGCGTGAGTTCCGGGTTTCACCCGACGAAGCCGAGAGTCGTCTCGACGCGTTCGTCGCTGCGCGCGCGCGTGTATCGCGCGCAGCGGCGGCGAAGCTGATCTCGGCTGGATCGGTCCTGGTCGACGGCCGCGCGGCGACGAAGTCCTCTTCGCGCGTCGGGAAAGGGATGCGCGTCGCAGTCTCGCTGCCCGCAGCGGAGGACGCATCGCCCCAACCCGAAGACATCCCGGTAGCCGTGGTCTTCGAGGACGAACATCTTCTCGTCGTCTCGAAGCCGGCGGGCCTCGTCGTTCATCCGGCGCCGGGCCATTCCTCGGGGACCCTCGTGAACGCGCTGCTCGCGCGCGCCGGCGCTGCCCCCGCGGGGGGAGATGCCGAGCGACCCGGCATCGTCCACCGCCTCGACGCCGGAACGAGCGGCTTGATGATCGTCGCGAAGGACGAAGCCACGCACGCCGCGCTGACCGAGGCGCTCGCCGCGCGCGCGATCACGCGGATCTACCTGGCGCTCGTCGAGGGGATCCCCGACAGCGACACCATGACGATCGACGCACCGGTCGGCCGCTCGCCGCGCGACCGCAAGAAGATGGCCGTCGTTGCCGGCGGCCGTCCGGCGGTCACCGAGATCAAGGTGGTCGAGAAGTTCCCCGACACCGCGCTGGTGGAGGCTCGTCCGATCACAGGCAGAACCCACCAGATCCGGGTGCACCTGAAAGCCGCGGATCACCCGGTCGCCGGTGACCGGGTCTACGGCCACAACCGAAAGCTGGCGGCCGCACTGGGTCTCGATCGTCCCTTCTTGCACGCAGCGCGGCTTTCGTTCGAGCACCCTTCAACCGGCGCGCGCATCGAGCTGGAAGACCCGCTGCCGGCCGATCTGCAGGCGGCACTTCAGGCTGCTCGAATGCGCCGGTAACTGCGAGGGGAGCTTCTTGTGTGGATCGGGCAGCGTTTCCGCGCTCTGATCCACACAAGAAGGGTCGCTGCCGAATATGGCCCCGAAGGAAGCCTTGGCCCAAGCCTGGCGTGGGGTTAGAATGACACCTCTGTAATTTTCCCACTCGTGCCTTCCCCGGGGGCGGTGGCGGCAGGTTGTCCGACAGTTTCGTCCACATCCACACCCATACCGAGTATTCGATGTTGGACGGCGCGAGCCGTATCGACGAGCTCATGCGCGCGGCTGCCGAGCATGGGATGCCCGCCATCGCGATCACCGACCACGGCGTCATGTACGGCGCGGTCGACTTCTACCAGAAGGGCCAGAAGCACGGCGTGAAGCCGATCATCGGCTCAGAGCTGTACGTCGCCACGCGTTCGCGCTTCGAGAAGTCGTCCCGCGAGAAGGACTCGAACCACCACATGACCGCGGTGGCGGAGTCCAACGAGGGTTACCGCAACCTCATGAAGCTCGTCTCACTCGCGCACCTCGAGGGCTACTACTACCGCCCACGCGTCGACAAGGAGCTGCTCGCTCAGTATGCGAAAGGGATCATCGCGACGACCGGCTGCTTGGCCGGCGAAGTCGGCCAGCTCTTGTTGCAAGGACAGGTCGAGCAAGCCACGCGTGTCGCCGGCGAATACCGGGAGATCTTCGGCCCGGACAACTTCTTCGTCGAGCTGCAAGACCACGGCCTCGGCGACCAGCACACCGTCTTCCCCATGCTGCTCGATATCGCGAAGGCGATCGGCGCGCCGTTGCTTGCCACGAACGACCTGCACTACGTGCACAAAGCAGATGCGCCGACACACGACGTGCTGCTGTGCATCCAGACGGGCTCGACGATCAACGAGCCGGGCCGGTTCAAGTTCGACGCGGAGGAGTTCTACCTCAAGTCGCCGGCCGAGATGCGCGCGCTGTTCGCGCAATACCCGGAGGCGTGCGACAGCTCGCTCGCGATCGCGGAGCGGTGCAACGTGACGCTGGAGTTCGGCGTGCAGCGGCTGCCACGGTTCGAGACGCCGCACGGCGAGGACGTCGAGAGCTACTTGCGCGCGCTCACGTATGAAGGGGCGGCCAAGCTGTACGGCGATCCGCTGTCGGCGGAAGTGAAAGAACGGATCGAGTACGAGCTGTCGACGATCACGTCGATGGGGTTCGCGTCCTACTTCTTGATCGTCGCCGACCTCATCGCGTACGCGAAGTCACAGAACGTCCGTTGCGGCCCGGGGCGGGGGAGCGCCGCGGGCTCGATCGTGTCCTACTGCCTTGGGATCGTCGGGATCGATCCCATGAAGTACGGGCTGATGTTCGAGCGGTTCCTGAATCCGGCGCGGCGAGAGATGCCCGATATCGACATGGACTTCGACGTGCGCGGGCGTGGCGACGTGCTTCGCTACGCGGTTCGCAAATACGGCGAGGATCGGGTCGCACAGATCGTCACCTTCGCCACGATCAAAGGGAAGCAAGCGATCCGCGACGCCGCGCGCGTGCTCGGGATGCCGTACGTGGTGGGCGACCGGCTCGCGCGCGCGTACCCGCCCGGGATCCTCGGGAAGGATCCGCCGCTGACGGCGTGCTTCGACCGGACGTACGAGTGGCCGCCGGGCGATGGGACGAACCAGGCCTACGCAAGCGCGACCGACCTGCGCACGGCGTACGAGACCGATGAGGACTCGAAGCGCGTGATCGACGTCGCGCGCGGGCTCGAAGGTCTGCGCCGGCAGGCCGGTGTGCACGCCGCCGGCGTGGTCATCAGCGACGTGCCGCTCACCGAGGTCGTTCCGGTGTGGCGGAACGAGGCGCTCGGCGGCGGCACCGTCACACAGTACGAGATGAACGCGGTGGCCGAGCTCGGGCTGCTCAAGATGGACTTCCTTGGGCTGCGGAACCTCACGATCTTGGGGGACGCGATCGACCTGTTGCGTCGTCGCGGGATCGACATCGACATCGACCGCATCCCGATGGACGACCTGAAGACCTACGAGATGCTCTCGCGGGGCGAGACGACGGGCGTGTTCCAGCTCGAAGGCTCGGCGATGCGCGACGCGCTCGTGAAGCTCAAACCCGACCACTTCGAAGACATCGTGGCGATGGTTGCCCTGTATCGCCCGGGCCCGATGCGTGAGATCCCCAAGTACATCAAGGGGAAGACCGAGCCGTCGTCGGTTCAGTACCTGCATCCCGCGCTCGAGCCGATCCTGAAGGACACGTACGGCGTCATCGTTTACCAGGAGCAGATCCTGCAGCTGCTCCAATCGATGGCGGGGTACTCCGCCGGCGAAGCGGACATCGTCCGCAAGGCGATCGGCAAGAAGATCAAAGAGAAGATGGACGCGGAGGAGCCCAAGTTCATCGAGGGCGCCGAGCGGAAGGGGCTATCCAAGGAACAAGCGCGGACGTTGTGGCGCCTGATCGAGCCGTTCGCCGGGTACTCGTTCAACCGCGCGCACGCCGCGTGCTACGGACTCGTCGCTTACCAAACCGCGTATCTGCGCGCGAACTATCCGGTCGAGTACATGGCCGCGCTTTTGACGAGCGTGAAGGACAATCCCGACCGTTCGCCGGTGTACTTGGCGGAAGCGCGCGCGCTGAAGATCACGGTCGAGCCGCCCGACGTGAACACATCCGACAAGGACTTCACGCCAACCGAAGGAGGCACGATCCGGTACGGCTTGTCCGCGGTGCGCAACGTCGGCGAGAACGTCGTCGCGAAGATCATCGAAGCGCGGAGCGAGAAGGGCGCGTTCACCACGTTCGAAGATTTCATCGCGAAAGTGAATCCGATGGTGTTGAACCGGCGGGTGGTCGAATCGCTGGCGAAGGCGGGCGCATTCGATTCCCTCGGCGTCGCGCGCTCGCAACTGCTGCAGCGCGATGCCGAGAAGGGGATCGTGCTCTCGGATGCGGCCGCCGCGCGCGCAGACGCGGCGAACGCCGATGCGCGCGCGCGCGAGCAAGGCCAGTTCAGCCTCTTCGCCGGCCTCGACGACGCGAGCAGCGTCAATATGCACACGCCGCTACCGCCACCGATCGAAGAGCTGCCGCAGAGCATTCTGCTTGCCGCCGAGAAGGAGATGCTCGGCGTGTACGTGTCGGACCACCCGCTGTTCGCGGTGGAGGACGTTCTGCGCCAAGCGTCGTCGCACAGGATCATCGACCTCGACGGGCTGCGCGACCAAGATCCGGTCACGCTCGGGGGGCTCGTCACGCGGATGCAGAAGAAGTTCACCAAGAAGGGCGAGCCGATGGCGGTCTTCTGGCTCGAGGACCTGCAGGGCGCCGTCGAGGTCGTCGTCTTCCCGAGCTCGTACGTGTCGGCGGCGACGGTCCTTGCGCCGGACGCGATCATCACCGTCCGCGGCAAGATCGATACGCGGGACGATGACCCGAAGGTTGTCGCGCATGAAGTTGCCATCCCGAGCCTCGATCCGGGCGGCCAGCCGCTCATCCTGAGCGTCCCCGCCGAAACGTGCACGCCGGCTTTCGTCGAGCGTCTGAAAGGCGTGCTCGAGTCGCATCCCGGCGCGACTCCGGTGCATCTACGCCTTTTGTCCGGGGCAACCCCGGCTAAGACCATCCGCTTGCCGCACCGATACTGTGTGGAGAGGCGAAATGGGCTTTATGCCGAGTTGAAAGTCCTGTTGGGGCAGAAAGCGTTGGACTGAAAGGGCTGACGTCTGTGGACGAAGCGATGGTCGATCGAGCAAGCCGGATCACGCCGCAAGAGTGGCGCGTGATCGCGCTTGCGATCGAAGGCGTCGCTCCCAGCCAGGCATGCGAGGCCTTGGGGATCGCGCTCGGCACGCTCGAAAGCCACAAGCAGGCGATCCGCCGCAAGCTCGGGATCCCGAAGGGCGTGCGCTTCGAAGCGTATGTACGCGAGAACTTCGGCGAGGGTGTCCCGTTGCCCGAGCAGAAGGTCGGCGGCCAAGCTCGCGAGCCGCGCGTCGTCGACAAAGCCACGCAAGACCGGCGCGTTCGCTGGCTGCTGCGTATCACGCTGCAAGAGCTTTCGGAGGTTTCCGTTTCGGCCGGGCTGCGCGCGCAGCTGCTCCAACAGACGGCCCAACGCATGAACCCTCAAGCGATGGAAGAAGCGTCGCGCGAGGTCGAAGACCTTCAGCAGATCGCGAAGGAGGCGCAAGCGCTGTTCGACAGGGTGCTCGCGGACATCCGCGCGCGTGGTGCTGAACCGGGCAGCGTCGGCCAGTAACTGGTAAGTCGCAATCTTCGCACGCAGGCTGCGCGTACTACATGGCGAAGGAGGTCTTGCCATGGATACGCGCGAACGCGATGCACAGAAGAGCGGTTACAAGAAGAACTGGGCGAAGTACATCGGTATCTATCTGTTGGTAGGCGGGATCGCCTATCTGTTGATCTATCTGTTCGCTTTCCACCACGGCGGCGGAGCCGGTGGCGGCGGTTACTGACGCGCAGGTAAGAACAGGCAGCTGTCGCCGAACTCGTGCCATAGGTAGCGCGCGTCGATCGCCGCGTCGTACGCATCTCTGACGAGCAGCCCTCCCGCGACCGCCTCGAGCAGCTGCAGGTGCGACGACTCGGGCGTGTGCCAGCCCGTGACGAGACCCTCGACGACGCGCGCTGGTCGATCCGGCCCGAGGACGAGATTCGTCCATCCGTGCTTCGCCTGCACGCTGCCGTCTGTGAACGCGGCGCTTTCGAGCGCGCGCGTAACGGTCGTGCCGATCGCAACGACACGGCCGCCGTTCTTCGTTGTGTGATTCACGAGCCGCGCGGTCGCTTCCGGGACGCTGAACCGTTCGGGCATTGGCGCCTCGCCGGCTTCGGGTGAGGAGACGCCGGCATGGAGCGTTATCGGCGCGACGGCGACACCGCGCACGATGAGGTCCGTGACCATGCGGTCGGTGAACGGGCGCGCCGCGCTGGGCATCTCCGCGCTTCCCGCGTCGCGCGCGAAGACCGTTTGGTATTCGTCGAGCGGCCACGCACCCCGCAGGTAGTTGTAGGTGATAGGCCGGCCGTGCACGGCGAGATAGCGGGGCACCGAGTCGATCGAGAGGCGCGCGCGCCACAAGCGCGAACCGACTTACTCGCTCGCGGCCGGATACGGTTCGACGAGAAGCCCGGTCTCCTGCCCCGCGAGATACACGGTCTCGCCGACGACCCCGTCGCGGATCGGACCAGATCCGTCCGAGAGGCGAAGCTCGATCGCCCAGGTGCCGTCGTCCAAGGGGGAGGAGAAGTGGACGACGATCCATTCGTCGCACGCGCGGACCGCGTCGACCGCCGCCGGCATCGTCGATGACGTGTTCACGACGATGAGGTCCCCCGCGTCGAGGAAGCTCGGCAGATCGCGGAAGATCGCGTGCGTGACGCCGTCCGGCTTCGCGACGAGCAACCTGACAGCATCGCGCGCGACGCCACGCGCCTCCGGCGGCTCGGTCGCAGCCAGCTCCACAGGGAGGGTGAACGTCGCCGTCATGCGTTCACCAACAGGTCCGCGGCGCGGTAACGGCCGTTCTTTGGTCTTGTTTCGAGCAGCCTGATGAGCGCGGGGACGATCGTCTCAGGCAAGGGCCGGTCGGAGATGTCTTCTCCCGGGAACGCTTCTTGATGCATCTGCGTGCGCATGTCGCCGGGGTCGAACGCATACGCAGCGATCGAGGGGTTCTCTGCCCCCAGGATCGCCGTGAGCTGATCGAGAGCCGCTTTGGAGGACCCGTATCCGCCCCAGCCTTCGTAGGGTTCAACGCCTGCGTCCGACGTGATGTTGACGACGATCCCCTCGGCCTCTTTGAGGTAGGGGAGCGCGAGCTGTGCGAGCGCCAGCGGTGCGAAGACGTTCACGTCGTAGACGCTCGCGAGCACTCCGATCGGGTAGCGATCGAGGGTGGGCTGAGGGCTCGGGCCGAGCAGGCTCGCGTTGTTCACCAGGAGGTCGAGCCGCCCCAGGCCGTGCACGGCGCGCGCGAGGTCCTCGCGATGGTCCGGTTCGGAGACGTCGCCGGCGATCACGATCGTGTTCTCCCAGCGTGCGGCAGTCTTCGCGAGTGCATCGCCGTTTCGTGCATCCACGATCAGCGACCACCCTTTCGAGTTAAGGGCGTCCGCAAGAGCGGCGCCGAACCCCTTCGACGCCCCGGTGACCAGCGCAACCTTCATCAGTGCCTCCATTCCATTCAGGATGGTTCGGGCGTAGACTAAGAGTTGAAGTCAACTTTAAGTCAAGCACGATGGGAGATTTTCGGTGAGCGTCGATCTCCTGACGGTCGGCGAGGTTGCGAACCGCAGCGGGTTCGCTGCGTCCGCGCTGCGGTTCTACGAGCGCGAAGGGTTGATCGAGGCCTCTCGAACGGATGGCGGCCAGCGCAGGTATGAACGAAATGTGTTGCGGCGTCTGGCGTTCATCCGCGCGGCCCAGCACGTCGGCCTGACGCTCGACGAGGTGCGCGAGGCACTCTCGAGGTTGCCCGCGTCGCGGACGCCGACCCGCGCGGACTGGACGAAGATCTCCCGTTCGTGGCGCAAGCGCCTCGATAGCGAGATCGATGCCTTGATCGCGCTACGCGATGGGCTGACCTCGTGCATCGGGTGCGGGTGCCTCTCGTTGAAGACGTGCCTCCTATCGAACCCGCACGACGAGGCGGCGGAGTACGGTCCGGGCGCCGTCTACCTGCCGGAGTGGCTGCGCGAACCGGTCGAGGCGGATCGATAGAGCCGGCTCCTCGTTAGAATCGTCTCGATGAAAACCGAGCGAGTCCGCGTTAGAACGGGAAGCGAACCGACGATCCTCGACATAACCGATCGCGTGCGGGATTTCGTCACCGGGGAAGGAGATGGGCTCGTGAACGTTTCGCTTCCGCACGCCACGGCCGGTCTCGTGTTGATCGAGCTTCACTCGGGCAGCGAAGAGGATCTCTGGGACCGTCTCGAGTTCCTGCTTCCCAAGGACCATCGCTACCGCCACAGCCACGGCAGTCGCGGACACGGCGCCGCGCACGTCATGCCGGCATTCGTTGCGCCGACGCTGACTCTGCCGGTCATCGATGGCGACGTGTCGCTAGGGACATGGCAGAGCATCGCGATCGTCGATCCAAACGTCGACAACACCACACGCGACGTTCTCCTTACGTTTCTGCCGAGCGCCTAGATGGACGACAAGACGTTCCGCCGGGTGCTGAAGATCATCGAGTCCATCCCTCGCGGAACCGTGCTCAGCTACGGTGAGGTTGCCGACCGGGCCGGCCTGCGATCAGCTCGCATCGTCGGCCGGATCCTCTCCGAGAACGACGTAGAAGGCTGGCATCGCGTTCTCCGAGCGGACGGCTCACCGGCTCCGCATATCGCGGTGCAGCAGACCGCGTTGCTGAGAGCGGAGGGCGTTCGCTTCAGGAACGGCAGGGTGGTCGGTTAGTTCGGCGAGACGGCGTCGGTCGGCCGCCCGACCGACGGGCCGACGGCCTCGAGAAGGAGCGCCTCTCGCTTCGCCAGCTCCGTCACCAGCCGCAGGCGATTCGCTGCATCGTCCGCTTCGAGCAGCCGCTGACGCTCGGGAAGGTCCAACGTCAACGTGGACGCCAGGGCGAACGACGCGGTTATGACGTCGTCGGGAAGCGTCGGAGCCACCACGTCGTCTCCGTGCACGCGCGCAACCACGCTCAGGTACCGGTTCACGGCCGCGCGCGCGGGCGCCAGCTCCTTTGAGGGATGCTCGCCAGAAGTTTCATCGAGAAGCGTCACCTCGCCGATCGGGTACGGGTCGTCGGGGAGCCGGACATCCAGGGCGAAGCGCTCGTGGCCGGTCACGATGATCGCCATCGAGCCGTCGGGCGCGCGCTGGACCTGCTCGATGACGGCGACGGTCCCGATGCGGAACGTGTCGGCGTATCCACCGACCTCGCGGCCGCGGCGGATGGCCAGCACCCCGAACCGGCGGTCTTCGGACAGCACCCGGTCCATCAGCGCGCGGTAGCGCGGCTCGAAGACATGCAGCGGCATCGCCGAGCCCGGAAAGAGCACGACGTGCAGCGGAAACAGTGGCATGTCCATGTGCTGAATCATAGGGAAAACGACCGAGAACCCCTGGGAGGCTCGGCTAGGATTACGGCCGCTTATGTTGACCGTCGTCGACCTCCGAGGGGACGCGGGGGACCCCCTCGCGCGGTTGCCGCGCGCAGCGGTCGATCGTGACCTCGTACGGGAGACGGTCCGTGAGATCATCGCGGCCGTTCGGGCCGGTGGGGACGCCGCCGCCTTGGAGCAGCAGGAGCGGTTCGGCGCGCGGCCGCCGTCGCTGCGGGTGAGTGCGGAAGCGATCGACGCAGCGCGGAAAAGCTGCTCCGACAAGCTGTTGGATGCCATCGACCTGGCCGCCCTCCGGGTTCGTCAGTACCACGAGCGGCAGGCGGCCGAGGAGCGCGCGCCGTTCTGGCGCACCGGCGGCGAGGGCGCGTGGGTCGGCGAGGAGACGCGGGCCGTGGCGCGCGCGGGGTGCTACGTCCCCGGCGGGCGCGCGGCGTACCCTTCGACGGTTCTGATGACGGTTCTGCCGGCCAAGATCGCAGGCGTCGGGTCGGTCGCGGTGTGCGTGCCGCCGGCGGCGGACGGCTCGGTCCACCCTGCAACGCTTGCCGCGTGCGCAGCCGCGGGTGTCGACGAGGTGTACGCGATCGGCGGCGCCCAAGCGATCGCGGCACTGGCGTACGGGACGGAGACGGTCGAGCGCGTCGACGTTATCGCGGGGCCGGGGAACATCTACGTCACCATCGCGAAGCACGAAGTCGCGATGGACGTCGGGGTCGACGGCTTCGCGGGGCCGACCGAAGTGGCGATCGTCGCAGACGACACGGCGCCGCCTGGATTCGT
>DATGHY010000176.1:0-4431 GCA_035307625.1 Actinomycetota bacterium
TTCAACGGGAACGTCCCGCCGGCGAAGTACTCCGGGTTCAGATAGCCCAGAACAAGGTTGGCGTCCGTCACGGTCGGCTCCGTGCCGCCGCGGCCGTAGCAGATCGGCCCGGGGTCGCTCCCCGCGGACTCCGGACCGACCTGCAACCCGCCGGCGCGAACGCGCGCGATCGAGCCACCGCCTGCACCGATCGATATGACGTCGACCATCGGCAACGCGATCAAGTAGCGGTTCACCCAGTTCCAGCTCGACTTCACGTTCGGCTCGCCGCCGCGCACTAAGCACACGTCGTACGACGTGCCGCCCATGTCGACGGAGATGAAGTTGTCGACGTTCGCGGTGCGCGCGACCTCCGCGGCACCGATGACGCCGCCGGTCGGTCCCGATGCCAGCGTCGCGATCGGACGCCGGATCGCTGCGGTCACCGACGTGATCCCGCCCGACGACTGCATGATCAGCAGCTGTTTGCGGAACCCGGTCTGCCGGAGCTTGTCGGCAAGCCGCTCGAGATATTTCTGCACGCGGGGGCCGACGTACGCGTTCACCAGCGTCGTCGAGGTCCGTTCGAACTCCGGCGCAGCCGGGTGCACCTCGTGGGACAGCGACACCATCTCGACGTCGCCGTACTCCTCGCGGACGATCTCGGCGATGCGCTTTTCGTGTGCGGCATTGACCCAGCTGAACAGGGTGACCACCGCGATCGACTCGATCCCTGCGCTCTTCAGCCGGCGAACGGCTGCTCGCGCGCCCTCTTCATCCAGCGGCACCAGCACGTTGCCCTGGTAGTCCAGCCGCTCCTTCACCGTCAGGCGATAGCGCCTCGGCACGATCTGCGGGGGCGGCGGCGAGGACGGGTTCCAGATGTCTTCCTTGAATCCGCGCCGAAGCTCGATCTCGTCGCGACGTCCCTTCGTCACGAGCAGCCCGGTCTTCGCACCGTTCAGCTCGATCATCGTGTTGTCGGCGGTCGTCGTGCCGTGGATGATCACGTCGGTCTGCCCGAGCAGAGCCTTCAGCGTCAGCCCCAGCCCGTCGGCCAGCCGCGTCAGGCCGCTCATCACCCCGGTCGACTCGTCGCGCGGCGTCGTGAAGTTCTTATCGAGAACGAACTTGCCGTCCGGTTTCACCAAGAGGAAGTCGGTGAACGTTCCGCCGACGTCGATGCCGATCCGGTACCCCATCCTCAGATCCTTTCGATGACTGCTGCAGAACCGAGGCCGCCCCCAGCGCACATCGTCACGATCCCGTAGCGGCCGTCGCGCCGCTCGAGCTCGTGGAGCAACGATGTGAGCAGCCGCGCGCCCGTCGCGCCGACCGGATGGCCGAGCGCGATCGCACCGCCGTTCACGTTGGTTTTCTCCTCATCGAGACCGAGCTCCCGAACGCACGCCACGGTCATGGCGGCGAAGGCTTCGTTGATCTCGATCAGGTCGATGTCGTCCAGCGTCAGGCCGGCACGCTTCAACACCTTCGGCACGGCTTCGATCGGCGCGCTCCCCGTGACGTTGGGGTCGACCCCGACCGAGCACCATGCTGCGATGCGCGCGCGCGGCGTGACGCCGAGGTCTGCCGCCTTGCGCGCGCTCGTCACGATGACGGCGGCTCCGGCGTCGTTCATGCCGCTCGCATTCCCGGCCGTGACGGTGCCGCCTTGCTTGTAGACGGGCGGCAGCTTCGCGAGCTTCTCCAATGTGGTGTCGCGGCGTGGATGCTCGTCGGTGTCGACAAGCGTGCCTTTCACGTCCACCGGCACGATCTCGCGCTTGAAGTAGCCGTTGTCGATCGCGTTGATCGCGCGCATGTGGCTGCGGTACGCCCATCGGTCTTGGTCTTCGCGCGTGACGCCGTACTTCTCCGCGACGTTCTCGCCGGTGTTGAGCCCGACGCTGAACGGACCCATCTCGAGTGGGTGCGTCAACGGGATGAACGCTTCCGGCGGCTTGCGCGGGTACGGCTCGGATGGCTTGCGCATCAGCCATGGCTGTTGCGACATCGATTCGCACCCGCCGGTGACGTACGCGTCGCCGGTTCCGGCCCAGATGTTCAGCGCCGCTTGCGTCACCGCCTCCAAGCCGGTCGCGCACGCGCGGATCACGGTGAAACCGGGAACCTCGCGCGGGATTCCGCTCGACAATCCGATGAACCGTCCGGCATTGCCGCCGCCACCGATCGTTTCGCCGATGATCACGTCGTCGTAGACCGTAGGGTCGATCCCGGCCCGCTTCACCGCTTCGCGGACGGCGATCTCGCCGAGCGTCCACGCAGGCAGCGACGCGAACTGGCCGCGGATGCGGCCGACCGGCGTGCGCGCCGCAGTGATGATGACGGCGTCGTCAGTTGGCATGCAGTAACGCTAGCCCCGGGACGCCTGCGTGCGCCAGAGTGCGCGCGCTCTGCGCACCCATTCGCGCTCTGCTTCGAACGTCAGCAGCTCCTCAGCTTCGTCCCATGAGACCCATTTCGGGTCGAACTGCCAGTCCTCGGCCGGCCGCTGGATCGTGACGTCGTCGAGCAGCCGCATGAGGAAGAAGCGCTCCTCCCGTACCCGGGTGTCGTTGCCGAACCACCGGTTCACGAACTCGACGATCTGGAAGCCGAGCGCGCCGATGATCTCGATCGCCGGGTACCCCGTCTCTTCGATCGTCTCGCGGAGGGCGCCTTCCTCGACCGTTTCGAAGCCTTCCACGTGGCCCTTCGGCAACCGGACCTCCTTGCGCGACGGCCGCAGCAGAACCAACACGCGGTCGCCGTCGGTCACGACGCCGCCCGCGGCCACGTAGTGCGGCGTCTCGCTCATAGGTCCAGCAGGTGCGCGCGCCCCGCCGCTTCGAACGCCGCGCGCAACCGCTTCTCGTCGCCCCGGGTGAACGGCTTGAAACCGCTCTCTCCTCGCTCACGCCACCAGACGTCGCCGCGCGCGGTTAGGAACTTCTCGCGACGCAATTCACGGACGAGCACCTTGCCGGTAACGCCGCGCGGCAGCTCCGACGCGATCAGCACATAGGTCGGGAGCCACTTCGGCGAGAGATCGGGCTGGGAGGTCAGGAATTCGAACAGGTCGCCCGGATCGATCGAGCGGCCGGGGTGGATCTGCACGGCAACCATCACGCGATCGGACGCTGCTTCGTCCGGCACTGCGTACGCGGCCGCCGCGAACACCGCGGGATGCCGCTCGACGAGATCTTCGATCGGATGCGGCGGGAAGTTCTCGCCGTCGACGCGGATCCAGTCTTCGGTTCGTCCCGCGAAGTAAAGGAAGCCGCGCTCGTCCATGTAGCCGAGGTCGCCGGACCAATACATCCCGTTGCGGACACGCCTGGCCTCGGCTTCGGGGTTGTTGTAGTAGCCCTCGAACCGGCCGACGCCTTCGACGTTGACGATCTCACCGACGCACTCGTCTGCGTTGAGGATCTTGCCGTCTTGATCGAACTTGGCGACCGGACACTCGCGCCCGTTCTCGTCGAGCACCTTTATGTTCTGCGGCGGGCGGCCGACGCTGCCGGGCGGATCGGTGTGCGCGCGCGGGAAGCCCATCGCGCCTTCGCTCGGTCCGAAGCCGTCGATCACTTCTACCCCGAAGCGCTTCTCGAACCGATCGATGATCCTCCACGAGCCTTCGTTGCCGTACGCGACCCGCAGCGGGTTGTCTGCGTCGTTCGGCTTGTCGGGCGCGGTCAGAAGGTGCGAGAGCGGCTTGCCCGTGTACGGGAAGTAGGTCGCGCCGAACATGCGCACGTCCGGCAGGAAGCGTCGCACGCTGAACGACGACGCGAGCGCCATCGTGCTCCCCCGGATCAAGGTCGGGACGTACCCGCACATCAACGGGTTGGAATGGAACAGCGGCAGCGAAACGTACGCGACATCGCTGTCGAGCAGCCCGACGGTCTCCGCGATCATCGTCCCGGTGCCGATCATGCGCTTATGCGAGCACCGCACCGCTTTCGGCGCGCCCGACGTGCCGCTGGTGAAGATAAGAAGGAAGAGGTCTTCTGGCTCCGGGCCGGGTCCGTCGTACGGCTCGCCGTAGATCTCCTCGGAGCCGATCATCGGAGGGACATCGAGCTTCGTGAGGAACTGCCGGTAGAGGCCGTCCGTGACGACGAACGCGCAATCGGTGTGGTTGATGTCGCGCTCGATCTCGTGGCCGCGGCGCGTCGCGTTGATGCCGACGATGACCGCGCCGGCGAGGGCTGCTCCCCCGATCAGGTACAGGAACTCGGGGTGGTTTCCCATCAGGACGCCCACGTGAGGAGGAGCGCCTGCCCGAAGACGGGTACGGAGCATTCCGGCGACGCGCCGGCACCGCTCGTGGTACTCGCCGTACGAGATCTGTTCAACGCCGAACAGAATGAACGGCTTATCGGGGTGCTCACGCGCGCGGGCGGTGATGAGGTCGGCGATGGTTTTCGGTTCGGCGGTCACTTCGGCTCG
>DATGHY010000177.1:0-2332 GCA_035307625.1 Actinomycetota bacterium
TCGGCCGCTAGCCAATCTGTGGAGGCCCCAAGCGACCTCGGCCTTTCTTCGACATCCTCACGAAAGGTGAGGGCTGCTCGATGTCGAATCCACCAATCATGCGTGCGCGAGTTCTGGGGGCCGCAACCGTCGTGGTCCTCATCATGGCCATCGTCGCCCCCGCCGGAGCCACCTTCCCGTTCCCCGCCGGCGGCAACCCGTACGACTACACACGACTGCACATCAAGAACGGGAACTGCATGCCGCTCGCGAGCGGCCAGTCGGTTCCGCCGGGGAGCGATCTCCCGAAGGGCTTCGACTGCCGCAACAACTCGAAGCTGACCGACTACGCCCCACAGCCGGGCGACCCCGATTACGACCCGCTGGTCGAGAACAACCCGCAAGAGCTATTCGGCGTCAAAGGCGCCGGCACGAATCACGCGTGGGAGATCACGACGGGGCGCCCCGACACCGTGATCGCTATCACGGACAGCGGCATCGAATGGAGCCGGCCCGAGATCGCGAACAAGGTGCACCTCAACTTCGGTGAATTGCCGGTCCCGTGCGTCGGCAACGTCATGACGATCGGCGGTGTGGCGCAGGTGTGCGCGCGCGTCTACAGCCACGATTGGAAGGACTACGACGCCAACCATGACGGTGTCTTCAACGTCCAGGACTATGCGCACGACCCCCGCGTTATCGATATCAACCACAACGGTTTCGTCGACGGACAGGATCTGATCCACTCGTTCAGCGATGGCATCGACCACGACCACAACGGGTACGTCAACGACATCGCCGGCTGGGACTTCTATCAGAACGACAACGATCCGTCGGACGACGTTACGTACGGACACGGCTCAGGCGAGGCGAACGACTCGTCGGGTGAGATCGAGAAGACCATCACGGAGTGTCCTAACTGCATGTTCATGCCGCTGCGCGTCGGCGACTCGTTCATCGCCGACATCAATGCCTTCGCGCAAGCGGTGATCTACGGCGTCGACAACGGGATCAGCGTGCTGCAGGAAGCGCTCGGGACGATCAACAACTCATCGTTCGCGCAAGCGGCGGTCGACTATGCGTATCACAACGGCGTCTTGGTCGACGCGTCGGAAGCAGACGAAGCCGCCGGTCACCACAACTACCCCGCCGCGCTGAACCACACGATGGTCGTGAACTCCGTCACGCACTACGTGAACGATGGGACGTCCGGCCTTCCCGCGCCGTTCAACAGCGTCGCGATCCAGAACCCTAAGACGTACCTCGCAGTGAACGGGTGCACGAACTTCGGGGGCTACACGTGGGTGACTGTTGAGTCGAACTCCTGCTCGTCCGACGCGACGGGGCAGTCTTCCGGCATCGCGGGGCTCATCTACTCGGCTGCACGCAACGCGATCGACGAGGGCAAATTGAAGCCCGACGCATCGGGCAGGCCGCTGTCGGCCGAAGAGGTCAAACAGATCATCAGGCTGTCCGCGAACGACATCGATTTCTCGACGCCGAAGCCGCCGTTCGGCCCGCCAAACAACTTCTTCACGACGCTGCCGGACACGATGCGGTACATCACGACGGCGGGCTGGGATCAGATCACGGGCTGGGGACGCCTGAATTCGAACGCGGCCGTCCGAATGGTTGCCGCGGGTGCGATCCCGCCGGAAGCGGACATCACGTCGCCGATGTGGTGGGACCCGCTCGGGACGACCGGTTCCGTCAACATCGTCGGCAGTGTCGCAGCTCCGCGCGCGCATTCGTATACCTACACTCTCGAGTTCGCCCCGGGCGTACAGCCGCCGCGCTGGCCGCTGTCGGACAAATGGACCGTGTTCGGTGGGGGCTCGGGAACGACGGCGAAGACGTTCTCCGTTCCGCTGAGTTTGGCCGAGGTGCGCGCGGCGATCTCCGCGGCACCGCCTGTGTACACGCCGCTCGACGATCCGACGTCGTATTCACTACCGGAGAAGGACGCCTTCCGCGTGCGCGTGATCGTGAAGGACGACCGTGCCGATACGGGTGATGCGATCGAGCAGCGTCAGTACTTCTCATCGGCCGATCCGACCCTGCTGCCGGGCTGGCCGAAGGAGCTATCCACCGATGGGGCGGGGTCTCCTACCTTCGCCGACATCGACGGAGATGGACATCCCGAGCTGATCATCGCGACCAGCGACGGCTGGGTGCACGCGTTCAAGCCGAACGGGTCGGAGGCGCGCGGCTGGCCGGTGCATGTCGGACGGATCCCCTTGCCGACGACGGGCAACAACGCCTACACGCGCGGGGACGTTTCCGGTGTGCGATACAACGCGATCCTGCTCGGATCGCCGACGGTCGCCGACCTCAACGGCGACGGCTGGCCCGA
>DATGHY010000178.1:0-4192 GCA_035307625.1 Actinomycetota bacterium
AACCCGAGGCGGTCGGCAAGTAGGGCAGGGAAGAGCTACGCGACCTCGCGGTCGACCGCCTGTGGGTGCGCAAAGTCGGTCTCGCCGCATAGCGGTATCCGCGGATGAGCCCGCCAGGCCGGTTACGACGCTTGACATCGCGTGAAGAGCCGACCGGCGGATCCCGGTCGATCGTGAAAAACGCCGACGTCCGGCGCTCGTCGCCGCCTTGGCGATAGCCGGCGCGGCGGAGCTCGATCGCGAGCTCGCGCGTCTCCATGAACGCGGTCGCGCCGACCATGTTGTCGTCGTCGAAGGTGCCTGATCAAAGCGCCCGCCTCGCGCGCGTGCGCGCGCGCGTGCCCGCGCTAGGCGTCGAGCCGCTGGACGATCTCGGGAGGGTCGGCGCGAGCGGCCGCCTCGACGAACACGTCGAGGCTCGGGTTCTTGCTGCTCTGGTCGTTCCAGAAAAGGGCGACGTCGCGGAAGGCCGTCGGCGATTCGATCTCTCGGACGGCGATGCCGTCAGTCGTTGTCGTGGCGAGGGCAAGCTGGCTGATGACGCCGATGCCGAACGCGGCCCGTACGAGAGCGACGAGCGTCGAAGGTTGATCGGTGAGGTACGCGATGTTGAGCGATTCGGCTGCTTCTCCGGCCGCGTGCCGCAGGTCGAATCCCCCGCCGTCCTCGTGACTGCCACTCGGGTTGCCGATTAGAGCGCGCCCCTCGAGGTCGTGAACGCTGATACGCGCTTGGACGGTGAGAGGGTCGTCGTCGCGCATCACGGCCACAATCGACTCACGCCACAGCGCCCGGGTTGCCAGGCGGTGGTCGCGCACCGGAGGCTGCAGCGGACGAAACGCGACGTCGACAGCGCCGGAGCTCAACGCCGCTTCGAGCGACGCGGCGTTGCCTTCGAGAATCTCGATGGACATCGCCGGGTGGCTCGTGGTTAGGCAGGCGAGCACCGAGGGCAGGAAGGCTGCGCTCACGCTGGGGTAGCTCCCGACCACCAGATGCCCATAGCCCGGCCGGAGCGCTGCGCGCGCAGCCTCGATGCCGTCTTGCAGCGTGTCGAGTGCCTCCCGCGCGTACTCCGCGAAGATACGTCCGGGCTCGGTCAGCGCGGTCGGCCGCACACGACGTTCGAAGAGGGCGAAGCCGAGCATCTCCTCGAGCGCGGAAATGTGTGCGCTGACCCGCGACTGCGAAAGATGCAGCTTGCTCGTCGCCGCCCCGAATCCGCCTCTTTCTGCTACTGCGAGGAAGCTCCTGATCCACGAGATCTTGACCAGCATCGCGTCGCGCAGCGTCAGGTCGGCGGCACGCCCGGGGCGATCGAGTTCGGCGTCGTCGTTCAGAGAGGTGTCCTCGGTCCTCATCGGCACGCTAACGGTAGATCGCTTCAGGCCAGAAAGCACGGGCGGATCCTGGGAGCCGCGGATCGTCATACCCGCTCCTCGCGCCCGAACAGCACGAGGACGACGAGGATCGCGACGCCGTAGACGATGCTGCGCCCGTAGTCAGGCATGTTCTCCGCCTCGAGCAGGCTGATGAGGGCGACGAGACTGATGGCCCCGGCAACCGTTCCCAGGTAGTTCCCCCGCCCGCCGAGGATCGAGATGCCGCCGATCACCGCGGCGGCGATCGACTGGAAGAGGTAGGGATCGCCCATCCCGAGGGTCGGTTGGCCCGAATAGGAGACGAGCACGATGCCCGCGAGCGCCGCGAACGTCCCGCTCAACCCGTAGAGGCTCATCGTCACGAGCCTCACGTTTACCCCGGCGAGGTACGCAGCGGTTGGGTTGTTCCCGGTGGCGTAGACCTTGCGGCCGTAGGTCGTGAAGGCGAGGACGACGCTGGCGAGTGCAGCCACCCCGAACCAGAGGATGAGGTCGGCGGGAATCCCGAGCAGGTCCTTGTGGACGACGTCCTGAAGCACCTGCGGTGCGTACGAGTTGCACCGCGCGCAGGTCAATCCCTTCGTGAGCCCGAGCGTCAGGCCCTCCAAGATCCCGTTCATCGCAAGCGTCATCACGACTGCGGGGACGGCCAGATACGCGACGCAGAAGCCGTTCGCGGCGCCGATCGCGAATCCGAGCCCGAGCGCGAGCAAAACTGCCGGCACCGCGCGCCCGCTATGACCGAGCGAGAAGACCGCGAACGCAATGCCCGCCGCATTCAGCACCCACGGAACGGAAAGGTCGATGCCTCCGACGAGGATCACGAAGGTCTGCCCGGCGGCGACGAACCCGACGAACGACGCCACCTCGAGGATGGCGCTCACGCTTCCCCAATTCGCGAAGCCGGAGTGCAGGAACGCACCGACGACGAACACGATCACCGCGAACGCGAACGCGACGAGCGTGCGCCTCCGGTCGCGCGTCAGCTTGTCCTGGATCCGGCCGAGCACGGCGGGTTCGGTCATGCGCGCTTCCGCAAGAGGAAGCCGAGGAAGCTGCCGAGCAGCACCGCAGCGAAGAGGAAGAGCCCCTGGAAGAACGACTGGTAGAGCGGATCGATGCCCGCGAAGAAGAGGACATTCGTGAGGATCGTGAGCGTGAACGCCCCGGCGATCGAACCGAGTGCGCTGCCCCGGCCGCCGAAGAAACTGATCCCGCCGAGGACGACCGCCGCGATCGACGTGAGGATGTAGACATCTCCCGCGGCCGGGTCCCCCGCGGTCGTCGTCGCCGCGAGGAACAGTCCGCTCGCCGCGGCAAGCGTGCCCGCGAGGCCGTACGCAATGGTCTTGACTCGCCTCACCGGGATCCCGCGGGCACGGGCGGCGTATTCGTCGTTGCCGAGCGCGAAGATCCGGATGCCGGTCGCAGTTCGACGCAGCACGAACCAGAGCCCAGCGATCCCGACGACGTAGAAGATGCTCCAGGGCCCGCCCGGGTTGGCGAGTGCGTTCGAATAGCCGTTCGGGATCGCGCCGCCCGGCTGGGGGAGGATCTTGATCGCAAGGCCCTGAAGGATCGCGAGGGTCGCGATGGTCACGAGGATCGGCTGTAGGCGCGCGTAGGCGACGAGCACCCCGTTCACGGTGCCGCAGAGCATCCCGAAGAGGAGTACGACCCCTGACCATCCCACCATCGATCCGAGACTCGAGTGCATGTGCACGGCGGCGATGGAGTTCGAGGCGTCGATGATGCCTCCGAGGGAGAGGTCGATCCCGCGAGTGATGACGACGATGCTTTGGCCGACGGCGACGAGGACCGTCGGCATAGCCGTGTTCACGATCGACGTCCATTCGAAGACGCCCGGGTATCGGTGGAGTTGACCGTGGAAGAGGCCCACGTAGAGGGCGGACAGCGTGATCAGGATCGTGAGGGCCAAGATCAGCGGCACGTTTTGCGAGAGTCCGTCCGTCAGCCGTCTCTCTCTGCGCGCAGGCGCGGCCTTGACCGTTGCCTCCGGCGCGATCATGCGTGTCTCGCCGACACGGACGCGGCGACGATCGATTCGGCGTCGGCGGTTCGGTCGAGCTCGGCGACGATGCGCCCCTCGCGCATGACGAGCACGCGATTGCAGAGCTGGGCGATCTCCTCGGTCTCGCTCGAGTAGTACAGGAGCGCCTTTCCCTCCTGCGCGAGCTCGACGACGAGTTGGTAGATGTCGTGCTTCGTGCCGACATCGACGCCGCGTGTGATGTCGAACAGGAGCAGGACGTCGGGCTGGGTCAGGAGCCACCGACCGATCAGCACCTTCTGCTGGTTTCCGCCCGAGAGTGTTCCGACGGGCTGGAGCGCGGCGTCACGTGTCTTGATCCGTAGCCGTTCGACCGCTTTCGCGACGGTCGCTTTCTCGCGCCACGGCTGGATCACTCCACCGCGCGCGACCTTCTCGAGCACGGCGAGTGTGAGGTTGTCGCGCACCGACATCGGGAGCATCAGCCCCTCCGTCTTGCGGTCCTCGGGCACGAGCGCGATCGCGAGGCCCTTGCGGATCGCATCGGCCGGTCCGCGTAGACGCACGTGCCTGCCACGCACCGAGATCCGTCCGCGCGGTGTCCGCCGCGCCCCGAAGAGCGACATGAAGAGCTCCGGCTGCCCCTGGCCCGCCAGGCCTCCGACACCGAGGATCTCGCCGCGACGGAGCTGAAAGGAGACGCCGTCGAGGATGTCGTCGCGGAGCTCGTCCGCTTCGAGGACGATGTCGGCATCGCCTGCCGGCGCGGGCTTGTCGGGGTACATGCGGTCGATCGTGC
>DATGHY010000179.1:0-2005 GCA_035307625.1 Actinomycetota bacterium
GGCTCCATCACTTTCACGCCGCGAGGGAGCTTCGTCCGCGCGCCGAGCGAGCCCTCGTACCCGGGTGTCCGAGTCTGCCCCGGCAACACCGCTAGAACGTCGACGCGGTGCGCGCGCAGCTCCGCCCACAGCGACTCCGCCAAGATGAGGTCGAACGCTTTCGTCGCGGCATACGTCGCGACCCGGGGGCTGCCGATGCGCGCGGCCATGGACGACATCACGATGATGCCGCCCCGCCGGCGCGACACCATCGCGCGCGACAACACATCGACCATCTGCGTTACCGCGACGCAGTTCACCGCGATCTGCCGCAGCTTGTCGTCCAGCGGTATCTCCAGCCAAGGGGCCGTCGCCGCATGCGCAGCGTTCGCGACGAGCAGCCCGATCTCGAGGTCGGCGACAAGGTCCAGCACAGCCGCAACCTCGTCCTGATCTGCGAGATCGACGACGACCTCTCTCACCTCAACGCGGGTTCGGATCCGCGAAGCAACCTCCGAGATGAGCGCAGGCTCCTTGTCCACGAGGACCACGTTGAGTCCGCGCGCGGCAAGCTGCTCGACGTAGGACGCCCCGATGCCCATGGCGGCGCCGGTCACCAGCGCCCACGGCCCGTACCGATCGCGGAAGGCGCTCATGACGCGCGCAAGACGGCTTGGGACTGCGTGACACGCGCGCAAAGCTTCCCGTCCGCGTCGACGACGTCGGTTTCGATGACGACAACTGCGCGCCCGGCGTGCAGCGGGCGCGATACCGCTTCCGCGTAGCCGGAGCGCACGGCGCGCAAGAAGTTCGTCTTCGATTCGATGGTGCTCGTGCCGCTCGCGCCTTCGGGCAGGTTGAGGAACGCACACAGCGCGCCCGCCGAGTCGGCGAGCGTCATGATCGCGCCGCCGTGCATCATGCCGCCGCTGGTGCACACGCCTTCGGACCACGCGAGACGCGCGCGCACCTCCCCGGGCTGCACGCTGATCGCTTGGAAATCGAGCGTCTTGGTCAACGGCATCGCCACGTGCATGCCGTCAGTCTGGCCCTTGTCGATGTCGCTCACGCCGTCTCCTTCTCACGAGAGCACCGCGGCGCAATCCTAGGCGGAGTTGCTTCGAGCGGTCCCGCGGGCATATCTCTTGCGAGAGCCGACAAGGAGGGAACGATGCCCGACTACAACTACCACCCCTACAACGCACTTCCGAAGCTGCCGACCTTCTCCGTCACGAGCTCGGACGTGAAGGACGGCGAGCCGATGTCGGACATCCACCGCAGTGGCATCATGCAGGCGGGCGGCAACGACGTGTCGCCCCAGCTTTCCTGGTCCGGGTTCCCCAAAGAGACGAAGAGCTTCGCCGTCACGATGTACGACCCAGACGCGCCGACGGCGAGCGGCTTCTGGCATTGGGCGGTCTTCAACATCCCCGCCACCGTGACCGAGCTGCCGTCTGGGGCCGGCGATGCGAAGGGGTCGGGTCTTCCGAAGGGTGCGACCCAGCTGAAGGGCGACGCCGGAGTCGCGCAGTATCTCGGCGCGGCGCCACCGGCCGGACACGGCCATCACCGCTACTTCATCGCCGTTCACGCAGTGGACGTCGAGAAGCTCGATATCCCCGCTGAGGGGGCGCCGGCGCTGCTCGGCTTCAACCTGTTCATGCACGGCATCGCGCGCGCGATGATCGTCCCAACTTCGGAAACACCGGGCTAACCGCGCCCAACCCGCCTTTGTCAGGGGAACTTAACGTCCGCTGAAGGATTCCCTCTACCCTCGTCGAACTCTGGCGTGGATGAGATCCAAAAGGACGCTGGCCGCTGCATTCGCCGCGGTGGCCCTCATGGCAGGACTCCCAAGCCGCGCCGCCTCGACGGCACCCGGAGTCAATTTCGGTACCCCGAAAGTCGGCCATCCTTCGACATACACGTGGACGGGCGCTGTCCTTCAGTCGCCGGACGCAGCTTCTGGTGTCGCGACACCGACCACCCCGGCGAAGTGCGACGCCTCCGGCCTTTGCCAGGACAT
>DATGHY010000180.1:0-2500 GCA_035307625.1 Actinomycetota bacterium
CACGGCCGCGCACGTGGTGGCGGGTACGAAGAACACCCAAGTGATCTCCCCGAACGGCGATCGCTTCCCTGCAACCGTCGTGTATTGGGACCCGGACACGGACATCGCCGTGCTACGTGTTGGAACGTTTCCGAGCGGCGACCTTTCGGTCGACGAGATCGTCGCGGACCCAGGGACGGACGGTGCTGCCATCGGCTACCCGGGCGGCGGCGCGCGCACGATCTCCGTCGCGCGGGTCCGAGGTCACACCGACGCGATCGGCTACGACATCTACTCGCGTCACACCGTCGACCGGGCGATCTATGTCCTCAGGTCGACGGTCATCCCCGGCAACTCGGGAGGGCCGTTCGTCGACACCGACGGCCGCGTGCGTGGGATGATCTACGCGGCATCCTCGCAATACAAGGATGAGGCGTACGCGCTGGACGGGGCCGAGATCGACAAAGCGATCCAGGCGGCCGACGGCAAGACGCGTCAGGTCGACACGAAAACGTGTGCGATCGAATGATACGGTGGCCGGGATGGCCATCCGCGACTACCTCATCGTTCACTACCACGAGGTAGGCCTCAAAGGAGGCAACCGCTCGCTGTTCGAGCGCGCGCTCGTGCGCAACATCGCGCGCGCAACCTCCGATCTGGCACCTCTCAAACCGCGTCGCTTGCCCGGCAGGATCCTCGTCGAGCTTCCCTCGGGTGTCGCCGCAGAAGAGGTGGCCGCGCGCATCGGAACCGTCTACGGCATCGCCAACTTCGCGCGCGCGCGCGGTGGCCAGATCCCCTTCGACCAGGTCTGCGATGTCGCCGGCCAGATGATGGCTGCGCGCGACTACGAGACCTTCGCGGTGCGCGCGCGCGTCGCTCACAGCACGTTCCCGATGAGCGGGCGCGAGATCAACGAGAAGCTCGGGGCGTGGCTGCTCGAACACAACGGTAAACGCGTCAACCTGTCCGATCCCGACGTGACCTGCTACGTAGAGATCGTCGGCGATCTGGTTCTCATCTATGTCGAGCGGCTTGCCGGTCCCGGCGGATTGCCGGTGGGCACTTCGGGGCGTGTCGCCGTGCTGCTGTCGGCGGGGATCGACTCGCCGGTGGCGGCAGCGCGCATGATGCGCCGCGGCGCGCGCGCAACGCTGATCCACTTCCACTCGCAACCGTTCACCGACGCGTCGAGCGCGCGCAACGCAGAGGAGATCGCAGCGATCCTGACGCGCCGTCAGTTCGACTCCAATCTGTATCTGGTGCCGCTCGCGCCGGCGCAGCAGCAGATCGTCACCGCGTGCCCCGAGCCGCTGCGAACGGTTCTGTATCGCCGGATGATGATGCGCATCGCGTCGGAGATCGCGCGCGCAGACGGCGCGCAAGCGTTGGTCACCGGCGATTCGCTGGGCCAGGTCGCGTCGCAGACGCTCGAGAACCTCACCGTCGTCGAAGCCGCCGCGACGCTGCCGGTCCTGCGTCCGCTGATCGGCCGTGACAAGACCGAGATCATCGAAGAGGCGCGCGCGCTCGGCACGTTCGAAGTTTCGAGCGCGCCGTGCCAGGAGGCGTGCGTGCTCTTCGAGCCGAAGAGCCCGGTCACGAAAGCGCGGCTAAGGGACGTGGAGCGCGCGGAAGGGCCGCTCGACATGAAAGCGATGACCGACGAGGCGGCCGGAGCGGCCGAAGTAAGGGCCATCCGCTTCCCGTAGCCGCCCCTTATGGCGCATTTGTGAAATCGCGGGGCCCCCCGCTACCCTTTGCCTTCCGCTGTCGTTAAGCGAATACCCGATGCCTTCCCCTAGGGGTTCCACCAGGCGCCCGGCCAAAGCCGTGGCTCCAAAGGCGACGCCCGCGTACGTATCGCCAGCCCTGGAGGTATTGGAGACCTTGGAGATCGAGAACGCCCTTACCAACCTCGAAGCACGCCTCGACTCAATCGAGATCGACTTGGCGCGCGCGACCGGTAGCCGTGAGGACGACGCGCGGCGCATCGCAGGCGAGATGGCAGTGATGAAGGCGCGCGTGGAAGACGCGCTGACGGCGTTCGCGGCGACGGCCGATCAGATCCGTCAGACCGTGACCGGCATCGAAAAGCGCCTAAGCGATCTGGTCGTCGGCGAAGAGCTGGACGCAAGCGTGGCCGACGTGCGCGAGGAGCTCGAAGCGCGGATCGACGCTATGACCGAAGAAATGGGCAGTTTGCAAAAGGCTCTCGCTCATAAGCCCCGCGTCATCACGCTGCCGGACGCAGAGCCGAAGGCTCGCTCGAAGGCTTAGCGCTTCTTCCCGCCGGACTTCTTCTTCTGAGCCTGCTTCGCCGCGGGCGCTTTCTTCGACGATCCTTTCGAGCTTGCCGCGCGCGGCTCGATCCGGATGGATCCTGCGCCGGGGCTGATCATCGATTCGGTCCCATCCACCCATTGGATCTTCAACAACGAGCCGACGATCCCGACGAGGTTCCCCTCGCGCCGCACGGCGCCCACCTTGGTGCCCTCGATGATCACGTAGTCGCCAACCT
>DATGHY010000181.1:0-5446 GCA_035307625.1 Actinomycetota bacterium
CCACGCGCTGCTGCTCGCCGCCGCTCAGCGATCCGAGCGGACGGTCTACGAACGCTGCTATATCCAGCCGTTCGAGCGCGCCGCGCGCGACGGCGATGTCGCTCGCCTGTTCGGTATCGAAGTAGCGGATGTACGGCGTGCGGCCGAGCAACACGTACTCGAACACGGTCATCGCAGGCGGTAGCACCGGACGTTGCGGAACGATAGCCACGGTGCGCGCGCGCTGCTTCGCGTGCATGCGCGCGACGTCGGTCCCGTCCAGAATGATGCTCCCGTCGAAATGCGTCAGGCCGGCGATCGCGCGCATCAGCGTCGTTTTCCCCGCACCGTTGGGACCGATCAGCGCGAGCCACTCGCCGCTCGCGACGTCCAACGACAAGTCGCGAAGGATCTCCGCCTCCATGATCCGCACGGAGACATCCCGGATCTCGATGCCGCTCATAGCATCTTCCTGCTGTTGCGGAGGACCAACGCGAAGAACGGGGCGCCGAAGAACGCGGTGACGACGCCGATCGGCAGCTCCGCCGGCGCGATCATCGTGCGGCCGAGCAGGTCGGCCAGGATCAAGAACGCCGCGCCGAACGCGACGCACAGCGGCAAGATCACGCGGTAGCTGGTGCCCGCGATCAGCCGGATGATGTGCGGCACGATGATGCCGACGAAGCCGATCAACCCGCTGACGGCAACGGCCGCCGCCGTCGACAATGACGCCGCGATCACCACGATCAGGCGCACGCGCCGCGTGTTCACGCCCAGCGCGTCGGCTTCCTCGTCACCCAACGCCAATACGTCGAGCAGCCTCCGATGCGCCAAGATCACCGCAGCCCCGAGCGTGATGTACGGGAGGATCAACAGCACGTCGTGCCAACCCGCCGTCGACAGCCTGCCGAGGATCCAGCCGTACACCTCGCGCAGCGTGTCCGACTTCCGCTGTTGCATGTACGTCTGAAGAGCGGTCAGGAACGACATGACCGCGATGCCAGCAAGGACCAGCGACGTCGCCGTGCGCCCACCGCCCCCTGCGCGCCCCATGGCGTAGGCCAACGCCACGGCGATCAGCGCGCCGGCGAACGCCGCGACCGGGATCAGGTTCGACGCGGCCGCCGCGTGCGTGAACACGATCACCATCGTCGCGCCGAGCCCCGCGCCCGCCGCGGCTCCCAGCAGGTACGGGTCGGCGAGCGGGTTGCGGAACGCGCCTTGATACGCAGCACCAGATATCGACAGCGTCGCGCCGACCAGCCCGGCCAGCACCACCCTCGGCAGTCGAAGCTGCAACAAGATCGCCTCTTGCGTCGCCGTGAGGTGCGACGTGTCGCGCACGAACGGCAGCACGCTGATCAGCTTCTTGAAGACGTCCACGGGTCCCAGGTGAACGGGTCCGATGAACAGTCCGAGCAGCCCCGCCCCGATCACCAAGAGGACGCCGCCGGCAAGCCACCCGATGCGCTTGCGCGCGCGCAGTGCAGGGATCGCGCGAAGCTGCTCGGCCGCCGAAATCGTCGCCATCTATGCCGCCTGCTTCAGTTCCTGCAAAGCGTTCACGACCGTCTGAAGGAAGTCGACGATGCGCGGTCCCCACCGCGAGGCCACGTCGTCGTCGAGCGCGATAACGCGACCGTCGCGCACGGCGGTCATCTGGCTCCAGCCGGGGCGTTTCCGGACGGTGGACAACGACTGGCCACAACATTTCGTGTCGGCGAGGAAGATGATCTGAGGGTTCGTCTGGATGATGTACTCGGCCGACAGCTGCGGGTAGCCGCTCGCTTTCTTGTCCGCAGGATCCGCGATGTTCTTCATCCCGAGCAGCCCGTACACGGTTCCGATGAACGTGTGCGACGTGGCGGTGAAGTAAGTGTTATCGAGCTCGTGGTAGTAGGTCGGAGGCGAGGCGAACTTGGGCGCCGAGGCAAGGATCGCTTGGATCCGACCCTTCATCGTGGACACGAGAGTGTCGGCCTCGGGCTCGTGGCCGGTTGCCCGTCCGAGCTCGACGATCTGGTTGTAGGTGTCGTTGAGATCCTTGGCGGCGGGCTCGACGAGGACCGGGATCGAGAGCTTGTTGAGCGATGCTGAGAGGCCGGGCAAGTCTCCCGAGATCACAACCAGATCGGGTTGGTAGTTCGCGATCGCCTCTACGTTCGGCTGAAAGCCGGACAGCTTGGTTTTCGGCGCCTGAGGCGGGTAGTTCGATTGGTCGTCGACGGCCTTCACTTGTGCGCCGGCGCCGATCGCGAACAGCATCTCGGTCGCAGTTGGGGAGAGCGAGATGATGCTCGCGGGTTTGGCCTTGATCGTGACCGATCCGTTGGCTGCCACCAGCGTCAACGGAAAGGACGTCCCGGGGGCCGGTGTTTCGGCTGCTTTCGGGTTGCTCGTGCTACATGCTGCCAACGCAAGCAAGAGCACTATCTGAACGATCTTCCTCATCGCTCCTCCTTCCAATCGGAGGACGCGACGAGGTCACGAGGGTGACTCTCTTGTCGCACAAACCGCCCCTCCCAGTGGACGTCGTTCGTGGCCGCGGAGGAGGCGTCCTGGCTCGCCGACCCACAGGTCGGCATCACAGTTGCTGGACAGCGCCGGGATCGAACCGGACTTCGCTGGACTCCGTAGCACCCGGGCAGGTACCCGAGCGCGCGCAGTATACGGCGCGCCGCGCGCGGGGTGCCACCGGCTGCTCGAAAGGGAATGCCGCAGGCGGTGTCGAAACCGAGTGCATCCGGTAGTCGAGAGGGAGGTTCGGCGTGCGTCGTAGCGGGCGGGTGGTGTTGCCGGTGTTGGTAGTCGCGGTCCTTGCCGGCTCGACGCTGGTGACGCGCGCGCAGCTGCCGACACTTCGCCCGCCGTGCGACCAGACCGACAAAGCGCTGTGCCTCTTGCCGTTTCCGAACGACCTCTTCACCCGGCCCGATCCGACGACGGCGACAGGGAAGCGCGTCGACTTCCAGCTGCTCGAGATGCCGCGCAACCTTTTGGGTAAGCCGATCGATCCGACGGAGTGGAACCGCAACGACGGGTTCTCACCCGGCTCGGAGATCTTGACGTTCGTTCCCGGGCTGGACCTGCATCAGACCTGGGGCACGCAAAACATGACCGGCGCGCGCGTCGGCGGACCGAACGACCCGCGCGATCAGATCGCCGACATCGGGCGCTATATGGCGCCGGATTCGCCGATCCTGCTGATCGATGCGACGACCGGGAAACGCTGGCCGTTCTGGTCCGAGCTCGACACGAACGCGAGCACTGCGGCGAACCAGCGTCTCTTGATCGTGCGTCCCGCGATCGATCTCACGGAGGGCCACCGGTACCTGGTGGCGTTGCGCAACATGAAGAACGCGACCGGGCAGATCATCCCTGCGGGCGCGCAGTTCGCTGCCTATCGCGACAACACCCCTGGTCCTGTAACCGACCCGACGTTCGACGAGGCCCGGCGCGCGCACATCAACAGCGTCATCTCACAGATCGGAACCGATGAGCGCGCGCGCGGCATCGCATTCGATCGCTCGAAGCTGTATCTCGCGTGGGACTTCACGGTCGCGTCCGAACGCAATCTGACGGAACGTGTGCTGCACATCCGCGATCAGGCATTCGCGTCGCTCGGCGACACCAACCTCGCCGACGGGAAGATCCAAGGGGTCTCGCCGCACTTCGCGATCACCAAGGTCACGAACATCACCGGCGACCCGCGCAAGCAACGGCAGGTCGACGGAACGATCACAGTGCCCAACTTCCTCGACGGTCCGCCGCAGCCGCTCGGCTTCGAGCAAGATCCCGTTGAAGGCCTGCCGAACCAAGCTCTTCTCGGGCGGCGGTTCCTCTACGGACCCGACGGTTTACCGATGCAGAACCCGCTCGTGCCGACGATCGACGTGCCGTTCGTGTGCACGATCCCGAAGGCAGCGTCCGCGTCCGACCCCGCTTACCCCACTCTCTACGGCCACGGTCTCCTCGGGGACCGGAGCGAGTCGACGGGCGGCTCGACGGATCGCGACCGTGAACGGAACTTCATGCCGTGCGCGGTGAACTGGATGGGCTTCGCCCAGTACGACGTGGCCAATGCGGTCCAGACGCTGCTCGACCCGTCGAACATGCCGGTGATGGCCGATCGAGCGCAGCAAGGTTTCCTCAACTTCCTGTTCCTCGGGCGCGCGCTTGCGCACCCGAACGGGCTCGCAACCAACCCCGCCTTCAAAGACGCGAGCGGTCACCCCTTGTTCCGTACCAACGAGCTGTTCTACGACGGCAACAGCCAGGGAGGGATCATGGGCGGCGCGTTGTGCGCGCTCTCGGTCGACATCCGTCGCTGCGTGCTCGGCGTCACCGGCATGAATTACTCGACGCTGCTCAACCGTTCGTCCGACTGGGAGGGCCCCCTCATCGATCCTGCGAACCCCGGGATCCCGTCGTATTCGTCCTTCCTCTACACGATGTTCCCGAACAAGATGGAGCAGCAGCTGGTTATGGCCTTGTTGCAGATGCTCTGGGATCGCGCCGAGGCCGACGGGTACGCCGAACAGATGACGAACCACCCGCTGCCGAACACTCCGAAGCATCACGTGTTGATGCAGGTTGGGCTCGGCGACTGGCAAGTCTCCAATTTTGCCGCGATGGTTGAAGCGCGCACGATCGGCGCGCGCATCCTGCAGACCGCGCTGATGCCGGGGCGCGCGTGGACGGTTGCGCCGACCCTTGGGACGGAGTCGTTCCCGGGTGGCCTGAAGGCCTTCCCGACCGACGCACAGGGGAACATCCTTCCGTGGAGCGGATCGGCGCTGGTCTTCTTCGACGCAGGCAACTTGCCGCCGCCGAACGGAAACGTTCCGCCTGCCGACGTCGGCCACGACCCTCATGAGATCCCGCGTCGCGACCCGCACGGCGCAGATCAGAAGGCGTTCTTCTACTTGAACGGTCTCATCGAAGACGTCTGGAGCGGCGCGCCATACCTCGCGTGCCCGCCCGGATACGCATCGGAGATCCCCGAAGCGCCGGCTCAGTTCGGTGGCTTCGACTGGTGTAAGTAGGGATCAGCGCTCGACGTACGCGGTTCCGTCTCGCTCGACGACTTTCCCTCTACCGAGCGGAAGCACGCGCGTTAGTGCCATGAACGCGGCGTCCAAGCCGGGGATCTTCGCGAAGATCCCTTGTGGCCCGCGCACCATGCGACCGGTGTGCACGTCGTAACGCGAACCGTGCCAGGGGCACACGAGGCATCCTTTGGAGTCGATCGATCCGTTCGCAAGGTCTGCGTACAGGTGGCGGCAGCGTCGCGTGACTGCGAAGAGCTCACCCTGGCTGTTGCCGACGGCCCAGATGCCTGCGCCCTCCACCGTTCCCGGCGTGAGCTCCGACACTGGTCCAACTTCGGTCGTCTTCGCCATGTTGCCCCCCTTCGGAAGGTGCGAGTTTAGCCCCATCGATGCGCATCGGGCATACGATGTTCGCG
>DATGHY010000182.1:0-4054 GCA_035307625.1 Actinomycetota bacterium
GGTGAAGCTCAGGGTGCACGATTCGGTGTTCGTACCGCTTGCCAAGTGGAGCATGCTGCTGACCGGAAATTATCGCTGCGTGCAGCGCGACGCGGTGCAGCCCACCCGCGATGCCGTGCACGGCGACATCGACGCGTCGCGCGCCGTCTATGCGTGGGTCGGGCAGGTTTGCAAGGCGCTCGGCGCCACCGACCGCGATCTCGTGCCGTTCGAAAAGTATGCGAATGCCGCGCTCGGGTTGACCAGGCCTTCGTCCGCCGCGCGCGCACTCGCCGCGGGTGCCGCGAACATCGAGCGCGTCGATCGTCTCGTGCAGACGGCGGCAGCGCAGAAGGGCATGCATCTCGCGGCGGTCGATCGCATCGTCGCGCTCGTCGACGAATGGCTTGCGCGCAATCGCAAGCCGCAGGCGGTGGCGACGGCAACGTAAGCGTCCTTCGCGAGTCCGGTATCCTCCGGGTTCACACCTTTGCAGGGAGTCGATCGTGCCCGGCCTGCTTCCGAATGTCGATCCCGACGGTCTGCTCGAATACTCCGTCGTCTTCTCCGACCGCGCGCTGAACCACATGTCGCGGACGTTCCAGGACGCGATGAAGGGCATCGCGCGGACGCTGCAGGACGTCTACCACGCGCGCTCCGCGATTGTCGTCCCCGGCAGCGGCACGTTCGGCATGGAAGCGGTCGCGCGCCAGTTCGCGACGGGCAAGCGCTGTCTCGTGATCCGCAACGGATGGTTCAGCTATCGCTGGTCGCAGATCTTCGACATGGGCCGCATCCCGTCCGAGACGACGGTGCTGAAGGCGCGCCGGTCGGAGGCCGGCACGCAGGCGCCTTATGCGCCACCGGCAATCGGCGACGTCGTCTCCGCCATCCGGGAAAAGCGACCCGACGTGGTGTTCGCGCCGCACGTCGAGACCGCGTCCGGAATCATCCTGCCCGACGGCTATTTGCGCGCCGTGGCGGATGCCACGCACGCGGTCGGCGGATTGTTCGTTCTCGATTGCATCGCCTCCGGCGCGCTGTGGATCGACATGACGGCGCGGGGCGTCGACGTCCTGATCAGCGCACCGCAGAAGGGCTGGAGCAGCTCGGCCTGCGCAGCGCTCGTCATGCTGAGCGAGCGGGCGCGCGCGGCGATCGACGAGACCAGCAGCACGAGCTTCGCGTGCGATTTGCGCAAATGGCTGCAGATCATGGAGACCTATCAGCGCGGAAGCCACGCATACCACGCGACGATGCCCACCGATTCGCTCGCGCGCCTGCGCGACGCAATGACGGAGCTCGAGCGTTTCGGCTTCGACAACGCCAAGGCAGCGCAACAGGATCTGGGCGACAAGGTGCGGCGCATCCTTGTCGACAAAGGCATGCCGAGCGTCGCGGCGCCGGGCTTCCAGGCGCCGACGGTCGTCGTCAGCTACACCGACGACAAGGACGTGCAGTCGGGCAGCAAATTCATCGGCGTCGGGCTGCAGACGGCCGCCGGCGTGCCGTTGCAGTGCGACGAGCCGTCCGACTTCCAGACCTTTCGCATCGGCCTTTTCGGGCTCGACAAGCTGCGCAACGTCGAGCGCACGGTGAGGATCCTCGACGCCGCGTTGAGCCAGTTGACGGCAGAGGTTCCGTAAGCGTTCCGCAACAATAAGGAGCTCGCGCGCAAACGCCTCGTTCGCGACGAGCGCGCCAACCTCGGTTTGCTCGAACCGGCCGCAATCAGTTCCAGCGACCGCCCGTTCCGCCGAGGCTGTAGCGGCCCGCTCCGAGCAATGCGATCGACAACGCGACAACGAGATACATCGCCTGCAACTCGAGCGCCCAGCCGCCCGAATCGCCGAGCTGGAAAAACTGCCCCGCATGCACGAGCAGCACCGCCACGAGCATGTTGATCGCGATGATGATCGCGCCGAGGCGCGTCCAGAGCCCGATGATCACGCAGATCGGCGCGACGATTTCGCCGACGTAGACGAAGTAGCCGAAGCTCGCAGGCAGCCCCGCCTGGTGGACGACGTCGAGCACGACCCCGGGCCCGCTCGTGATCTTGCCGATCCCGTGCACGAGGATCAGCGAACCCAGAATCAGTCGCAACAGCAGCTTCGCAACGTCCGATCGCCTCGTGCCCTCGGCGCGCCTGGCGGTCGTCAGGACGTCGGGCACGCCGGGTCTCCGCTCAGCGACCCGACGCGTCGCCTTCGCGGCTCGCCTCGAACAGGAACCACGTGCGCCGCTCGGCCTCGTCGATCCAGATCTCGATGAGGCTCGCGGTCGCGACGTCGCGGTGCTCTTCGCAGACGTTGTGGGTTTCGCGCATGCGCGAGGCGAGCGTCTTGTTGTCGTCGCGCAATTCGGCCAGCATGTCGGACGGCTCGACGTATTCGGCATCGTTGTCCAGCACGCGCTGGAGCCTCGCGATATGGCCGATCGATTTCACCGTTTCGCCGCCGAGCTTGCGAACACGCTCGGCGATCGGGTCGGTAATCGCGTATATCTGATCGGCCTGCTCGTCGAGCAGCAGATGGTAATCGCGAAAATGCGGCCCGCTCATGTGCCAGTGAAAGTTCTTCGTCTTCATGTAAAGCGCAAACGTGTCGGCAAGCAGCGCATTCAACGCGCCGGTGATGTCCCGGGTCGCCGCCGCGGTGAGATCGGTCGGCGTCGCGAGCGCCGCGTTGCGTACGCGCTTGAGATCAGTGGATTTCGAGGTCGGATTCTTCATGGTGTCGTTCCTTGTACGGGTGAAGCAATTATGCATGACGGGTCCCGGAGACTTTCGGTTCGGGGATACATGCTGCAACGACGCCGCCTCCGGAAGGTCCGCATGAATGTCCGGCTGCGATTGCGGTGCGGGCCGGCCCGCCGAGGAGACGCGATGAACGGATGGGGAAAGCTCGCGACGCGCAAAGCCGATGCCTCGGCATCCGGACGGATCCAGCGGACGCCGGCAGGCGCTCCGCCCGGTGGCGGGCCGACCCGAATCCCGCCAGGCCGGGCTTGGCTGTGGTTCGCGATCGCGTTGCTCCTCAACTTCGTGCTTGCGCGGTATCTGGTGCCAGGCGGCGAGGCGCCGCTCACGATTCCGTACACGTTGTTCAAGGAAGAGGTCAGCAAAGGCAACGTCAAGGCCATCTACAGCCGGGGCGAGACGCTCACGGGCCTCTTCGCGGCGCCGGTGACTTACCCGCCGCCCGAGGACAGGGCGGCCGGCGCGCCCAACCCGATGAAGGCGCCGAGCGTACGGGGCGCGCCGCGTACCGGTCCGCCGAGAACGGCTTCGACGTTCGCGACGACGTTGCCGTCGTTCGTAGGGCCCGGCCTCGAGAAGTTCCTGATCGACAACGGCGTCGAGATCAGCGCCGAACCGATCGCGCAGGGCAACAGTCCCCTGTCGACGCTGCTGTTCGGATTCGGTCCGGCGCTGCTGCTGATCGGTTTCTACGTCTGGCTCTTCCGGCGCGCCGCGCAGCAGGGGGGCGGCATCGGCGGCGGGCTGCTCGGCATCGGCAAGAGCAGGGCGCGCCGCTACGACCAGGAGAAGGACACGAAGATCACGTTCGACGACGTCGCCGGCATCGATGAGGCCGAGAACGAGTTGATCGAAATCGTCGATTTCCTGCGCGACCCACCGAAGTACACGCGCCTCGGCGGCACGGCGCCCAAAGGCGTGCTGCTGATCGGCGCGCCGGGAACGGGGAAGACGTTGCTCGCCAAAGCCGTTGCGGGGGAGGCTGGCGTGCCGTTCTTCTCGATGAGCGCCGCCGAGTTCGTCGAGATGATCGTCGGCGTCGGTGCGGCGCGCGTGCGCGATCTCTTCAAGCAGGCGCGCGAGAACGCGCCCGCGATCATCTTCATCGACGAGATGGACGCCATCGGCCGCGCGCGCGGACCCACGTCGATCGGGGGGTCGAGCGAGCAGGAGCAGACGCTGAACCAGATTCTGACCGAGATGGACGGCTTCTCCAGTCGCGAGGGCATCATCGTGCTCGCGGCGACCAACCAGCCGGACGTGCTCGACCGGGCGCTGCTGCGGCCGGGACGGTTCGACCGGCGCGTCATCGTCAAC
>DATGHY010000183.1:0-3286 GCA_035307625.1 Actinomycetota bacterium
TTGCGAAGCCTTTATCCTCACGATGAGATATGCGCGTTAGCGGAGTCGTAACTCACGAGGTTTCGGCTTCAGGGCTCACAAGGGGGAGACATGCTGGAACGACTCGCTCACTGGACCTACGCGCACCGCTGGAAGACCCTCATCATCTGGATCGTCGCGCTGTTCGCGTTCCTGTTCTTGGGATCGGCGCTCAAAGGCCCGTACGGCAAGAGCTTCTCGCTGCCGGGCACCGAGTCACAGCAAGTTCAAGACATCCTGAACAGCCGCATCCCGTCGCGCGCGGGCGGCACCGCAGAGATCGTCTTCAAGGCCGACGCCGGGGTGAACGACCCGACGATCAAGACGAAGATGCAGACGCTGTTCGGTCAGGTCGCCGCGCTGCCCGGCATGCAAGACGTCGTGAGCCCATACGACGCGGCCGGCGCGCGCCAGATAAGCCGCGACGGCAAGATCGCCTTCGCGGACTTCCATTTCAAGGCTCAAGCGGTCGACGTGCCGAAGGCCGAAGCCGACAAGGTCATCACGCTCGGCGACGCCGTGAAAGCGCCGGGCCTTCAGATCGAATACTCGGGCGACGTCATCTTCGTCTCGCAGCAGCAAGCACCGGGCGGGGCCGAAGCGATCGGGCTGCTCGCCGCGATCCTGATCTTGTTCTTCACGTTCGGGTCGCTGCTGGCGATGGGCTTGCCCCTGCTTTCCGCGATCTTCGGGATCGCGATCGGTCTGTCGCTGGTGCTGCTGTTCGCGAACTTCATCAGCGTGCCCGAGTTCACGCCGGAGATCGCAGCGATGATCGGCATCGGCGTTGGGATCGACTACGCGCTGTTCATGGTCACCCGCTATCGCCAGGGGTTGCAGGAAGGCCTTGAGCCTGAAGATGCGGTCGTGCGCGCGATGAAGACCTCGGGTCGCGCCGTCGTGTTCGCCGGAACGGTGGTCGTGATCTCGCTGCTCGGCATATTGCTGATGGGCTTCAAGTTCATCCAGGGCTTGGCCGTCGGCGGCGCCGCAGCGGTGTTCGTGACGATGCTCGCATCGATCACGCTCCTGCCGGCGATGCTCGGCTTCGTCGGACGCAACATCGACAAGCTGCACGTGCCGGCATTCTTGCACCGGAAGCAAGCCGCCGACCGCCAAGGCTTCTGGTACCGCTGGAGCCGATTCATCCAGCGCAGCCCGTGGGTCGCAGGTCTCACCGGTCTCGCGATCCTCGTTGCGCTGGCACTGCCGTTGTTCAAGATGAGGCTCGGCACCTCGGACGCCGGCAACGACCCGACGACGCTGACCACACGCCGCTCGTACGACTTGCTGTCCGAAGGCTTCGGCCCCGGATACAACGGGCAGCTATACCTGGCGGCGCTGGTACACGGTCAGGCGGACATCGCGGCGGTGAAGAGTCTCGATGCCAAGCTGCAGACGACGCCGGGGATCGCGTACGCCTCGCCGGTCATCGTTACGAAGTCCGGTGACGCCGCGCTGATCCAGGTGTACCCCACGACGACGCCGCAAGACGCGGCGACCTCGCAGCTCGTGAAGGACCTGCGCGCGAAAACGATCCCGGAGGCGATGAGCGGCACCGGCGTTCGCGTCTACGTCGGCGGTTTCAACGCGATCTTCGTCGATTTCGCCGACAAGATCGCCCAGCGCCTTCCGATCCTCATCATCGTGGTCATCGCGCTCTCGTTCCTGTTGCTGATGGCGGTTTTCCGCTCGATCTTGGTGCCGGTCAAAGCCGCGATCATGAACCTTCTATCGATCGGAGCGGCGTACGGCGTGATCGTTGCCGTGTTCCAGTTCGGCTGGGGCCGGCAGCTGTTCGGCGTGGGTAAGACGGGGCCGATCGAGTCATGGATCCCGATGATGATGTTCACGATCCTGTTCGGGCTCTCGATGGACTACGAGATCTTCCTCCTCTCGCGGATCCGTGAGGAGTACCTCGAGACCCACGACAACGCGGCGTCGGTCGCCGACGGCGTCGCGCAGACCGGACGCGTGATCACCGCGGCCGCCGCGATCATGATCGTGGTGTTCGGCACGTTCGTGGTCGGCTTCGGCGCGCGCGTCGTGAAGGAGATCGGCCTCGGCCTCGCGGTCGCGGTGCTTGTCGACGCGACGCTCGTCCGGATGGTGTTGGTACCGGCGACGATGGAGCTGCTCGGCGACGCCAACTGGTGGTTGCCGCGCTGGCTCGATCGCGCGATCCCGTCGTTCTCGGTGGAAGGCGCGCACGAGACGCTGGAGCCGGAGGAAGTCGGCGCGCGCTAACGTCGCAGATATCGATGAAGGGCGGCTCCAGGCGGGCCGCCCTTCATCGTTCGTTCGCTCGAGACTCGCAGTGCCAAATGGATGCGTTTCAGCGTGTCGAGGTCTGTGTGAGCTGCCCGGTGTCATCGACGTGCGCGCGATATGCGTCGATATCTATGGCCGTAGTCGGTTCCACCGGACTATCCTTTGCTGGAGCGGAGGACGCGATGACGGACGATCACAAAGCACTTGTTCATCGCCTATTCGAGCAAGGCTTCAACGAGCGCGCGACGGACATCTTCGACGAGTTGATGGCGACCGACTACGTCGAGCATGCCAGGGAGCCGTTCCGTACGGAGGCGCCCGGTAAGGTCGACGGTCCGAAGCACATGCAGAGCGTCGTCGGCTGGCTCGTCGAACAGTTCCCCGACGTGACCATGAAGGTTCTCGACGTCGTCGCCGAAGGAAACACGCTCGTCGCGCGCGTTGCCACCGAAGGCACGAACCTCGGCCGGCTGGGTGGCGTGATCCCACCGACGGGGAAAAAGTTCTCGGCCGAGCAGAGCCATTGGTACCGCGTCAGGGACGGGAAGCTCGCCGAGCACTGGGCTGTGCGCGACGATCTGAGCGCGATGATGCAGCTGGGCGTGCTGGCTCCTGCAACGACGCCGGGCTAGACGCGTCTCGGCCTTCGCCGCGAACAGCTGCTACTGGCTCGGCATGCCCTACGTGCGTGAAGCCTCCATGATCACGTGAACCGGTGGGCGAGCATCGCATCGATCAAGTTCCCGACGAGCTTCTGCACCCCCGCATCCGGATAGATGCCTTGGCACGCGTGCGACGTCGGCCCGAGTGCGCACACGAGATCGAGTGTCCCGGCGTCGAACACGGCCGCGCCCGACGGCGCGATGTAGAACGTCGAGTCGGATTCACTCTGCCGCCCCGAGCACGTCAGCGGCGAGCGCGCGACGTCGACGATGCCGGCGGGGTGGTCTTGGCCTGCGAAGGTCTTGTCGTACTCGTACCCGACGAGGTTCGGGAT
>DATGHY010000184.1:0-3800 GCA_035307625.1 Actinomycetota bacterium
TTCGGCGACGTGCGCGTGACGAATGAGCGCTACCGGATGCTGCTCGGGCAAGGCGGAACGGGGTTGTCCGTTGCGTTCGACATGCCGACGCTGATGGGCCGCGACTCCGACGATCCGCGGTCGGAAGGCGAGGTCGGGCACTGCGGCGTTGCGGTCGATTCGATCCACGACATGGAGCAGCTGTTCAAGGACATCCCACTCGGTGGCATCACGACGTCGATGACGATCAGTGGCCCCGCGGTCGTGCTGTTCGCGATGTATCTGGTCGCTGCGGAGCGGCAGGGGATGGACTGGAAGGACCTCGACGGAACGCTGCAGACCGACATCTTCAAGGAGTACATCGCGCAGAAGGAGTGGGTGTTCCCGCCGGAGCCGCACCTGCGGCTGATCGGCGACCTGCTGGAGTTCTGCGCGCGCGAAGTGCCTAACTACCACCCGATCAGCGTGTCCGGCTACCACATCCGCGAGGCAGGCTCGACGGCGGCACAGGAGCTGGCGTTCACATTGGCCGACGGCTTCGCGTACATCGAGCTCGGTGTCGAGCGCGGCATCGACGTCAACGTGCTCGCGCCACAGCTGTCCTTCTTCTTCGACGCTCACATCGATTTCTTCGAAGAGATCGCGAAGTTCCGAGCGGCCCGCCGGATCTGGGCGCGCTGGATGCGTGAGCGCTACGGCGTGACGGACAAGAAGGCAGAGATGCTGAAGTTCCACACGCAGACCGCCGGCGTGTCGCTGACCGCGCAACAGCCGTACAACAACGTCGTGCGGACGGCGCTGGAAGCGCTGTCGGCCGTGCTCGGCGGGACACAGTCGTTGCACACGAACGCACTCGACGAGGTGCTGGCTCTGCCGACCGAAGAGGCGGCGGAGATCGCGCTGCGCACGCAGCAGGTCATCGCACACGAGACGGGCGTGGCGAACGTGATCGACCCCTTAGGTGGGTCGTGGTTAGTCGAATCGCTGACGACCAAGATCGAAGAGGCAGCGGAAGATTACTTCAAACAGATCGAGCGGCTTGGCGGCGGCAAAGGGATCCTTCCGGGCGTGCTCGCGGGGATCGAGCAAGGCTGGTTCCAGCAGGAGATCGCCGATGCGGCGTTCCGCGACCAGCTCCGGATCGAGAAGAAGCGACGGATCATCGTCGGGGTGAACGAGTTCGAGTCGGACGAGCGTCCGTTGCAGACGCTGCGGATCTCGCCTGAGGTCGAGCGCCTGCAGCGCGTGGCGCTTTCGGACCTGCGCGCCGCGCGCGACGGCGCGGTGACCGACGCAGCCTTGAAGCGTTTGAGTGAGGCTGCTCGAACGGATGAGAACCTGATGCCGTTGATCGTCGACGCGGTGCGCGCGGACGCGACCGAAGGGGAGATCGTCGGCGCGCTGAAAGACGTGTTCGGCGAGTACCGCGAAGCGCCCCGCTTCTAGCCCATGCCAGTCTTAGTGACCGGAGCGACCGGGTTGGTCGGGCGCGCGCTGGTCGCTCAGTTGCTTTCCGAGGGTGGACAAGTGCGCGCGTACGTCCGGCGAGAGGACGCGGCGTTGCGCGCGGCCGGAGCGCATCTGGCGATCGGCGCGATGGACGACGTGCCGCGGCTGGAGTCGGCGTTGACGCGCGCGCACACGATCGTGCATCTGATCGGAGGCGTGTGGCCGGAGCCGGGGATGAGCTACGACCTGCTGAACCGGGACTCGACCGAGGCGGCGGTGATCTCCGCGCACGCCGCGGATGTGAAGCGGTTCATCTTCCTGTCGTTCGTGGGCGCTGATCCGGCGTCGCCCAACGAGTTCCTCGCGGCCAAAGGGCGCGCGGAGCTCCACATCACGGCGAGTCCCATGGAGCACGTGATCCTGCGGTGTGCGCCCCTGCGGGAGGGGCTCGGTCCGACGCTTGAGTCCCTTGGGCGCGGGCGCGGAGCCGGCGTTCCCGGCAGGGGGAATCAGCGGATCAACCCCGTCTCCCTGCGAGACGTCGTCGCGGCGATCGTCGCGGCGGATGCGCGCGAAGCAGCGGTGAACGGGACGTGGGAGCTGGGCGGCCCCGAGACGATGACCATGGCAGAAGCTGCGTCGCGCGCGCTCCCCGCAGCCCGTCTCGTTCGTCCCGCGCGCGGCGCGCCGAAAGCGCTCACGGATCTCTACGGACGAGACATGGTGGCCGACCCGACGACGGCGGTAGAGCAGTTCGGTCTTACGCTGACCCGCTAGCTTCGAGGTCCGCGCGCATGCGCGCGGCGTACTCCTTCACCTGGCCGCTCGCGCGCTTCGGAACGATCGCGTCCAGCGCCTTCAATGCCTCTTTCTTCTTCCCACGCCCCGCTTCGATCGCCGCGCGCACGAGCAACGCCTCACCCGGATCGAGCCGCGGGTTCCCTTCGGCCATCGACAGCGCCGCATCGATCAATCCCTGAGCTTCTTTGATGCGGTTCTGCTCGGCGACGACGCCGGCCAGCTCGACCACCAGCTGATAGTCGAGCACCGTCTTCAGCGCGACGCGGATGTGCTCTTCGGCGCCGGCCGGATCGCCGATCAGCCGGAGGGCGCGCGCCATCTCTGCGTTCGCCGCGGCGTCCTCGGGATCAAGAGTCAGCGCGTCGGCCAGCACGTCGATCGCGCCGGTGAAATCGCCGGCGCGCCGTAGCGAGGCTGCTCGTTCGACGATGCCTTTTGAACCGCGGGACAAGAATCGCACCGGCGCATCCTAAAGGTCAGGACTCGAGCGCGCATTCCTCGGGAGACTTGTCGTCGCGCAGGCCCTTGAACGACGCCGCGCGCATGCGTCCTTGTGAGGTGAACTCGAGGTACTCGACGTCGACGACGAGCTCGGGCCGCACCCAATGAACCGCGCGCGCGTCGACCTCATCCTTCGGCGGCGGCGGGATCGCAGGCGTGTCGGTCGCCAGCGGCTCCAACCGCTCTTTCAGCAATCGCAGCGTCTGCTGCGTGAAGCCCGTCCCGACATGCCCTGCATAGGTCAGCTTCCCATCGCGGTAGACACCCACAAGCAGCGAGCCCAGCTCCGCGCGGGCGCCCTGTCCCGGTGCCCACCCGACGACGACACAATCCTGCGTCTTCGTCGCCTTGATCTTGATCCAGTCCTTCGTGCGCTGGCCCGGTTTGTACAGCGAGCTCGCCTTCTTGGCGACGATCCCCTCCAGCCCGCGATCCGCTGCAACCTTGAAGAAGGCGGTGCCTTTCTCGGGGATGTGCGGCGAGATCTGCACGTGCGCGCCGGGCACGAAGTTCTTCTCGAGCAGCGCGCGCCGTTCCAAAAGCGGCCGGTCCAACAACGACTCGCCGTCGAGCCACAGCAAGTCGAACGCGATGTAGGTCACGGGGAACTGCTGCAAGGCCTTCTGCGTCGGCCTGCTCAACGTGAACCGCTGCTGGATCGCTTCGAACGACGGACGGCCGTTCGCATCCAGGGCGACGATCTCCCCGTCGACCAACCCGTTCAACCCGGACAGCTGCGCCGGCAGATCGGCGAGCTCCGGATAGAGGGACCCCACGTCGCGCTTCCGGCGCGAACGCAGCTTCAGCTTCTCGCCATCGATCCACGCCGTCGTGCGCACTCCGTCCCACTTCGGCTCGAACATCCAGTCCTTCTTGTCGAACGGCTTGCCCCCGCTGGTCGCGAGCATCGGCTCGATGTCGGGCGGCGGCGCGCGATGCTGCAGCGGCGCCTCGCGCGCGGAGCGGAAGATCAGCCAGTTCTTCGGATCGTTGTTCTGCCGCGTCTGCACCAAGTGGTACTCCCCTTGGATGCGCTCGCCGTGCAGGCGCAGTGTGATCTTCTTATCTTC
>DATGHY010000185.1:0-16485 GCA_035307625.1 Actinomycetota bacterium
CATCCAATGAGTGGAATGGGTGCACACTAAGGAGTCGGGCCGAACGATCAGCGGTAACGAAATCTATGCTTCCGAGGTTCGTAACGATCCGCTTGATGTCTGGTGCGCCCCGATCAGTCCCCACCCCACTAACGAAATCCACCTTCTCCACGAACACGCGCGCAGAATGGTTCGGCACCCAGTACGAGGTCGCGTGATTCACCGTGTTCCCCGGCGCCCCGCGCGACCCGATCAGCTGCACCTTCGGCTTCTCGTGCGGTCCCAGCGACGAGATGTTCTGGTTCCCGAACCGATCCAGCTGCGTCGCGCCCATCATCACGTGCCGCCGGCCGCTCCACACCACGTCGAACACCGACCGGAACGGGATCCACCCTTCGACGACCTTGTCCGAGCCACCCAGAGGCAGATCGTTCGCAACCAGATAGGCCTCGCCGTCGCTCAGCAGAAGGTCCGGCTCGAAGGTTGCGCGTGCCAAACGCGCGCCTAACGTCGGAATGAAACCGAAGGCCGATGCGAGAACCTCTCCATCGCCACGGAACGCTTCAGCGCACGCGACGACGCAGTACTCGGCCAGGGTTGCTTCGAGCGTCACTGGGCCACCGCGGCCTGATACGCGGTCTCGTCAACGTCGACGTATCTCGCTACGAACCCCGGCCACGCATCCCCGATGGAACCTGCGTACAGCTTCTGGAACTTCTCGTCACGCCCGTAGTCCGGCTCGCACGACGTGAAGTGCGCGCCGTGCGGCGTCTCGAGGACGCCGTCCACCATCGACCGGTTGATCCGCAACGTCTGCACCGGACCTTCACGAAGCAGGTCCTCCGTCTCGACGATCCGTTCCGTCGAAACGAATCTCTGTCGAGCAGCCATCAGGAAGACGTCGTCGAAGTAGAGATCCGGCCCGAGGAACTGTGCGTTCCCGCGCGCATCCGACCGATTCATGTGCACGAACGCGGCGTCCAACGTCAGCGCGGGCACCGCCACAAGCTGCTCGTCTGAATACGGAGACTGCACCGTCTTCAACCCCGGGTTCACGCGCATGATGTCCGACCCCAGGCCCGCGCGCGTCGGAAGGAACGGCACCCGCCACGCCGCCGCGAGCAACCCGAGATAGAACATGCCTTCGTCGTATTCCGTCACTTCGATCGAACCGGCTTGTCGAGCAGCCCTGAAGTGCGGCTCGATCGGGATCGAATCGAGCGTCACGAACCCGAACACAACGCGCTTGACTTTGCCGGTGGCGCACAACAAGCCGACATCGGGCCCGCCGTAGGAAACCACGGTCAGGTCTTTCAACGGCGAGCGCGCGATCGCGCGGACCACGGCCATCGGCTTCCGGCGAGAACCCCACCCACCGATCCCGATCGTCATGCCGTCGGATAGCGACGACACAACGTCGTCTAAGGAAAGGCGCTTGTCCAAGCTCACTTCTCGAACTTCGCGTCCCGCTTGTCGATGAACGCCTGGCGGGCTTCATCGGACACGCCGGACAGATTCAGCTCGTACGTGAACCCTTGCTCGAAGCGATAGGACCGCTTCACGTCGACGGGGTCGATGCCGTTGAGCGACTCCTTCGCGCGCCGGATGATCGTCGGAGACTTCGACGCGATATCGCGCGCGATCCGCATGGCTTCATCGCGCAAGGCTGCACGCCCAACCACCGACAGCACAGACCCGTACGCCAGCAGCTCGCTCGCCGTCGCCGTCGCTCCCGTGTAGACCATCGCGCGCATCCGATGCTGCGGAACCAGCCGGGCCAAGTGGGTTGCAGCCCCCAGCGCACCGCGGTCTACCTCCGGCAGGCCGAATGTCGCGTCGTCCGACGCAACCACGATGTCCGCGTTGCCGGCCAGCCCGATGCCGCCGCCCAGGCAGAACCCTTGGACCGCCGCGATCACCGGAACCGCACACTCGTACACGGCCGCGAACGCTTCGTAGCAGCCGCGGTTGACGCCGACGATCGCGTCGGGGTCGGCTTGGAGCTCCTTGATATCGACACCGGCGCAGAAGCCCTTGCCCTCCGCGCGCAGCACGACCACGGAAACCCCAGGGTCTTCGCCGAGCCCGCGCAGGGTGGCGCCCAGCTCGAACCACGACTTCACGTCCAGCGCGTTGACCGGCGGACGGTCGATCACGACCTCGCCTATTCCGTCGGTTACAAGCCGCTCGATTCCCATTTCTGACACCCCGTCAGATTCTGGCTCAAGGCTACCATGCGGCGGGTGCTTGCTATCCTCGCGCGCATGCCCGACGCGCATGCAGATCGGCACGAGATCGAGCACATCCTCGACCTCTACGCGACGATCATCGACACCCGTGAGTACGAACGCCTAACGGACGTCTTCCTCCCCGACGCCATACTCGACTACAGCTCCTCGGGCGCCGAGCCCGGACCCCTCCACCCCGTCGCCGCGTGGATCGAAAAGGGCCTGTCTCTGTTCGTACGCAGCCAGCACATGATCGTGAACAAACAAGTCGAGATGGCCGGCGACCGCGCCAACTCGCGCTCGCTGTTCTTCAATCCATTGGTCGCGCGCGACGGCAGCGTCATGTTCGTCGGAGGCGAATACCGCGACCAGTGGGTCCGCACACCCGCGGGCTGGCGGATCATCGAGCGGGTGGAGGAAACGTCGTGGACGTTCGGCTTGCCGGAGCTTCGAAAGGGTGACGGCAACACCGGATGAGGGGCGCGCGCGCAGTCCCGATCGTCGCCGTCCTCATCGCGCTCGTGGGATGCAGCGGCGCAAAATTCTTCACTGCTGCGAACGTTTCGAGCGTCCTCCCCGGCAAGACCGACACGCCGCCCGGCCTCACCTTCTTGCCCGACAGTTCCGGCGAGCAGCCGGCCTCGCAAGTCGCCAAGGATCAAGACCAGCAGACCAAGCTCCTGGCGCTCGGCTTCCAGAAGGCCTATGCGAGCTTCTACGCCAACAACCCCGCGATCACGATCTTGCAAACACCGAACACGGCCGCCGATCCAACCGCACACGTCATCGCGATGCTCGGCATCCAGTTCAAGACACCCGATGGGGCGCACCAGGCGCTCGCGTTGAATTACGCAAAGGACGTGGCGACCGGGACGAACATCAAACGCATCTCCGTGAAGACACTCGGGGACGAGACACTCGCCGAATCGGGGACGCAGGCCGCGTTCCCGTTCCCCGGCTATCTCATCTACTGGCGCGTCGGGAATGCCCTCTTCGCGGTGCTGGACGCAGGCGGTCCGACGGCGGGCGCCTCCTTAGAAACCGCGCAGAGCTACGCGGACGCGATGCAGGCGCGCGTGCAGAAGATCTAATAAACGTTGATGAACGGCTTGTCGGCGTCGAGCTCCGCGGCCGCGATGACGCGTTCCAGGTAACGCGGTTCCCACCACTGCAGCTCCAGCTGCTTCGCGCGCCGGAAATACAGCTGCATGTCGATCTCCAGCGTGAAGCCGATGCCGCCGAAGACCTGCTGGCCGAGCTTCGTAGCCCGCTTGAACACATCCGCCGTGTACATCTTCGCCATCGCGGCGAGCGGCCCGAGCGGCTTCCCGTGCGCGCGCGCCCAGGCCGCTTCGTAGGACAGAACGCGGCCGCCTTGGATCTCGGTTGCGATGTCTGCGAGCGGGTGCGCGATGCCTTGGAAGCTGCCGATCTTGCGGCCGAACTGCTCGCGCTCGTTCGCGTATTCGAGCGAGAGCTCGAGCGCGCGCTCTGCTCCGCCGGTCGCGTAGCCGGCGAGCGCGATGAGCGCGTCCTTGCTTGCTTCTTCCCACGCGGCCCAGCCACCCTCGATGCGTTCGCCCGGCGTGTCTTGCAGCGTGACGGTGAATTCGGCATCCAGGCCGATGGTGCTCACCCTGGTTAGCGAGACGTCTTTCGGCTCCACGAAGAAGAGACCAACTTTGTCGCTCTCTTTCGCGGTGACGAGGAGCCGGTCCGCGCTGTTCGCGAACGAGACCAATACCTTCTCGCCGGTGATGCGGTCGTTCTTCGCGACGGCCGATACGGATTCGGGACCGCACGACGCGCCGGCCTCCAGCCATGCCGGCGTGAACGTCGCCTCCCCGCTGACGATCTTCGGCAGCCACTCCTTCTTCTGTTCGTCGCTCCCGCCCGCCAGCAGCACACCCGCTGCGATCACCGCGCTGCCGAGATGCGGCGATGCGGCCAGCGCGCGCCCGAGCTCCTCGTACACGACAACGTTCTCCAGCGCGGTCTGCCCGGCACCGCCGAACTCCTCGGGGATCGTCAGCCCGAGCAGGTCGGTGCGCGCAAGCTGCTCGTAGAAAGACGTGTTGTATCCCCAGTCATCGCTCTCCAGCGTGCGCACCATTTCGGGCGACGAAAGCTTCGTACACAGCTCGCGCACGGTCTGTCGCAGCATCTCTTGCTCTTCGGTGAATGCGAGGTCCATATCTACGGTCTCCAGTCGTCGCCGGAACGGCGCCACGGGTTGTCTTTTTCGTCTTGCGGAAGGGCCATGCGCGCCGACACTTCGGTCGCGACCTCGTCGCCGACCGTCAGCTCCAGATCGACGTCCACCCACGCGCATCCGGAATCGTCGACCGCGGTGTCGCGCACGGTGCCGTTGAAAACCAGCTTCTCGCCGGGGTAGACGGGCCTGCGCATGCGGAACTTGATCCGTCCGAGCCGTCCGTGCGGTCCTGTCCAGTCGGTGAGGTAGCGCTCGATCCAGCCGGCTTGGTTCGGCGTGTTGAGGAAGATGTCTTTGGTGCCGGCGCGCGTCGTCGCCCATGCGTAATCGTGGTGCTGCGGCTGCCAGTCGCGGCTGCTCGACGCACCCATCACCACGGTGCGCGCCGTCACCGGCAGCTCAAGCGTCGGCAGCGTGTCGCCGACCTGGACCTTGCCGAAGAGCAGGCTCATTTCGCGCTCCTGACGTAACAGAACATGCGGTAGCTCTCGACGGCGACGACCTCACTGCGTTGGTTCGTGTACGTGACGTCGATCGTCCACGGCCGCCCGGTCCCCAAGCGATTCGTGCGCACGTCGCCGATCTCGGTCACCGTTTGCTTCGTCGAGATCACGTCACCCGGCCGCACCGGCACCCCGAACACGATCTCGTTGGCGGTGACGATGCCTTCGGGCAGCTCGAACGCATCCTTCAAACGGAAGTGCATCTCGAGCGGCCGGACGGTTTCGCGCGCGTTCGGGTTGAACATGAGCGGACGCATCCAGACGCTGAGCATGGACGGCGGCGCGATCCAGCCGTCGGTGATGTCTTTCGCTACCGCTTCGTCCCAGTACAGCGGGTTGGCGTTCTCGGTCGACTCGACCCAATGCGTGATGTAGCCACGCTCACACTCGATGTCGCCGGGCCCCGCGTCGAGCACCTTGCCCGTCCATTCGGACAAGAGCGGCGCCGTGCGCGCGGCGATCTCTTCTTCAAGAGCAGTGCTCATTCAATGACCCCCGCTTCCAACAACGACGAGATCTCCTCATCGTCTAGCCCAGCGGCACTCAATAGTTGCGCAGTGTCAGAGGAGCTCTGCGAGACGGCTCCGTAGTGAGATTCACGCAACGCGCCGGAGATAACAGGCGCGACCTGGCGTCTCTTCTCTCCATCCGGTCCATCAATCTGGCTAAACACATCGCGCGCAATAAGGTGGACGTCTTCCGAGACCTCCGCGATCGAAAGCACCGGCGTGACACAACAGTCCGCGTCCGCGAGAAGCAGAACCCACTCATCTCGGTCCCGCCGAGAGAACGCCTCCGAGATCTCCCGCTTCAGCCCCTCCTGCTTCTCGTCGTTCATCTGATCCGCGGCGAGATGGGACAAACCCAGCGCATTGCACAGGTTCGCGAAGAACTTCGGCTCGATGGCGCCGACCGCCAGCCACTTGCCGTCGCGCGCCTCGTACACCTCGTAGCACGCGTACTTGCCGGTGAGCAGCCCGGCCCCAGGCCCCGGTGCCACGCCCGTCGCCAGGTACTCGTCGACGTTCAGCGACGTCAGCGCGAGCACGCCTTCCGTCGTCGACACATCCAGGAACACGCCCTCGTGCGAGTGCGCGCGCCGCACCAGCGCCGCGAGGATCGCGATCGCCGCGTGCATCCCGCCGCCGGCCGAGTCGGCGACCGTCGCGCCGGGCATCGCCGGACCGCCGTCCGCGCGCGTGCCCTGCGTCGCGAGGAATCCGCCGATCGCGAGGTAGTTGATGTCGTGGCCCGCTCGATCGCGGTACGGGCCGAACTGCCCGTAACCGGACGTCGCGCAGTAGATCAGCCGCGGGTTGTGCACGTGCACCGCTTCGAACCCGACGCCGAGCTTGTCGGCTACACCCGGCCGGAACGAGTCGACGATGACGTCGGCCTGCGACGCCAGCGCGAGGAACGCCTCGCGCCCTTTCTCGGACTTCAGGTCGAAGCGCGCGCGCTTCGTGCGGCGCCCGGCGCCGTACGCGAACCACGGCGGCGGCCACCGGTCGCCGCCGACCGGCCCGATCTTGATCACCTGCGCGCCGAGATCGCCCAAGATCTGCGTGCAGCGGCTCGCAGGACCGACCGTCGAGTGGTCCAGCACGGTGATGCCGGCAAGCTGCTCCTCCATCAGTTCTCTACGGGAAGGCCGAGACCGCGGCGCGCGAGGATGTTCTTCTGTACTTCCGACGTACCGGCGCCGACGGTGTCGACGACGCTGTATCGATAGATGTGCTCGAAGCGGCCGTTGGCCGGCGCCTTGTCGCTGCCCTTCCGCAAGGCACCGCTTGCGCCGAACATCGTCATGAACTCATCGGCGAATCGCTGTCCGAGCGTCGTCGTCCAGAGCTTGAACATGCTCGACTCGATGTTGGGCACCTCGCCCGCGCTTGCCTTGGCCACCACCCGCATCATGTGCATGCGCGCGACCTCGATCTGCGTAGCGAACCAGGCGACGCGCTGGCGCGCGATGGGATCGTCCTTCAGCGGCGAGCCGTCCCGCTGCGCCTCCCGAACCGCGTTCCGCAGCGCTTCGTATTTCCGCACGTACGCACTGATCGTGTAAAGGGTGAACCGCTCGAAGTCCAGCGCTTCACTGACGTAGTACCAGCCCTTGTTGACCTCACCGACGACGTAGTCGTCGTGCACGAATACGTCATCGAGGAAGACTTCGTTCGTGATCTCGTTATCGCCGAGCGTCGGCATCGGCTGGATCGTGATCCCCTCCGCCTGCATCGGGATCAGGAAGAGCGTGATGCCTTTGTGCTTGGGCGCGTCGGGATCCGTTCGAGCAGCCAGCCAGTACCAGTCCGCGAAGTGCGCCGACGTGGTGAAACGCTTCTGGCCGTTGATGCGCCAGCCGTCGCCTTCCTTGACCGCCTTGGTCTTCATCGACGCGAGGTCGCTTCCGGCGTCGGGCTCCGTGTAACCGATGGCGAACTCGATCTCCGCGTTGAGGATCTTCGGAAGGAACTCCTTCTTCAGCCGTTCGTTGCCGTGACGGATGATCGTCTTGCCGACGATGCCGACGCCTTTGCCGATCAGCGGCGCGCCGGCCGCGGCCAGCTCTTCGTTCAGCAGGTACTCGTACATGCCGGGCATGTCGCGCCCGCCGTACTCGCCGGGCCATGACATCCCGACCCAGCCGCGCTCGGACAGCTTCTTCATGAACGCGCGCCGGGGCGGCGAGTCGACCAGCTGGGCCATGCCCTCGCGCGTGGGATCCATGACCTCGGGGTCGTAGTTCTCCTTCAGGAAGTCGCGAACTTCCTGTTGAAAGGCCTTCTGCTCGTCGGTGTATTCGAAGTCCACGGGATGCCCCCAGACCAGCGGAAATAGAGGGTTTCTACAATATCTGACGGTCCGTCAGATTTCCACGCCGGGGCTCTCCGGTCCGGATCCACTCCGGTATTTCTGGGTAGACCCGGACCGGCCCGAGCAGCCCTCCCCGACGTCTGCTGAAATCCTCGCCGTGAATCGAGACAAGCTGCTCGCTGCCTTCCTGGCGCCGGCCGTCGCGTTCGCCTTCGTCGTCGGCGCCATCGGCCTTCACCGTTGGTACGGCATCGCGCGCGCAGCGATCACCTTGGTCGTCGTGATCTGGATCGTCGCGCGCGACACGTCGAAACGAGAGTGGTTGCCGCGCACATCGAAGACGACGCGCGGGTTGCTGCGGCTTGGGGCAACAGGGCTGCTCGCGGTTGAGATCGGGCGCATCGTGGTTTTGATGACGAAAGAAGGCTTCGCCGTCGGAGACCTGATCGCGATGATCTTGGATCTCATCGTCTTCGGATACCTGCTGCAGGGTGCGCTCGTTGCGTTCGGAAAGACGCCCGGCCAGGCGCTGTACAACGCAGCCGTGCGCGCGCAAGCCACCGACCCTGAGAAGGCACTGAAGCTCGCAACGCGCGCGACGAAGCTGTACCGCAAGTGGGACGAAGCGTGGCTGCTACGCGCCGGGATCGCGGGTCCCTCTGGGCAAGTCGCGATCCTCAAGCAGGGCTTGCGTTACTGCCCGCGCAGCAAGGAGATCCAAGACGTCCTCATCTCCAGCCTCTACGCGACCGGCGCGCGCGACGAGGCCGAGATGATGCTCGCCGAGTATCGAGACATGTTTCCCCGGTCCGCACGACCGGTGGTGATCGACGCGGCGAACGCGATAGAGCAGCAGGACTGGGACGCAGCCCGTACCCGCCTCGCCGAGGCGACAAGCCGGGCGACGAGAGAACGAGACGCCGACGCTCTCGCCAAGATCGAGCAGGTGACGGCGCTCCTCCCCGAAGACAAATAGGGCATATACCGCTTCATATGGGCTAACCGCCCCATTGTTCGAGCACGCGCGCCGGACAAGAGTTAGGCCACTAGATCAGGGAGGGGACATGGCCGAGCATTACGCGTCCGGAAACTGGCACGTCACCAAGGGCAAGGAGAAAGAGTTCGTCGAGGCATGGACGGAGTTCCTTCAGTGGACGCGGAAGGACTTCCCCGGGATGGTCCACGCTTCCCTTATCCAGGACGCGGGCGACAGTGGCCACTTCGTTTCCATCTCGGAGTGGGAAGACACCGCCTCGCGGGACGCATGGAAGAAGTCGCCCGGGTTCGCGAAGACCTTCGGAGCTGCGCGCGCTCTGTGCGATGAGATGTCCAGCATCGACGGGGAACGCCGCGTCACGATCTAACGACAAACTTCATTCAAGGGAGCCGGGTTGGGAGCCGGCTCCCTTGATGCATTTCTAGGCGAGCTTCCAGCTCACGAACTGCATCACTTCTTGTGCCACAGTCTCCAGCTGGAACCGCGCGCGCTCATCGCTCGGATCGCCGCTCGCATCGAACAACGGCGTTGTGGTGTTCAGGGCTGCTCCCAGCGGAGTCGGCCATCCACGCAGGGCATGCACCATCGCGCGCAGATGCTCCAACGTCGTCACGACGCCTTGCCACCCAAGGCCGGTCACGATGCACCCCACCGGCATCCCGCTGAAGTAGACGCGCTCGTCCTCGCGCAGATCCTCGGTGTAATCCAGCGCGTTCTTGACGATGCCTGCGATCGTGCCGTGGTACCCGGGTGACGCCACGATCACGCCGTCGGCCTTGCGCAACTCGGCGATCATCGCCGTCGCAACCTCGTGCCGTTGTGGATGCTCGGGCGCATACATCGGCAATCCCGCCAGATCGCGCCCCGTGAATATCGCCGTCGTCGCGCCGGCCTTCTCGCACATCTTCAGCGAATAGCGAAGCGCCTTTTCCGTCGAGGAACCTTCGCGCGTCGTGCCACCGATCCCGACGATATGCGGCGCATGCGCCATGGATGAGACCTCCTAGGCCAGCGACAGCTCGAGCAGCTCGTGGTCGAACTTATCGCGCTTGGTCTGAAGGTATCGCAGGTTCTCCTCGGTGGGCACGGTCACGAGCGGGATTCGCGTGTCGACGGTTATGCCGTACTGCTCCAAGCCCGTGCGCTTCGCGGGGTTGTTCGTCAGCAGCCGCACATCGTCGACGTCCAACGCCGCGAGGATCTTCGCTGCTGCCATGTAGTCGCGCGCATCCGCGGGATGCCCGAGCATCAGGTTCGCTTCGACCGTGTCGGCTCCGGCGTCTTGCAACCGGTACGCGAGCAGCTTCTGCGTGATGCCGATACCGCGGCCCTCGTGACCTTTCACGTACACGATCACGCCCGCGCCTTCCTGAGCGATCAAGCGCATCGATTCGCGGAGCTGCGCGCCGCAGTCGCAACGCAACGAACCGAACGCGTCGCCGGTGAGACACTCGGAATGGACGCGCACCAGCGTGCCGTGCGAACCCTCCGGCGAGCCGTACACCAACGCGATGTGCTCGCGCCCATCGGCCAAGCTGCTGAAACCCACCGCAGTGAACTCGCCGTACGGCGTCGGGATGCGCGCGTCGGCCTCACGCCGCACCATCGCTTCGGCGCGCGCGCGGTACGCGATCAAGTCTTCGATCGTGATCATGAGCAGCCCGTGGCGCTTCGCGACCTCGATCAGGTCGGGAACGCGCGCCATCGTGCCGTCTTCGTTCATGATCTCGCAGATGGCACCGGCCGGCGTGCAGCCCGCAAGCCGCGCCAGGTCGACCGCAGCCTCGGTGTGACCGGCACGCTCGAGCACGCCGCCGTCCCGGGCGCGCAGCGGGAACACATGCCCCGGCGTCCGGAACTCTTCGGCGACAACGTCAGCGTCCAGCGCGCGCCTGATCGTGCGCGCGCGGTCGTAGGCGCTGATGCCTGTGTTGCGCGGCGCGCGCATGTCGATGGAAATGGTGAACGCCGTTTCGGCGCCGGCCTCGTTCTCAGGCACCATCGCGCGTAGCTTCAGCGCGTCCAGCCGCTCGCCGGTCATCGGCAAGCAGAGCAGCCCTCGCCCGTGCGTCACCATGAAGTTCACGGCATCGGGGCTGACCTTGTCGGCCGCCATGACGAAGTCACCCTCGTTCTCGCGGTCGGGCGCGTCGACGACGATGACGATCTCGCCGCGCGCGATTGCTGCGATCGCATCGTCGATCGATGCGAAGACATCCGGTACGGGCTTCAGCGTCGCTTCCGTGACTGCCATGCCCACTCTCCTCGTGCTGTTCGCTATAGCGAACGGGTGGTTACAATCGCAAAAGCAAGGTATCCTCTTGGCGAGCAGCCGTCAAGTCGCAGAAAAGGCGATGGAACCGCAGGTCGGGGCTATCCTCCAGGAGCGCAGATGAACCCACTAGACGTCTTCAAGCTTGAAGGCCGCTCGGCAGCGATCACCGGCGGAGCGAGCGGCATCGGCCGTGCGACCGCCGAGGTCCTGGCCGGCGCCGGCGCGTCCGTCGTCGTCGGCGACCTCGACGAAGCCGGAGCGGAAGCGGTCGCGAAGGGGATCAACGAGAGCGGTGGGCGCGCGGTCGCCCAGAAGATCGATATCTCGAAGCGCGCCGACCTCGAAGCGATGGTCGATCGCGCGGTGTCGGAGTTCGGGCGGCTCGACGTGATGGCGAACGTCGCAGGGATCGCAGCCGACGGGTTGATCGCGGAGGCGACCGAAGAGCAGCTCGACAAAGCGATCGCCGTGAACCTGAAGGGCGTGTTCTTCGGATGCCAAGCGGCGATGCGCGTGATGATGCCGCAGCAGTCCGGCTCGATCATCAACGTGTCGTCCACGGCGATCGACGCGCCGGCCGCGCGCTACGGCTTATACGCGATGACGAAGGCTGCCGTGGCGATGCTGACGAAGACATTGGCGCTGGAGGCAGGACGGTTCGGGATCCGCGTGAATGCGCTTGCGCCGGGCTCGACGATCACGTCGTTCACGCTGCGACACCTCCAGGGCGCCGGCGGCGAGGTTGACCAGTCGAAGTACGACATGTTCGTCGACCGGATGAAGAAGCAGTCGCCGCTGGGGACGCTCGGCGAGCCCGAGGATCAGGCCTACCTGATCTTGTATTTGGCGAGCGACGCCGCGCGTTGGTGCACCGGCCAAGTGTGGCGCGCGAACGGCGGCCAAGCCTTCGGCGCATAGCGCCTTAGCCCGGCTTGCTTGAGTTGTCATCTGACCTCGCTATACACACCGCTCATGACAACTCCACCAACAAGCAAAGACCCAATCGAGAAAACGCGCTCGAACACGTCGCACACCGCCGCTGACGTCGCGCGCGCCTGTTAGCGTCGCCTCCCACGCAACGAAGGAGGACGCCATGGCGCGCTCGTGCGCGTGCAAGACGTGCGGCAAGACGATCAGGCCGAAGGCGAAAGAGATGTCGCTCGGCTCGGCGGTGCGTATCCATTATTGGCGCGAGCACCCCGAGATCATGCGCGGCAAGCCGGCCCCTGCGCGCAAGATCAAATCTCGCGCGCGCGCCGGTTAACGCGTGTCGCTCAGCGCGTACGCGATCGCATCGTCCAAGCTCATCTTCTCGCCTTCGCTCCACGCTGCATCCCAAGTACTTGGGTCGGCCGTCGCGCGCGCGCGCTCCACGGCATGAAGTGCGATGGAAGAGAGGTCGACCTCCCTACTGACGTCGCTCACGAGCGCGGCGACCGCCCCGGTTAGCCGCGCCGCGCGGGCGACATCTCCCGCTTCTGCGGCCGATCCGGCCAGGGCATCGAGGATCTCCACGCTCGTTTGGCTCCGGCCCAACTCGTTCGCGAGCGCAAGGCTCTCACGGAACACGATCTCCGCGTCCTGGGCCTCACCCCTGGCCAGGGCAGCCAAGCCGATATTCAACAACGAGAAGCAGATGTGCCGCTTGTCTCCGATACCGCGAGCAAGCGACAGGCCTTCCTCGCCCAGGGCTCGCGCGCGCTCCACATCGCCCCGCTCCAAGACCATGGAACTCAGGTTCGACAGCGTCAGAGCGGTGCGTGAAACGTCGCCGATCTCACGCCGAACCGCGAGGCTCTCCTCCGTCAGCTCCAATGCACGCTCCGGATCGTCGAGTCGATACAGCCACACCTGGGCCAGATTGTTAAGGGCAACGCCCAGCGCGTATCCGTCGTTGGCCGCGCGCGACAGCGCGACGGCCTCCTCGCCGAGTGCGCGCGCTTGCTCTCCTTCTTCTATATCCATATGGACCGAGAGATGAGAGGCTACGATCGCGATCGTCGAGGGTGAACCAACTTCGCGCGCGCACCGTAAAGCCTCTTCGAGCAGCGCGCGCGCTCCCGCGTCACTCTGTTCACCTGCGAGGTAGCCTGCGCCGTCCAATGCGTTGGCGCGTGCATCGCTCGGCACGGGACCGGCCTTCTCCAGTGCGATGCCCAGCCAGCGGCGGCCCTCCGTAACGTGGCCGTGCATGTACCAGAACAACCACAATGCAGCGGCCAGGCGAAGGGCGGCAGGGGGATCGTTGTCGAGCAACCATTCGAGCGCCCCGCGCACGTTGTCGTGATCGTTCTCGATCCGATCGAGCCACTTCATCTGGTCTCGCCCCTGCAGCAGCGGCTCAGCCCTCTCCGCTGCCGTGAGGAAATACCCGGCGTGAACGCGACGCACCTCGTCGGCATCCGCGCGCTTGTCGAGCTGGTTCGAAGCGAACTCGCGGATGGTCTCCAGCATCGCTACGCGCGCTTCGTCGCCGGCCCCTTCCACCCTCCGCACGAGACTCTTCTCGACGAGCGACTCGATCGCATCGATATCCGCACCGCACACAGCAGACGCCGCATCGAGCGATGCGCCGCCCGTGAAAACGGAGAGATGCGCGAAGAGACGCTGCTCGTCTTCGGACAGCAGGTCGTAGCTCCAAGCGATCGCGGCTTGCAACGTCCGCTGTCGTTCCGGCGCGTCGCGCGCACCGCCGGTCAAAAGCGGGAGCCGGCGCTCGAGCCGGTCGAGCAGATCGCGCACGGTGAGGATCCGGAGTCGGGCGGCCGCAAGCTCCAGCGCCAGAGGCAAGTAGTCGAGCCGCGCGCAGATCGTCTCGACGATCGTTCGCCGATCCTCGGTGGCTTCGAAGCTCGGAACGACGCTTTGCGCGCGACGCACGAACAGTGCGACCGCGTCGTCGCGCGCGAGAGGTGCAACGGGATAGTCGACCTCACCGGCCAGACGCAGGGGCTCGCGACTCGTGATGGCGATCGTGAGTCCCGGTGCCGAAGCGTTGAGCCCGGCGATCGTTTGCGCGGCGGCGGGGAGAAGCTGCTCGACGTTATCGAGCAGCAACAAGGTCCGGCGAGAGCCGATGTGTCGAAGGAGAACCTCTTGAGAGGTCGCGTCGGCGCTCTCGCGGAGGCCGAGCGTGGTGGTGATCGCTCCGATGAGAAGCGCCGGATCGGCGAGCGATGCGAGCGCTACGAACGAGACGCCGCCGGGGAACTCCTCGACGACTTCCGCGGCGGCCTGCAGTGCGAGGCGCGTCTTGCCCGTGCCGCCGGGTCCTGTCAGCGTGAGCAGCCGGACGTCTTCGCGCGCGAGCAGGCCTGCGACCTGTTTCAGCTCTGCTTCCCGGCCGAGGAACGGCGTGGGTTGAACGGGAAGGTTCGTTTGGTTGAGGCTCTTGAGCGGAGGGAACTCGGTCTGCCCGAGCTGAAAGATCCGCTCCGCGGCTTGAAGATCTTTCAACCGATGGAGGCCGAGATCCTTGACGTCGGCTTCGACTAGTTGGCGCGTCGCTTCCGAGAGGAGAACCTGGCCGCCGTGCCCCGCGGCCGCGATGCGCGCGCCCTTGTGGACGTCGAGACCGACGTATCCCTCTTCCGTCAACAGCGGCTCGCCCGTGTGAAGACCCATGCGGACTCGGATCGGCCCCGATGCAAGCTCCGCTTGCGCGTGCTGCGCTGCGAGCACCCCGTCGGTCGCGCGCGCGAACGCGACGAAGAACGCGTCTCCTTGGGTGTCGACCTCAACGCCACCACGCGCGGCGAATGCGTCGCGCAAGATCCGGCGGTGCTCCGCGAGAAGATCGGCGTATCGATCCCCCTCGGTCTGGAGCAGCTTGGTCGACCCTTCTATGTCGGTGAACAAGAAGGTGACCGTCCCTGAAGGAAGCGCGCGCATCGCGGGAGATGATGCGCGAAAACCCGCGGTAAGACCAGCCCTACGCGCCGGGCGCGCGCCCGTGGATCTCCTTGGTCACGCGCCCGGCCGCCTGCAGCAGCCGGTTCGCGTCGCGCTCGACCTCTGCACCGCTCACGGTTCCCGTGAACCCGATCAGGAACAACGCGATCGCAACCTCTCCGTCGGGGCCGAAGGCCGGCGCCCCGATGTGGTTCACGAAGTACGCTTCCTTCGCCTCGATGTCGATCAGCGCATATTCCTCGAGCTGAACACCGCGAACCTCTTCTTCCAGGGAACCGCCCTGCGTGGCCGTGCGCGCGCGCCTGGGTCGCCGTGATCCCTCCAGTCCGACCGAATACCCGCGCGCGCGCACACTGCGCACCGCGCGCCGGAAGTGATCGGCCGTCGCCTTCTTCGGCGGATCGCCGAGCTTGCCGATCCACTTCTCGATCACGGCATCGTCGGACCACGCGACGAACACGGCCCCGAGCGGCGGCGCCAGCGGGAGGCGCTGCCCTGCTTGGATGTACACGCCGAACGGACGCGGCACGCCGGCGCGCGCAAGGATGACGATCTCGCCGGAGATCGCCGCCGACGCGACGCAGTCCAGACCGAGCTCGTCGGTGAGCGCGCGCATCTCGGGCACCGCGCACTCTGCGGCGGGATACGTCGAAACCGCGGAGTTGCCCAACGCAACCAGCGCCGGCCCAAGCGCGTAGGACTTCGCGGCCGGGTCGCGCACCAGATAGCCCTCGTCGGTCAGCGCGCCCAAGATCGCGTGCAGCGTCGCTTTGTTCAGCGTGAGGTCGCGCGCGATCTCACTCAGCGTGTATCGCTGCTGCGGGTGCGCGGCCAAGAGATTCAAGACGGCGGCCGCTCGTTCGACTGCGGGAGCGCGACGCGCCATCTAGGAAGCACCCGCCATCTGCTGCAGCGTCGGCCCGAGCGCGCGCGCCAGCGCCGTGTGCCCGTCGTCGTTCGGATGGATCCCGTCGCCGAGCATCTCGGCAGGCACCAGCGGCAACCCTTCGATCAGCTGCAGGTTCCCGTCGCCTGCTTCGATGCGCGCGCGCACCACGTCCTCCATCGCCGCGCGCAGGTCGCCCAGCGTCGCGCCCAGCTTGTTGGCCGTTTCTTCGCCGTCGGGCCGGATGATCGGCGACGCAACCAAGATCGGTGTGGTCGGATGACCCTGCCGCACCACGTTGAGGAACGCATCCGTGTTTGCACTCATCTGTGGAGCGCTGTGCGGGATCCGCGTCCAGCAGTTCGTCCCGTGCGTGATCGAGATGACGTCGGCTTGGAGGCCGGCGATGTGCTCGGCGCTGACGATCTCGCCGCGCGCGGCGCCCGCGTACCCCATGTTCACGACGTCCAATGCGTATTCGCGCGCAACGATCGCCGGCCACGCCATCGCGGGCGCCGAAGCGATCCATCCTTCCGCGATCGAATCGCCGTAGCAGACCCATTTCTTGCGCGGCTCCGCCGGTTCGATCGAGCCGCCGATCGGTTCAACGTCGAGCACGCGCGGCCGCATCCCTTCGGGCAGATACACGATCGCGCGATGATCGACCTCGGAA
>DATGHY010000186.1:0-8728 GCA_035307625.1 Actinomycetota bacterium
TTCACGACGGTGTTGGGGTTCGTGCTGAACGGCCATCCCTCATTGCAAGAGAAGATCCTGAACTCGGCGCTGCGGCAGTTCCCGATCATCGGTGATCAGATCTCGAAGAACATCGGCTCTCTCAAAGGGAGCGGCGTCGCATTGGCCGTCGGTTTGATCGGCACGTTGTGGGCAGGGATGGGCGTGACGCAAGCAGGCGAGAACGCGATGAACGCGGTGTGGAACGTGCCGGCGCGCAAACGGCCGAACGCGCTGTTCAGCAGGGTGCGTGGCCTCGTCTTCTTGGTTGTATTCGGCATAGGCGTGCTCGGGACGACGGTGCTCGCGGGGTTCGGGACGACCGGGGCCGGCGTGGCGGTCAGGATCGGCGCATTCGCGGGAGCGGCCCTCATCAACTTCGGGATGTTCCTCATCGCGTTCAGGGTCTTGACCGCCGAGAAGCTCGGGTGGTCCGACGTGCTCCCGGGCGCGGTTGTCGCGACTGTGCTGTGGGAGATCCTCCAGGCGATCGGCGGCTGGTACGTCGCGCGCTCCCTGCGAGGCGCGAGCCAGGTCTACGGCTTCTTCGCCATCGTGATCGGATTGCTCGGGTGGCTGTACCTCGGCGCGCAGATGACGCTGCTCGCCGCCGAGATCAACGTCGTGTGGCGCCGGAAGGTGTGGCCCCGGTCGCTCGTGCAGCCGCCGCTGACGCTGACGGACAAGGAAGCGCTGCGGCGTCTCGCCATGATGGAAGAGCGGCGGCCGGAAGAAGAGATCGTCGTTACCTTCAAAGACTCCTGACCGCGTCACGGCGCGGGACTATGCTCGACGCCGTGGAACCGGACCACGCCGATCACGAAGACTCCCTCTTCCCGTGGCCTCCGTTCGCGCGCATGATGCTGGCGCAAGCCGCGCATGCGGCGGGCGACGCGCTGGTCGCGGTCGCGCTCGCCGGCACGCTCTTCTTCTCCGTCACGACCGACCAGGCGCGGACCCACGTCGGCCTGTACCTGCTGCTGACGATGACGCCGTTCGCCCTGCTCTCCCCCGTGGTCGGGCCCTTATTGGATCGCTGGCGCGGCTCGTACCGGGTCGCCATATTCCTGGCGATGATCGGACGCGGAGTGCTGGCCTTCCTGATGGCGTCCCGAACGAAGGACCTGACGCTGTATCCGCTGGCGTTCGCCTCGCTCGTGCTGTCGCGCACCCACGGCATCAGCCGCGGAGCCCTCGTGCCGGACGTGCTGCCGGAAGGCCGGACGCTCGTGAGTGTGAACGCGCGTCTGTCGATCGTTTCGGTGGCCGCCGGGACCTTGTTCGCGCTGCCCGGCGCCGGGCTGCAGAAGCTCTTCGGCCCGGGCGTGACGCTGCGCTTCGCCGGCATCGTCTACATCGCCGGCGCGGTCGTCGCCGCGGGCCTCACGACGCGCGGGCGATCGCAACGCCGGCCGCCCCCCGAACAGAAGCATCACCACAAGCTGCTCGCCCCGCGATTGCTTGCCGGCGGTATCGCGACCGCGTGGTCGCGCGCGGCCCTCGGCTTCGTCGTCTTCCTCCTCGCGTTCGCGCTGCGCGACGTCGGTGAAAGCGTCAAGAGCTTCGGCTTCGTCCTCGCCGCCGCCGGCGGCGGCAGCTTCATCGGCTCTGTCCTTGTTTCGCGCGCGCGAGCAGCCCTCCGCGAATCCGCGATCATGCTCGGCTCGCTCGTCGGGATCGCGGTGGTGTGCTTCATCCTCGCGACGCACTTCAACATCCGAGCCGCCGTCATCGTCGCCGGCGTCACCGGCATCGGCACGACGGCCGCGCGCCTCTCGTTCGACGCGCTGGTGCAGAAAGATGCGCCCGAGGAAGTCCGCGCGCGCACCTTCGCCCGCTACGAAACGATCTTTCAGATCTGTTGGGTGGCCGGCGCCGGCCTTGCGACCGCGATCCACTTCAGCCCGGAGATGGGACTGCGCGCAGTCGGCCTAATCTGCCTCGCCGGCATCGTTTTTGCCGTCCGCTCAGCCACCGCGCGCGCGCCCACACCGAAACGCGCCGACTAATTCACCCGCCTTTCACAGTTCCTCCAAAGCCCTCCCACGTTGGTCCCCGAGGCTGTCTTCGTGCCCGAGAGACGGGCGAAGGGAGGAACGATGAAGCGCTCGACGAAGCTCGCAGCAGCGGTGATCGGCCTGGCGGTTCTGGTGGTTCCGATCACAGCCCTGTCGGTCGGATCGGCAGGTGCCTCGACCACGTCGACGGTCGCATGCGACGAAGGCCATTGGCCTGCAACGGTTCAAGGACAGCCCGAGCGGCTGCACGCAGGCTCCACGGACGGCTATTACGTTTGGCACGACAGCTACGGCTGGCACCTCCGCACGACCACACCACAGCGTAGTGCCCACGTCTTCACCGGTCGCATCGTGTCGTCGGACAACATCCGCAGCGTGACGATGGTGCGCGACGAGAGCGACGACCGGGTCAGCGTCAGCGGCCACGTACTGTCGTTCCGCTTCGTGACCTACGCAGGGATCGACGGCGTGAACTTCCGGGTGGGCTGCACGAACTCGGTGACGTTCGAGCTAAAGCAAGGCGGCAACTGGATCCCGGCGTGGCGGATCTTCCTTGGAAGGTACGGGCGCGCGCCCCACAACCCCTTCACGGTCTCGCGCGTTTCCTAAGTTCATAGAGGTTCGTACCGAATCACTACCGGAAACGGTAGTGATTCGGTACGCCTTATGCGTGTAACTCGCTCGCGATCTCCTCTCCGACGCGGGCGATCACCTCGAGATCGTCTCGAACGAACGGTGTCACGATGACCTCATCGGCGGAATACGCGGCGATGCGATCCGCGATCTCGTCATAAGAACCCCCGACGATCGACTGCTCTAAGGCATCGAGATCGAGGGACGCGAGGTAGGGGGCGCGCGCGCGCACTGCTTCAACCGCCCGAAGCCTTTCCGCGCGCGCCCCCGGCAGCACCGTCACGCCGATGCTCCGAGAGACAGACGCCGGATCTCGCCCTGCACGCGCACACGCCTCATCCAGATCTCGACACAGCGACCGAAACACATCGACAGGAACATCCCAAGCACAGTTCCAAGAATCGGCGAACCGCGCAGCCACATCGATCACACTCTGGCTAACCCCGCCGACCAAAGTCGTGACCGATGACGACCTCAAAGCAAAGAGGTTGGCTTCCAAAGTAGCGAGACGGGACTTGAAAGAAGGCAACGGAACGCCGAACGTCTCATGTTCGGGTCGATACCAACCCGCTCCAACACCGAGGGCCACTCTCGAAGGCGCCACGAGGGACAGCGCGCGCGCACCGGCCACCAGCTGCTCGACAGAACGCATCGACGAAGCCAGCACCAACGACCCAACAGCGACGCGCGACGTCGCCGCCGCGATGTGCCCCATCAGAGTCAACGCTTCCAACGCCCCAGACACCGAACCATCCGGCGCGACGACGAACGGATGATCCGAGACCCACACCGAGTCGAAGCCGGCTTGCTCGGCGGCGCGAGCTGCCGCAACCACCGAAGGCGCAAGGCCACCGACGACGTCGATCTCGTACTGCGGCAGATTCAGGCCGACGCGCATTGGAGACGTCCTCCGGTAGGCTCGGGCCCGTGCCCGGCCTGCGAGACTACCGATTCACCAGCTACTGGCGCGTGCGCGCGACCGTCGAGGACGCGTACGCCGCCCTCCACGACCTCGCGTCATACCCGGCCTGGTGGCCCGAGGTGAAAGAAGCCAACCGCCTCGACGAAAAGACCTTCTCGCTGCGGTGCCGATCGTTCCTCCCCTACGACCTCATCTTCGAGACCGCGCAGGCAGTGCAAGACCCAAGCACCGGAATCCTCGAGGCGTCGATGACCGGTGACCTCGAGGGCTTCTCCCGGTGGACGATCAAGCCCGGTCCGGAAGGCTCGGTCATGCGCTTCGACGAAGAGGTCACGACGAACAAGAAGTCCCTGAACCTGCTGGCGCCCGTCGCGCGCCCAGCGTTCAAGGCGAACCACACGCTCATGATGCGCCACGGCGAAGCGGGGCTTCGTACGTTCCTGGCCGGCCTCCGCCTCGGCCGGCAGCTCCCGCCCGAGCTCTAGCCAGTACACCAGGAACTGGACGAACGGCCGTATTGCGCGCGAGCGCGCAGCCTCACTCTTCGTCTATGGGGGAAGAGCACGTTTGGACGAAGCGTGGCTCAGGCATCCACCTGCCACGCGTCCCCCGGCCGTCGCGCGCGACCCTGCTGCGCGCGATCCCCGTCCTAGGTGTCGCTTCCCTCTCGATGATCGGTTTGCTCGCGGTGCCCGCCGGATCACCAACGCCTCCCCCTCCGGCGGTCGCCGCGACACCGATCGCCTCCGAGCAGCCAACGGGTACGCCAACACCGACTCCGTACGTCGAGCCGACGCCACCACCCCTCACGCAAGTCTCGCCGGCCGCATGCTCTCCTGCGATTCTGTCGGCGAAGACGATCTTCAAGGAATCGACTTCTTTCACCGCTACTGCCTTGGTCTACGCCGACAACGGCAACATCATGCTTCACGACCCGGCGTCGGGATTGCTACGCACCCTCATTGGCGACTCGCCATACTGCACGTTCTCGCAGCCACGATTCATAGATCGGCGCGCCGTCGCGTTCATCGTTCGGTATGGACCTGATCTCTTCCTCGGGGCCATCGACACAGTAAATGGGTCGGTTCGTGGATTGCCCATGAACCTGAGCAGCCTGGACGTGCAGACCTTTGCGTTGAACCGAGAGAAGCAAGTCATCGCCATCCTTGGCGCCGAGAACGATCGACCCATGACGCTTGCCGTCTCTTCCCTGGTTACGGGAAAGAGTCTCTTCGTTACGCACCTCGGATTGTGGTGCGAATGCCCTGAAGGCTCCGCCGACGCAGAATGGTCGCACGACGGCCAGTACCTGATCGTCGCGATTCCCGAAGGAGAAGGGAAACGCGAAACGATCCACGTGTTCGATCGCCTCGGCAAGCAGGTCGACGCCCCTACTATCGGAGACACACCGCGATGGCTTGGCGACTCGCATCGATTCATCTTCGATGGATACGGCCACACAAGCCGGCGCTGGCTACTGGCCAACGTCGATGACGGATCACGCCAGGCTCTCATGAACATACCGTCGACCCTTACGGAACCTGCAGCCTCGCCTGACGGATCGCAGATCGCCTTCGACGACATTCCCCGAGTCAGAGTGCTCGTCTACGATCTAGCGGCGCGAACCCTGCGCTCGCTGGGCAGCAACAAGCTGTATCCGCTGTGGGTCTCGCCGAACGTGATCGCATTCTCAAGAGTCCAGGTGTGCGGCTGCGACGGCGTAGCAAACCCGTACGTGCCTGCCGGGTCGGTGGGTGAGATCTCAGTTCGATCGGGCAAAACGAAACCTGCACGCTTTACGCAGACGATCGATACCGACGTCTGGTTCTAGGCGTCCGTGTCGCCTTCGCGCGGCATGTCGATCAGCCCCAGCCGCAACGCCGACGCCACCGCAGCCGCGCGCTTCTGCACCTGAAGCTTCTCGAAGATGCTCGACACGTACGCCTTCACGGTCCGCTCGCTCACGAAGAGCCGCTCGCCGATCTGCTTGTTCGACAAGCCGCGCGCCATCAGCCGCAGCACCTGGATCTGACGCTGCGTGAACGTCGCCCCCGCGAACGCCGAACCGTCGGACACTTGCGTCACGTCGTCTGTGATCTGCGTCGGATCTTCGAACAAAAGGCGGCTCTTCCCGATCCCCACGCGGTCGCCATGGTGGAGCTGCCGCACGGCGTGCAGCCGCTCGTCATTGACGTACGTTCCGTTGTGGCTGCCCAGGTCTTCCAGAAGGAACACCCCGCCGCGCCGCATGAAGATCGCGTGCACGCGCGAAGCCAGCGGGTCGTTCAGCACGATGTCGTTCTTGTCACCGCGCCCGACGGTGTGCTCATCGTCGGTCAGGTCGACGCGCTTCCCGGCGAGCGGCCCGTGGATGAAGATCAGAACAGGAACAGCCATAGCGGGATAATCACGGCAAGTTAAGTGAGAGTCAACGGATCAGGTGCGCTATTCCGGGATGCCGCGGCGACGCCGCGTGAAGATCAGCGCCCAGAAGAACGCCGCCACGATCGCCGCCACGATCACAACCGGCACGTACGCCCCAAGGTGCAGGTGGAAGCCGCCACCCGTCGGCTTGGTCGGAGGCGGGGCAGCTGCCGTCACGGAGGGCGTCGGCGTCGGCTTCGCAACTGCCAGAGCCGTCACCGGAATCGTCATTATCGGGGTGTCGGGGTCGTTGCTGGTGACTTTGATGTTGACCTTCCGTGGCGTGGCGTCGGCGGGGTTGAACGTGATGTTCAGGTTGATCGGCTCGCCGGGCTTCAGCACCTTCGGCAGCACCTTGGGCACACCGGTCAGTTTGAAGAAGCTCGCGTCGGTCGTCGTCGGGTCGTCGGCGAGCATCTGGATCGACTTCACCGTCAGCGGTGCGCCCCCCTGGTTCACGATCGCGACCTGCTGCGACGGTGCGGGGGTCGCACCCACCTGAACGTTCGCGAAGTCCAGCGACTTCGGCGACGCCGTGATGTCCTGCTCCACCGCGATCCCGCCAAGCTGCACGATGAACGTCCCACTGCACGAGTTGCTGTTGATGAACAGCATCGCCGCGCGCGCGCCGGCAGCCTTGGGCTTGAACCCCAAAGTCATCGTGACCGGGTTGCCATCGCTCACCATGTTTGAAGACAACCTCCCCATGGTGAAATCGCCCGGCTGCCGCCCACCCAGGAATACGTTCGTGATCGTCATCGGCGAGTCCCCATCGTCGAAGATCGTGATCGTTTGGTTCGGCGCCGTCTTGCCGGTGTGGAGGAATCCGAAGTTCAAGCCGGGCGGGTTAACGTCGATCCACCGGTCGAGCGCGCTGCCCGACAGTGGGATCTCGAGCGTCCCCGTGCTCGGCGTCGGCGACGAAGGGGGCCCGCCGTGATGCGTCTCGGTCGGCGTAGGCGTCACGCCCGGGTCCGTGAACGTAACGACTGCTGTGGCGCCGTTCGCACCCACGTGCTCCGGCAGGAACCCGACCTGCATCTGCATCTGGCTGCCGGACGGCAGCTGGCTCGCACCCGTCTGCCCGCCGAGCTGGAACACCGATGCCATCGCCGTCGGCAAGACCGACACGGTCACATCGGTCACATCGTCGGGCCCGTTGTTCGTCACGATGATGGGCTTGGTTGCTGTCGAGGTATGAGTGCATTGCTGCGGGAACGTCACGCTCGAAGGCGACGCGCTCATATCCGCGGACGCGATCGCAACGACCGCAGGCACGCAGACCAGCGATCCGATGACGAGCAGCCTCAAGGTGCGACGCATGTATGTGCGCAGGGTAGCAACGAGGACTGAGAAAGGAAGCGGCCCGGTTTGTTACGTAACGCGCGCGTGCATCGTGGCCACCAAGAAGATCGCGATGACCAGCGCCGTGACGGCCAGCCAGATCGCACGGCTATGGAACCGCGACGCGCGCGCCGGAACCGGCGGCGCGGGCGGCGCCTCAGGCTGCTCGAACCCTGCTTCCAGGAGGATGAGCTTTGCCGAATCCAGCTGCGCCAGCGGCACGAAGACGCGCACCAGGGCGTTCACGTTGCCGGACAGGAACATCCACGCGCCGGGGCTCGGGTCGCGTCCGTCCAAGGCCACGGGGACGACGCCGGCCGACTCGAGGACTCCGCGCACCAGCTCGGCTTCGATGATGCCGCGCGCCGTGAGCAGCCAGGCCCAGCCGCCGCCGCCTCCGCCTTGGTCGGTGGGGGTCGGTGGGGAGTCGATGACTCGAGAACCGCTGTGCATCGTGGTCTAGCATAGTCCTCGAACGCCGACGGGAGGCACCGTGGAAGTTCGCATCGAATACTGCGCCCAGTGAGGCTACGGCGACCGAGCCGTCGGTCTGACGGCTGAGCTGCTGAACGAATACGAACACTCTCTTTCGTCCGTGGTGATCATCCCCGGCAAGGGCGGCGTCTTCGAAGTGACGGTCGACGGCGACCTCATCTTCAGCAAGAAGGCTTTGGGCCGGCACGCGAAGGCCGGCGAAGTGATGGGCTTGCTCCGCGCGCACGGCTGATAGCCTCGGTTCCATGCGTCGAGGGCTCCTGCTCTTCAATCCCGGTGCGACGCGCGTCTCTCCGCGGATGCGCGATGTGATCGCGCACGCGCTGTCCGATGAGCTGAAGCTCGACGTCGTCGAAACGAAGCGGCGCAACCACGCGACCCATATCGCGGCCGGCGCCGCACACGAAGGCATCGATGTAATCGTTTGCTTCGGCGGCGACGGAACGCTGAACGAAGTCATCAACGGGTTGGCAGGGACGGACGTGCCGTTGGTTCCGATCCCCGGGGGCGGCACCAACGTGTTCGCGCGCACGATGGGCTTGCCGAAGAATCCGATCGAGGCGACGTCGATCGTTCTCGAGAAGCTTCACGCCGGGACGTCGCCGCGCTACATCAACCTCGGGAAGATGAACGGACGTATGTTCGCGTTCTGTGCCGGCGCAGCGCTGGACGCCCAAGTTGTCCACAACGTCGAGCAAGCCACGCGTACCCGCAAACGGTTCGGTGAATGGTCGTTCGTGACGCATGCGGTGGCTGCGGCCCTACGGCTGCAAGGCCGGCGTGGACCTCTGCGCGTGTACGCGGACGGCCACGTGATCGAGCACGCGCACGCGGCGGTCGCATGCAACTCGAAGCCGTACACATACTTGGGCGA
>DATGHY010000187.1:0-2025 GCA_035307625.1 Actinomycetota bacterium
AAAGACCGTTTGACGAAGGACGTCACCGCGGCCGTGTCGCCTTTGGAAGGGGTCGGTCAGGTCGAGGTCGTTCTGGGCGTCATGACCGAGCAGCAGCGCCAAGCGATGGTCGCGAAGCTGCGCGCCGGACAGCCGCAGGCACAGGAGCGGCCGGTCGCCTTCTGGCAGCAGGGCACGCAAACGCGCGCGATCCTGGTCGCGTCGGGCAAGGGCGGCGTCGGGAAATCGTCGGTCACGGCGAACCTCGGCGTGGCGCTCGCGCAGCTCGGCTACAAGGTCGGCATCGTCGACGTCGACGTGTACGGATTCAGCCAGCCGCGGATGCTCGGCGCATCGGGACGGCCGACCGCGTTCGACGGGATGGCCCTGCCGTTGGAAGCGCACGGCGTCCGCGTGATCTCCATGGGGTTCTTGGTTCCGGACGAGCAGCCGATGATCTGGCGCGGCCCGATGCTCCACAAGATCGTGCAGCAGTTCCTCGCCGACGTGTACTGGGGCGACGTCGAGTACGTGCTGGTCGACATGCCGCCGGGGACCGGCGACGTCTCGATATCGATCGCGCAGTACCTGCCGGGTGCGGAGATGCTCATCGTGACAACGCCGCAAGAGGCCGCGTCCAAGGTGGCGGCGCGCGCCGGCAAGATGACCGAGCAGGTCAACCTCCAAGTGCTCGGCGTCGTCGAGAACATGAGCTACTTCCTGTGCCCGAGCTGCGGCGAGAAGCACCGGATCTTCGGCGAGGGCGGCGGCAAGGCCCTCGCGTCGGACCTCGGTGTGCCGCTGTTGGGTGAGATCCCGATCGACGAGCGGCTACGCGAAGGCGCAGACGAAGGGAAGCCCGTCGTCGTGACGGAGCCCGACTCCCCTGCGGCGACGGCGATCATCGAGATCGCGAAGCAGATCGCGAAGCAAGGCCCGTCACTGAAAGGCAAGCGCCTCCCGATGTTCAACGTGGGCGGCGGCGGCGGCCACCAGCACCACGACCACTAAGCGCGCGCCCTTCTAGGTTTGTCATCGGATGCATGCATGGCATGTACGGATGACAATGCCACGGTCAGGTGCTCTCTGGCCGAGCGCGCAGCCAAAGGTCGCCGATCGCGCGCCCGAGCATCAAGCCGCCGATCACATCCGTCGGGTAATGCACGCCCACGTAGACGCGGCTGAACGCGACCATCCGCGGGATGCGGCCGACCATCTTGCGCGCGGGTTGCCCTAGGTTCGGTTCGAGCACACGTGTCACCGCGGCGGCGACCGCGGGATGGCCGCTCGGGTAGCTCTGCCCCGCCGGCTTACGGACGAGGATCGCGACGTCGTCTACGTCGTAGGGGCGCGCGCGCTTGTAGATCTGCTTCATGCCTTGCGCGACTACCCACGCGATACCGCCGGCGGCTGCGACATCGCGCGCAAGGCTTCGTTTGCCGAAGGCCCACAAAACCGCGGCCGCTCCCCCGACCGCGTAGGTCGAGCCGAGATCGGTGAGGACCGGCATCGTCTTGTCGAGCGCCTCGGTCGAGCGACTGGCGATCAGCTTACGAGCTTCTTCATCCGCGTCGGCGAAGCGGCCGCGCGCGGCAAAGCCCAGCGCCGTTGCAGCCGCGACGCGCGCGGCCACCCCCACCAGGCCCGGTCTGCGCTTCACGTGTCTTCGTGTGTGCGATCGGGGTGCGTCTGCTCGGGCGGCGTCTGATCGGGCTGCGACGTCGGCGCAGGCTGCTCGTCCGGCGTATCGATGATGCCCGGGCCCGGCGGCGTTTGTGTCGCGTGCTCCTCGAACGACTCGCGCAACGTGTCCTTCGCCTTCTGCGTTTCGTCCTGGAACACGCGGTACGCCTTGCCGAGGTTGCGCATGATCTCGGGCAGCTTGTTCGGCCCGAACACGAGCAGCACTACGAGAACGATCACGAGGATCTCGCCGAGACCAACGCTGCCCATGCTCTACCCCGTCGGCGCCGGGCGCGCGGCCAGCGTCACGTCGATGGTCATGTGGTTCCCGCCCCGGATCAACCCGACGGAGACGTGATCGCC
>DATGHY010000188.1:0-3177 GCA_035307625.1 Actinomycetota bacterium
CTCATCGGCTTCATCCAGGCGTTCAACGAGGGGCTGACCTGGCACGCACCCGGAAGCGACTGGACCGAGTCGATCGTCTTCTCGATCCTCATCCTCATTCTCGTGTTCCGTCCGGAGGGCCTGCTGGGCGAACGAACGCCGGAAGGAGCTTGAGGTGCGCCGCCGCGTCAAGGCGGCCTTCTCGGCCGCATGGTGGACCGGCCTCGGCCGGCTCGGCCTGAGTCCCGAGCGCTGGAACGCACTCCCGCGCACCGCACGTCGCCTCACGAAAGCGCTCGTATGGACCGCGATCGCGCTTCTCCTCGTCGCGTACCTCGGCGTGTGGCAGTGGTCGGCGCTCGCGATCGCAGCCGTCGTTCTCGTGCTCGTCGTGCCGCGATACGGCAACCTCACGTTCCGCGGTCGCCCCATTGGGCGATTCGTGCTCCCCGTCGGCGTGCTCCTGCTCGCCGTGACGTATCCGTTCTACGCGAACTCGAACGGCGTGGTGTCGACGGGAATGCCGCAGCTTCCCATCTTCGGGACGTTCCCACTCATGAGCACGATGGTGAACATGGGGATCTTCGCCATCATGGCGCTCGGGCTGAACTTCGTGGTCGGCTACGCGGGTCTGCTCGACCTCGGCTACGTCGCGTTCTACGCGATGGGCTCGTACATGGCGGGCTGGCTCGCGTCGTCGCAGTTCTCGCAGGTGAACATCCGGTTCGGCGGCATCGGCGTGATCAAGGGCCTCACCGGCATCCACATCTCGATGTGGCTCGTGCTTCCAGCCGCCGGAATCGCCACGGCGATCGTCGGAGTGATCATCGGCTTGCCGACGCTCCGCCTGCGCGGGGACTATCTGGCGATCGTCACGCTCGGCTTCGGTGAAATCTTTCCGCAGATCGCGCGCAACGGTGACAGCCTGGGCGGCTTCAACCTCACGAACGGCACCGGCGGCATCACGCCGATCGATCCACCCGGATTCGGCAACTGGATTCACCACAACCTGGGCCTGCCCGCGAACTACGGCGCGCTCGGCACGACGTTCGACCGGGATTACTTCTGGACCGTTCTCGTGCTCCTCCTGATAACGGTCTTCTGCAGCGCCCGCCTCCGCGAGTCGAGGCTCGGTCGCGCTTGGATCGCGATCCGCGAGGACGAGATCGCCGCCGCCGCGATGGGCATCCCGTTGATGCGGACGAAGACGTGGGCTTATGCCACAGGCGCGTTCTTCGGCGGCGTCGCAGGTGCGTATTACGCGAGCTACAACAGCAGCACGAACCCCGACGAGTTCATGTTCCAGATCTCGGTGTTCATCCTCGTCATGGTCATCCTCGGCGGGATGGGAAGCATCTGGGGCGTCATCTTCGGCGCCGCGTTCCTGACGTACCTCAACTCAGAAGGCCTGAACAACATCGGGGCGTGGCTGAACGGCCACTTCGGTCCCGGCGGCTCCGACGTCACGATCTGGCACAAAGCGCTGAACGTGCCGAACTACAACTACGGCATCTACGGGGTGGTGCTCGTCCTCGTCATGCTCTTCCGGCCGGAAGGTCTCATTCCGAGTCGGAGACGCGCTGCCGAGCTCCACGAGGGCGTGCACGACGAGCCTCTCTACGACGTCGCGCACGACGAGCCCCTCTACGACGGCGCAAAGTGATGGCGGGCACGCTTCTCCAGACGCTCGTCCTGCGCAAGGAATTCGGTGGGCTCGTCGCCGTCGACGACGTCGACTTCACAGTTCCCGAGGGAGCGATCGTCAGCCTCATCGGCCCGAACGGGGCCGGCAAGACCACCTTCTTCAACATGCTCACCGGCGTCTACAAGCCCACTGCGGGAAGCGTCGTGTTCGCGGACGAGGACCTGACGGGAAGGCCGCCGCACACGTTCACCGAGCGTGGGATCGGCCGTACGTTCCAGAACATCCGGCTCTTTCAGAACATGACTGCGCTCGAGAACGTGCTCGTCGGGATGCACACAAGACTCAAGGGTGGCCTGCTCGAGTCCATCCTGCGGACGCCGCGTGTGAAGAACGAGGAGAAGGACGCACGCGCGCGCGCGCGCGAGCTGCTCGAGTACAGCGGCCTGCGCCGCAAGGACGACGAGTTCGGCCGCAACTTGTCGTACGGCGACCAGCGCCGGCTCGAGGTAGCGCGCGCGCTCGCGACGCAGCCGAAGCTGTTGCTCCTCGACGAACCGACCGCGGGGATGAATCCGCAGGAGACGGCTGAGTTCACGGGGTTCGTCGGCCGGCTCCGCACCGAACGAGGACTCACCGTTCTGCTCATCGAGCACGACATGCGAGTCGTCATGGGCGTCTCCGACCGCGTCACGGTGCTCGACTACGGCGAGAAGATCGCCGAGGGCGCCCCGGGAGACATCCAGAAGAACGAGCGCGTGATCGAGGCGTATCTCGGCTCGGCCGCGGTGAGCCACAAGTGAGTACGTCGACCGCACCGCTTCTGGAGGTCAAGGACGTCGAGACGTACTACGGCTCGATTCAGGCGCTCAAGGGCATCTCCATCGACGTGCGTGAAGGAGAGATCGTCACGCTCATCGGCGCGAACGGCGCCGGCAAGTCGACGACGCTCCGTTCGATCAACGGCTTGAATCATCCACGTAGGGGGTCGATCACGTTTCAGGGCCGGGACATCACGAACGACGCGCCGCACTCGATCGTCAAGCGAGGAATCGCACAGTCGCCGGAAGGCCGCAAGCTGTTCCCGCGCATGACCGTCACGGAGAACCTGGAGATGGGCGCATTCCAGCGATCCGACCGAGCGGGGATCCGCGAGGATATGGACCGCGTCTTCACGCTCTTTCCGCGACTCGCGGAACGGAAGACGCAGAAGGCCGGGACGATGTCGGGCGGCGAGCAGCAGATGTGCGCAATCGGGCGCGCGCTCATGGCGCGGCCGACGCTGCTCATGCTCGACGAGCCGTCGATGGGGCTCGCGCCGATCTTCGTCGAGCGCATCTTCGAGACCATCGTCGAGGTGAACAAGCAGGGAACGTCGATCCTGCTGGTCGAGCAGAACGCGCTCATGGCGCTGCACGTTGCGAACCGCGGGTACGTGCTCGAGACGGGCAAGGTCGCGCTCGCCGACGACGCGAAGGCGCTCGCTCAGAATCCGCAGGTCCGCAAGACCTATCTTGGCGAGACCTAGTAGTTCCGACCGACACGTAGGGGGAAGT
>DATGHY010000189.1:0-6065 GCA_035307625.1 Actinomycetota bacterium
GTTGCCACGCCATAAGCGGTCGATGGTGTCAGCTCGTACAGATCCCACGGCGGCGGGCCCGCGCTGGGCGCGCTGAACTCCGCCGTGAACGATCCGTTCTCCACGCGCGCGGGCCACCCCTGCGCCACGTAGCGCGCGGCCAAGTCCTCCAGCGTCGCCGGATCGGTCACACGTGACGCGGTCCCTTCGACGACCACATCGATGTCGCCGAGGCCGACCGAGATCGCGCACCTCGGATCGGCCTTGAGGTTGCGGCTCTTGCGCGCGCGAGGGCTGCTCGTGAAATAGAACTTGTCGCCGACCCAGAGCGCGCCGACGCCGGCGATGTGCGCGCGCCCGTCGGGGTCGGTCGTCGCGAGCCAGGACGTTCGGTGTTGGTCGGCGGATGTGTCTTCGAGCTGCTTGACGGCGCGCGCCCACTCGAGCGGTGCGTCCCCGTAGATGTCGAGGTTCTTGACGTCCGGCATGCGGATCACGCCTTGCTGAGACCGACCAAGCTGCCCCAGGGGTCGGTGAACAATGCGATCGTCGTCCCCGGGACAACCTCGGTCGTCGGCAGGACGACCGTGCCGCCACGCGATTCGATCTCCTTCAGAACCGCGTCGGGGTCGTCGACCGAGAAGTACACGGTCACGTGACCGGGCAGGTTCGGGTCCATCGAGCCCGAGATCCCGCCGGCGACGCCGCCAGCGTCGGCCTTGTCGACGAGGCCGTAGCCGAGCTCGTTGTTCGCGTCGATCTTCCAGCCGAACAGCGCGGCGTAGAAGCCCTGCACGTCCGCAGCCGGACCGTTCGAAACGATCTCCCAGTGCACGATCGGCTTGCCCATAGCTGCCTCCTTGGGTCGCGGTCATCCAATCAGACGACCCGCGCGCGCGGAAATCATCGGCGGGTGCTCAGCCGATACGGATGAGCTCGTCGGGCTGGTCGCAGGCGACCCACACGAACGTGCCGCTCCACGTGATGCGCGCGGGCGTCGCTGCTATCGGCGTCGTGATGGTTGCGCCGCTCGGGATGTCGAGTCCGTACACCGTCTGCGATGGCGCATCGGTGACCCAGACGCGGTCGCCGGCTTGCGCGATCTCGCCGCCACTACCGCCGATCGTGAACGGCCCTTTGGGCTTTTGGAACGTGGGATCGATCCCGAGGAGCGATCCGGGACTTCCGATCGAAACCCACACGTACGCGCCCGACGCATCGATGCCGAGCGGCCCGCTCCCGACCGTGACCGGATCGCCCGTCAGCGCGTTCGTCTTCGGATCGACGCGGATGACGGTGCTGCCTTCTCCGGTTACCCACACTGCGCCGTGCCCCGCGCTCACGCGTACGACGCCCGGCGGAACTTTGATCGTTGCGGTTGGACGCGCGGTCTTCTCGTCGATGCGCGTGATGGTCTTGTCCTTCAGGTTGGCGGTCCACAGGCTCCCGAATCCGTACGTCACGTCGACGGGGTCTCCGCCGGTTTTCACTTTGCCGAGCACCTTGCCGGTCGCCGCATCAACGCGCATGACCATGTTGTCGAGCGAGCAGACCAACCAAAGCACGCCGTGCACGTGCACCATCGCCGGGGCTGCTTTGCAGATCTTCGTGCGCCAGATCTCTTTCGCGGTCGTCGCGTCGACGCGCGCGACCGAGTCGCCGAGGTCGTCGGTGAACCACACGCTGCTCGCATCGGCAGTGATCGCCGCGGGATGGCCTTTGACGGGGAACGTGTTCGTCACAGCCGTCGGCGAAGGCGACGGCGTCGGAGTGGGCTTGGGGCGCGCGCTGCTGCACGACGCCGCGAGGGCGACGAGAGCGGCGTAGGCGATGAGGCGTCTCACAGTGGGCTCGGCAGGAACCTACCGACTCCGCGGAGAATGCGACAACATGCGAACGCGGGCTTTACTCATCTTTGCCGTCCTCCTCGCGTTCGCCCCGGCCGCAGCGGCCGTACCCAATCTCTCCGATCCCCTGCCCGGTAGCACCGCGCTCCCCAACGGGTGGCGCATGGATCCCGCCGGACGGCAGGTCCTCACGTTGCGCGCGCCGACCGGTGTGACGATCGGTCCGGACGGCGCGATCTACGCGGTGACCAGCGACATCTTCGCCAACAGCGTCGAGCGTGTGGACCCCTCCACGCTTCTGCCGGTGCCGACGTTGGTCGGCGCGACGTTCCAAGGCGTGGCCGCAGATCGCAACGGATACGTGTGGGTGTCGGGCGGGCCCGATCACGTGATGTACCCGTTCAAGACGGTGGGGCCGGCGCTCGTGGGTCTCGGGAACCTCGGGCCGGCACCCGACGCGCCGAACCACGGTGTCGCCCTTCCCGGATATCCCGGGACGAGCATCCTTGTCGGTTCCACGCTCTACGTCGCGGGCTCTCTGAGCGTGCCGTCGTCGGTTGCGACCGGAGCGGGCGCGAAGCCGTGCGTCGATTCGGCTGCGTGCTCGATCGTGACGCCGATCAACATCGGCAACGCTTTGGCGCCGTCGGTCGGCAAGTCGGTGTCGGTCGGGCGGGACGCTTACGGCATGGCGTGGCGCGCGCGCAGCAACACGTTGTACGTGGCCAACTTCGCCGACGGTTCGAACCCGGCGCGCGGCACGGGAACGGTGTCGGTCGTGAACGGCGGCGTGCAGACGCAGGTCGTGCGCGTCGGCCAAGGGCCGGCAGGCGTCTCGCTTTCACCCGACGGATCGACGCTGGCCGTCGCGAACACGGGAAGCGACTCGGTGTCGCTGTTGTCGCTCAGTTCGGATGGATCGGTGACCGGTGTTCGAACCGTAAGCGTCCGGCTGACGCCGGATGCCCCGCTCGGGACGACGCCTTCCGCCGTCGGGTACTTGCCCGACGGCAAGCTCGTCGTCGCACTGGCGGGGATCGACGCGCTCGAGGTGCTCGACGCGCGCGGAGATGCGATCGACCAACGCGTCCACAACGGCGCGCGCGTCGAGCACGTCCCACACACGTTCATCCCAACCGGTTGGTATCCCGACGCGATGGCGATCGGGACCGCGCCGGGGGGCGGCGCGCGCATCGTGGTCGCCAACTTGCGCGGGGACGGCAGCGGACCGGGCTACTACGGCCAGCTGCAGCCGCTCGTCGGAACGAGCACGGAAGGCACGCTGTCGGTCATCGACCTCCCGTCAGACGAAGCAACGTTGGGGCATCAGCTCAACGACTACACCGCACGCGTCGTGCGCGACGACAACTTCGCGCCGCTGTGGGATTCGCACCTTCCCGATCCGGCGATGAACGCGTGCGTCGGCGGCAACGCGCTCTTGTGCGCCGCGCAGAAAGGGCAGCTCGATCCGAAGTCGTTGCACATCGTCGTCCTCTTCGCCGAGAACAAGACGTTCGACGCCTACTTCGGCGATACCGGCGGCACGTTCCGCAACGTCAACGCGTCGCCGGTCTTCAACGAGTATCCCGACATCGTCACGACCAACCAGCACAACCTCGCGAAAGCCTGGACGCTGAACGACAACTTCTATAACGAAGGCGCGGAGGCGTCGACCCTCGGCCACGACTGGATCACCGCCTCACAGGACTCCTTCTGGCGCGAGATGACGTGGAACCAGGAATACGACAATGGCCTCCGCGGTGATCGCGAAGGTGGGCGATACGCAGGCAACGTCGTCAGCGGGACGCACGACGCGACGGTGAGCGCCGCCGACGCATACATGATCGAGCCGCATCGACGCGTGGCAGACGTCGCTCTCGAGAACGGCCTGAGCGTGCGCCTCTACGGCACCGACGTGACGCATCCCTCACCGTCGGAGCAGTTCCAAGTGCCGCAAGGGTTGTGGGGCGAAGGTCCGACGTCGCCGACGGGAAACGATCTCAGCTTCCCGGACGCCGACCGCGCGAACATGTTCCTTCACGGCCAGACGGTCTCGCATGCTTGGGACGTCCTCGCCGGTGCTCCGCCCAGCTCGACGGACCCGACGAAGGCTCTTCCGCCGCCGACCTTCTTGAAGACGCTGGCGTTCTCGCCGGCGGACAAGCAGAAGTACACGCTGGACGCATGGAACGCGCATTACACATCATGTCGAGCAGCCGGCGGCTCCGACGCAACCTGTCAGCAAGCGATGCCCAACTACACGTACATGGAAGTGCCCGAGAATCACACGTACGACGTCGAGAACATGTTCAACCCGCTCGATCCCACGCCTCAATCGATGGTCGCCGACAACGACTACGCGATGGGCCAGATCGTTCAGGGCCTGTCGCACAGCCCGTTCTGGAAGAACACCCTCGTGTTCCTGACCGAGGACGACAACCAATTCACCGGCGACCACGTCGACATCCACCGCTCGTTCCTGTTGACGATGGGCGGCCTGGCCGCGCGCTTCGGTCCCCAGGGCCTGGTGTCGCACGAGCGCGGCTCGTTCGCGTCGGTGGTGAAGACGACCGAGGTGCTGCTTGGGCTGCAGCCGATGACGCTGTTCGATTGGCGCGCGGTTCCCCTGAGCCAGGAGCTGGCGCAGTCCATCCCAGACTCCGCGCCGGCGTACACCGGCGTGGTCCCGCCGACGCCGTTCCTGGGCCGGGGCGTGCCTTAGGCGAAAACACATCTCCTGGGGGTTCCGGGTTGTGAGGTTCCGGCCAGGAGATGGCCGCTCGACGGCGAAACCTGTGGCATGTCCAAGCTTCGGGTCCTTCTTGCGTTCCTCGTTCTGGCCTGCGTGGGCCTTCCCGCCGGGCTCTCTTCGGCGAAGTCGCACTGCGACGGTTGGCGCGTCGGGGCCGACGCGGAGTCGATCGCGCCGTCGGCCGCTCAGATCAAGGAAAAGCTGTACCTCGGTGGGTACGGGATCGCCTCGGGTGAGGTCGGGCTCGGCGCTGCGTCGGTGCGTGTGACCGGCGGGCGCCTAGCCACCGGCGTGATGAACGATCCCCTCGGCGCGGTCTCGGTGCGCGCGCTCGCGCTTTCCGACGGCTGCGGCCGCAACACGATCGTGCTCGCCGACCTCGACAACCAAGGGATGTTCGCGGCGTACAAACCGAACCCGGCCGATCCGACGAGCGCGCGCCCAGGCATCGACGACATCCGCGCGGACGTAGCCAAAGCGACGGGCGTGCCAGCGGGGAACCTCGTGATCTCGTCGGACCACTCGCACGCGGGGCAAGACCTGATCGGCGCGTGGGGCTTCGTGCCGGACGACTACCTGCGCTTCGTGCACGACCAAGCCGTGAAGGCGTTCACGCGCGCGATCTCGTCGATGCGTTCCGCCCGCATCACCGAGGGCGCTGTGACGACACCCGGATCGTGCGACCCGACGCGAATCTTGAACAACCAGTTCGACTGCACCGACCCGGTGATCGGGCGCGTCGACGACGAGATGCGGGTTCTGCAAGCCAAGGACCGCCGCGGAAACGTGATCGCGTCCGTTGTGAACTTCGCCGCGCACGCGACGGTGATGGGTTCGGGCAACACGTTGGTGTCGCCGGACTGGCCGGGCGTGGTGGCGAAATACTTGGAGCAGAAGTACGGCGGCGTCGGCTTGGTGTTGGTGGCCGATGTCGGCCGCTCGCAACCGAATCGCCAAGACTGCACGGCGGCCGAGTTGAAGGACGCCCTGGCGCACGCCGCCGGCGCGTACGACGTCGACCCGCGCCAAGGCTCGGAGTCGTGCAAGCTGTCGAAGTACTCCCGCACGGTGATGTCGTACGCGGAGCCGGCGTTCGCGTCGGCGACGCCGCTGACGGGGAGCGGCATCCAGTCGACCACGTACTTCATCCACGACGTGTCGGACAGTGCGATCCTCTTCGGGGCGGACTACGCGGGCGATGCAGCCGGCGTTCCGATCGCGCGCAAGTTCACGCCGCCGTACCTGGCCGGAACGGTGTTGGGAACGTGGGTGTCGGTGTTCCGCGTCGGTACTCTGCTGATCACGACGAACCCGGGTGAGGCGTATCCGAACGTTCGCGAGCAGCTGATGGCACAGGTGAAGGGCCCCCGCCGGTTCTGGACCGTCGGGCTCGCGAACGACCAGCTGGGATACTTGATCGCGCCGACGCCCGAGGGATATCCGAAGCCGATCTTCTCGTCCTTCTTCTCGGGCGACATCAACAACCC
>DATGHY010000190.1:0-26452 GCA_035307625.1 Actinomycetota bacterium
CAGCCCCGCCGGCAAGCGCTTGTCCATCCCGTCGAAGAACAGGGCTCGGTCGCGCTCCTCTCCCGCGGCACGCCGGACCACCGAGCCGGGTAGCGGCGGCACGAAGACCTCCGGCTCGAAGCGCGTCGTGCTGACGGCGGCGACCTCGCTGACCTCGGCCGGGAGAAGCTGCTCGGATATCAAGAAAACATCGGAGTCGAACTGCGCGCCTTCGTGGCGAGCCGATATCTGCGAGACGACACCGTAGATCCGGACCTGTTGGCCGTCGGGCAGAGACCGTTCCAGTGCCACGACGTCGTCGAGCTGGAGGAAGTGGCCGGGAGCCACGGCGACGGAGAAATCGAGGGGAGTCGCCTCTTGGGTGCCCACCACGAGGCCGACCGTGGGCGTTTCTGGCTCCATGGCGCGAGCATACCGCCGACCCCCGACAAGTCCCGCAGGCTGCGGTTTCACACTCTGAAGGGGTGGGCAAACCAGGCTTCCCGGACCGGGAAGAAAGTTAGGGCAAAGGCCGTTGCAGGGGTACCCAAGTGGGTGTATACAGCAGGCCGCATCTGCGGCCGGAGGTGGCAAGCGCAGTGGCAGCTGAAGAGGAAGAGGACGTAGCAGCCGAGACGAGCTTCGAGGAGCTTGCGAAGCGCGCCGAGGATACCGAGGAAGAGGACGACGACGACGCCGTCCTGGACCTCAGCCGCGGCGACGACAAAGCCGAAGCGCTCGTCGAGAAAGTTATCCCGCTGCAAGCGAACGAGTTCACGTGCCGTAATTGCTTCTTGGTGAAGCACCGGAGCCAGCTGGCAGACAAGAAGAAGATGCTCTGCCGAGACTGTGCCTGAACCGGTTCCGTCCGAGTAGTTGACCCCAAACGACTGGCCGCTGAAAGGGCGGCTGGTCGCCGCTGCGGTCTCGGGCCTTGCCCTGAGCGCCGCGTTCCCGCCCCTCGACCAGCGATGGGTGGCCCTGATCGCTCTCGTGCCGCTGTTCCTCGCGCTGCGGGGGGCGTCGGCGCGGGCAGGCGCGTTGCTCGGGCTGGTGATCGGCGCCGCGTTCTTCGGCGTCTTGCTCTACTGGATCAGCTACTTCGGGTATGCGGCATTCATAGCGCTGGTGGTGCTCGAGACTGCCTTCTTCGTCGTCTTCGGCGCGCTGGGCGCGCGCGCATCTCGCACGATGCCCGGTCGCATCTTGGGCGTGCCGTTGCTGTGGGCCGGCCTCGAGATCGCGCGCGCCCGCTACCCGCTCGGCGGCTTCTCGTGGGGCGTCATCGGGTACACGCAGCATTCGGGCGGCTCGATGCTGCCGCTGGCGCGCGTCGGGGGAGTGGTGCTCCTCGGCCTCGCGATCGTCCTCGTGAACGCGCTGATCGCTGAAGCCCTGACCTCACGCCCCGCGGGGATCGCGGCCTTGGCCTTGGCGATCGGCGCAGTCGTACTTCTTCCGGGCTTGCTGCCGTTGGGACTTGCCGGTCGAGCAGCCGGCACGTTCGATGTGGCCGCCGTCCAAGGCAACGTTCCGCGCGACCGCTTCACCGGCTTGGGCCGCCGCGGCCGTGTCGGCCCCGAAGACTTCACGATCGTCAACAACCACGTTCGCGAGACGCAATTGCTGTTCAACGAGCCGAAGCCAGATCTCATCGTGTGGCCAGAGAACTCGTTCGATCGTGACCCGCGTACGAATCCCGACATGGTTGCTCCCGTGGTCGCGACGATCCAGCGCATCGGCGCTCCGCTGCTCGCCGGCGCGATCCTCGACGAGGGCGACCGGTGGACGAACACGAACGTTCTCATCGGACCAACCGGTCAGATCGTTCAGCGGTACGACAAGATCCACCTCGTGCCGTTCGGCGAATACGTGCCCTGGCACTTCGTCCGGTCGCTCGTTCCCGCGCTCGACCGCGAGGTTCCCTCTGATGCGATCGCGGGCAAGAAGCTCGTGGTCTTCCATATCGACGGCGCGCGCATCGGCACGCTGATCTGCTTCGAGTCGACGTACCCGGAGCTCGCGCGCGGCCTCGCGAGAGACGGCGCGCAGCTGCTCATCGTCACGACGAACAATGCATCGTTCGGCACGAGCCCCGCCGCGCGCGAACACCTCGCGATGAGCCAGATGCGCGCGGTGGAGACCGGGCGCGCCGTGGTACACGCGGCGATCTCGGGGATAAGCGCCGTGATCCAGCCCAACGGGAAGATAACGCAGGAATCGAAACTGTTCACTCCGGCGTTGCTGCGCGCCAACCTGCCGCTCGCAACCGGCGAGACGCCGTACGCGCGCTTCGGCTCCGACTTCGAGATCGCGATCGGCGCAGGCGCGCTGATGTTCGCATTGCTACCGTTCTTCGCGCGCAAGCCGAAAGGGGAGTCGTGAAGGTCCTCGTCATCATCCCGACGTACAACGAATCGGGCACGATCAGTGAGGTCGTCTCGCGGGTCCTCACAGCCACGCCCGACGTTGACGTGCTGATCGTCGACGACAACTCGCCGGACGGAACCGGGAAGATCGCCGATACGTACGCCTTGCGCGAGCAGCGTGTGCGCGCCCTCCACCGTCCCGGCAAGGCGGGCCTGGGGCCTGCATACGTCGCAGGTTTCCGCGATGCGCTTGCGCGCGGGTACGACGCGGTGATCGAGATGGACGCCGACCTGTCGCATTCTCCAGAAGATGTGCCGAGACTGGTCCAGGCTGCAGCCTCAGCCGATCTGGTGCTCGGATCTCGCTATGCCCCCGGCGGAGGCACGCGCAACTGGAGCAAGAACCGCGAGCGTCTGTCGCGCGTCGGCAACGCGTACGCGCGCATGGCCCTTCGGGTGCCCGTGCACGACGCAACCGCAGGGTTCCGCATCTACCGGCGCGCAGTGCTCGAGGAGCTGCCCTTGGACGAGGTCACCTCGGCCGGCTACGGGTTCCAGATCGAGATGCTGTGGCGCGCATGGCTTGCAGGATTCAAGGTCGTCGAGATCCCGATCATCTTCACGGAGCGCCGGGAGGGCGTGTCGAAGATGAGCCGGTCGATCGTCGCCGAAGCGCTGAAGAACATCGCGGTGTGGGCCACGAAGCGCGCGCGCCCGACAGGAACGCCGCACCCACGCAGCATCTCGGCCCGAGGCTGAGGTATCCGGCCGCGCTGTCAGCCTGACAACCCCACGGAGGCTCCAACGGCGCCGGCCCGAGGCCCTTTTTGGGCATCGCCCATAATACCCGTTACGTAAACTAAGGAATTGTCGCAGGTAGGCCGTCCGGCCGTTTCTCCCCTCCCCCTTTCCAAGGCACACTGGTCCTGTGATCCGCGGGGGCGACGGGACGCATCTGACGAGAGCCAGGCTGCTCGCAGAGAATGTTGGCCGCGTCCTGGCGATCCCTTTGGTCGTCGGCCTGAACGTCGCCGGATGGACCGTGATGCTCTCAGGCGCATGGCGGATCGGCCTTTGGATCGTCTTGCTGAGCGCCGGGATCGCCGGCGTCGTCCTATGGGACGCGGGCGGGGACTAGATGCTCGGCTTGTCCTCGGGGCCTTGCAGCGAGGCTTGGTGCGCGTCGGCGTGATGGTTCGGGTGCCAGCGCGCGCGCAGGTCGCGCGCAGCGCGCGCCTCGTCCGGCCGGCTCACCGGCGCGGTCAGCGGAGCCTCGTGGAGCGCGTGCGGGTTCTCGTCGATCTCGCGGTCGACGGTATGCATCGCGTCTGAGAACGCGTCGAGCGTCTCGATCGATTCGGTCTCGGTCGGCTCGACCATCATCGCTTCGTCGACGACGAGCGGGAAGTACACAGTCGGCGGGTGGAAGCCGTAATCGATGATCCGCTTCGCGACGTCCATCGCGCGCGCGCCTCTCGCCTTCTGCTTGCGCGCGGTTAGCACGAACTCGTGCATCGGTTGTGAGTCGGGGAACGCGAGCTCGTACGCGTCGGTCAGCTTCGCCGACAGATAGTTCGCGTTCAGCACCGCGTAGTCACTGACGTGACGCAGCCCATCCGCGCCGAGCGCGCGCACGTACGACGACGCGCGCGCCAAGATCCCGAAATTGCCGTGGAACGAGTGCACACGTCCGATCGAGCGCCCGTCCCCTTCGGCCCAGACGTACCGGCCGCTGGACGCATCGAACGCGGGACGCGGTGACGGTAGGAACGGCGCGAGGCGCGCGCTCACCGAGAGCGGCCCGGCACCCGGCCCTCCCCCACCGTGCGGCGTTGCGAACGTTTTGTGAAGGTTCATGTGCACGATGTCGAAGCCCATATCGCCGGGGCGGCAGCGTCCGACGATCGCGTTGAGGTTCGCGCCGTCGTAGTAAAGCAGTCCACCGACGGAGTGAATCATCTTCGCGATGCGCTCGATGTTCTCTTCGAACAAACCGAGGGTGTTCGGGTTCGTGATCATCAGCCCGGCGACGTCTGGGCCGATGAGCTTCTCCAATGCGTCGAGATCGACGAGGCCTCTGCGATCGGACGCGACCTCCGACACCTCGTAGCCCGCGAGGCGAACGCTGGCCGGGTTCGTTCCGTGCGCCGAGTCCGGGATGATCACGCGTTTGCGCTGATCGTTGTTGTGCTCGTGGAACGCGCGCATGATGAGCAGCCCGGTCAGCTCGCCGTGCGCGCCCGCAGCCGGCTGGAACGTGACGGCCTCCATCCCGGTGACTGCGCACAGCGCCTGCTCCAATTCGACGAGCAGCCGCAGGGCGCCCTGGATCTGCGACTCCGGCTGCAACGGGTGCAGGCGCCGGAACCCCGGCATCGCCGCGACGTCCTCGGCGAGCTTCGGGTTGTACTTCATCGAGCATGAGCCGAGTGGATAGAAGCCGAGATCGATGCCGTAGTTGCGCTGCGACAGCCGCGTGTAGTGACGGACGAGATCGCGCTCTGCCACTTCGGGAAGCATCGGCGGCTTCTTGCGCGAGAGTTGTTTGGGGATCGCCTCCTTGGGAGCCGCGGGGACGTCCAGCGTCGGCATCGAGAATGCGCGTCTGCCGGGACGGGACAGCTCGAACACCAGCTTCTCGTCGTCGGTGTTCAGCATCACGCCACCTCCTTGCATGCGCGCGCGATGACGTGAACGAAGGCGTCGATCTCCTCGCGAGATCGCTTCTCGGTTACGGCAACCAGGAGGGCATCGTCGAGGTCTGCGTTCGGCATCAAGCGAGACAGCGGCACGCCGGCGAGGAAGCCCTCGCTCGTGGCGTACTCGCACACGGCGGCGGGATCCGCCGGCAAGCGCACGGCGAACTCCTTGAAGATCGGTGTCTCTTGGAACAACGCTTCCGCGCCGGCGTGCTCGACAAGGCGATCGCGCGTGTAGTGCGCGCGCGCGATGCACTGCTCCCCCAGCTCGCGCAGTCCTTGCGGCCCGAACCACGCGAGAGCCACGGCGACCGCCAATGTGTTCAGCGTTTGGTTCGTACAGATGTTGCTCGTCGCTTTCTCGCGACGGATGTGTTGCTCGCGCGCCTGCAGCGTCAGCACGAACGCGCGCTTCCCGTTGCGGTCCACCGTCTCACCGACGAGTCGGCCGGGCAAGCGGCGAACGTCCGCCGTGCGGCATGCGATCACGCCGGCGTACGGACCGCCGAAGTTCAGATGGTTCCCGAAGGGCTGCCCTTCCGAAACGACGACGTCGGCGCCGAGCGCGCCCGGGGCTTCCAACACCCCTAACGCGGTCAGGTCCTGATGAACGATCAGCCTGGCGCCGGCCGCGTGCGCGATCTCCGCCAGCTTCGGTATGTCCTCGAGCACGCCGAACAGGTTCGGCTGCTGCACGACGACCGCGGCTGCACCCTCCGCGTCCACGTCGCGCGCGCGCCCGTCACTCCCCCACCCCGTCGCCTGGATGTCTAGGCTCAGCCCGGCGCCCTGCGTCGCGAGCACGCCCGCGTACAGCGGATTCACCGCGCCGGCGACGACGACACGCGACCGCTTCGTTGCGCCCACGGCTAGGTTCACCGCCTCGGCCAGCCCGCTCCCGCCGTCGTACAGCCCGGCGTTGGAGATATCGAGCCCGGTCAGCTCGCAGATCATCGTCTGGTACTCGAACAGCGTCTGCAGCACACCTTGGGACAGCTCCGGCTGGTAGGGCGTGTACGAGGTCGCGAGCTCCCCGCGCGAAAGCACCGCCCACACCATCGACGGCACGTGGTGGTCGTACGCTCCCGCGCCCATGAAGCAAACCAAGTCGTCCGCGGACTTGTTCAGCGCTGCTAAAGCCGCCATCTCCCGGAGCACCTCGGCCTCCGCGTGCCCGTTCGGGATCGTCAGGCCGTCCACCCGAAGCGCGGCCGGGATCACGTTGAACAGGTCGTCGACGGAGGACACGCCGATCGTCGCGAGCATCGTTTCGACGTCGCGCGCGGTGTGCGGTGCGAAATCCAACGGTCCTCCCCCGGGTGTGGGCCGCGCAGGGGAAGGCTGCGCGAGATTCGTATCTTATCGTGCCGTTCGAGCAGCCTTCACCGGTCGTCGCCGTCCCGGTCGAGACCGTACTTCTGCAAGAGCGCGAGGTAGTCGCGCTGGTAGAAGATCTTGATCTTGGTCTCGGGATACAGCTCGCGCAGCCGCCGGACCTTGCGGTTCTTCTTGGTCACCAGCTTCTGGTTCATCGTGGTGACTTCGATGTAGGTCTCGAACTGCGGCAGGTAGAAGTCGGGCGTGAACTGCTTGGTGACCTCGCCCTGCTCGTCCCATTCGATGTCGAACGAACGCGGCTCGTATTCCCACTCGATCTGGTAGAAGTCGAGAAGGCGCGCGTACTGCCGCTCGCTCTCGTGTGCGAAGTCGATGCGGTCGCTCTTCAAGCCGTCACGGGTGGCGCGGCTCCCGTTCCGGCGTGTTTCAGCTTCCGTGTGCTTCGGTGGTGTCCTCGTCGGTTGCTCTCTTCCCTTGCTCGCGCGCCGGGAACTCGCGCACGCGGCCCTGTAGCTCTTGGTAGACCTTCCCCACCGCGATCGCGAACACGCCCTGACCGCCGGCAAGCAGATCGACCACTTCGTTCGCGGACAGACACGCGTGGATCGTCTTGCCGTCGGAGACGAGCGTCACATCCTCGATCGGCATCTTCAGCTCGTCGCGCAGGTAGTCGACCGCGCGGCGGATCTTCGGGAGGCTTACACCGGCATCGAGCAGCTTCTTGATCACACGTAGCTGCACGACGTCGTTGAAGCTGTACATCCGCTGGCTCCCCGACCCGTCGGCGTCGCGCACGCTCGGTGTGACCAACTCGGTGCGCGCCCAGTAGTCGAGCTGCCGGTAGCTGATGCCGACGGTACGGCACACCGTGGGTCCTCGGAATCCCGTTTCGACGCCTGCATCGACACTGGACGTGCGATTCATCGAGCCTCCCCCAGGAGGGACCGCAACATGGGCGACCCGTGCGCTTCCGCGACCCGCCTCACACCGCGGTAATTACGTGGGTGTCACGCTAAGCCCGCCCCCGGAGGACTGTCAATGGTCACCGGAAGAAAGCGGGAAAGAAGCCCGTTTGGGCTGCTCAGAAGGGGTTGGCGCCGAAGTCCTCCGGGCTCACCGATTCGATGAACTCCCGGAACTTCTGGACCTCGGTCTCCTCGTCTTCGTCGTGGATGATGATGCCCGCGTCGGACAGGACATCCGGCGCGGCGAAGATCGGAACGCCGGAGCGAACGGCGAGTGCGATCGCGTCGCTCGGCCTGCTCGAAACCGAGTATTGCGCACCATCTCGCGCCATCTCCAGCGTCGCGTAGAACGTGGTTTCTCTCAGCTCCGTGATGACGATGCGCTCGATCGTTACGCCGACTTCCTCGAGGACGCTTTTCATCAAGTCATGCGTCATGGGGCGCTGCGTCACGATGTCTTGCAGTGCGAACGCGATCGCTGTGGCTTCCACGGGGCCGATCCAGATGGGCAGGAAGCGCTCCCCTTCCCGTTCGCGCAGCAGCACGATCGGCTGGTTCGTCGGCAGCTCGACGCGCACGCCGACCAGCTGCATCTCGACCGCATCGACCACGCTGATAGCCTCCTCGAGGGGCAGACTACTACCGCCTAATCAGGCCCACAACGATACCGCCGGGCCACTTCGTTCGCTTACCCCCTCCGCGGGGGAACGATCATGCGCCGGCCGATTCCAGCGCGCGCGCGACGACATCGGGGTCGCGCAAAGCGGCCATATCGCGCACACCCAGCACGGCGCGCAGGTTGCGGTAACGCCCCTCGTGGTCGAGGCCGTAACCGATCACGAACTCATCCGGGATGTCGAAGCCCTTGTAGCGGATCGGGACTTCGACGATCCGTCGGACTGACTTGTCGAGCAGCCCGCACACCTCCAAGGAGGCGGGGCGACGCGCGCTCAACGTCGCCAAGAGATAGGTCAAGGTAAGGCCGGTATCGATGATGTCCTCGACCAAGATGACGTCGTGGCCGGTTATGGATTCGTCGAGATCCTTCAATATCCGCACGACGCCGGAGTTCGTCCCATCACCGTAGGAGCTGATCGACATGAAATCGACGTTGATCGAGGTGGTGATCGCGCGCGCGAGGTCGGCCATGAAGACGAGCGACCCTTTGAGGACGCCGATCAGGATCGGAGTCTTGCCCGCGTAATCCCGGCTGATCTCGGCGCCAAGTTCCGCCACGCGCGCGCCTATCTGTTCGGCCGTGAGGAGCAGGCCGACGGTTTCGTCGGGCACTTAGCGGTCTCCGGAGATCGCAGCGCGCATGCGCTGACGGACGTACGCCTGACGCAACCGTCTCGATAGCTTCGCGAGCTCGCCGAGGGTCTCGACCGCCTGGCCGCGCGCGTCGGCGCGCCGGTTGCGGATACCCGGACCGACGAGCGTCGTGTACATCTCGGCTTCCTGCTCCGCGAAACGTCGCAGCTGCTTCAGGTGCCGCGGCTCGATCCCGAGCTTGAGGAAGTCGCGCGCGAGCTCCCCCACCGCCACATCGTCGCCGTCGAAGTACACCGTTCCGTTCTGGCGGTGCTCGCAGATGACGCCGAAGTCTTTCAAAGCGTGCACCTGCGTGAGATCCAATCCGGTCGCGCCGGCGAGGTCGCTCTCAGTGAAGTGCGCGTTGGCCGCTGGCTCGGCGAGATCGATGTCGGGTTCTTGTTTCGCGCCCTCGGCGATCGAAGCCGTGACGGGCTCGGGTACGGGTGGCACGATCGTGATCGGGGCGGGCGCAGTTGCTTGCTCGGGCGTGATCGTCCCCGCATCGAGAGATGCGAGCCGCTCGCGGATGACCTTGAGCGGGAGGAACGACTCACGCTGCATCTTCAGGATCGTGCGCAGCCGCTCGAGATCCTTCGGGTAGAACGTCCGGTACCCCGAGTTGGTCCGGGTAGGTGTGATGAGGCCTTCTGCTTCGAGGAAGCGGATCTTCGAGACGGTTACGTCTGCGAACTCCGGCTTGAGAGCCGCGAGGACCTCACCGATGCTCTGGAACGGACGCCCCGCCATCACTGCGGTCCCGGTGCGGTGTAGAAGACGATCTTGAATTTCCCGATCTGGAGCTCATCGCCGCTCGCGAGCTCGGCGACGTCCACACGCTCGCGGTTGACGTACGTCCCGTTCAGGCTGCCCGCGTCCTTGATCACGAACCCGTGGCCCTCGCGCGAGACCTCCGCGTGCCGGCGGGAGACCGTGATGTCGTTCAGGAAGACGTCGCTGTCGGGGCTGCGGCCGAGCCGAGTGATGTCCTTGTCGACGAGAACTGTGCTGCCCGCGCTCGGTCCACCTTTGATGACGAGGAGCGCCTGATCGGGGCCCAATTCTTCGAGAGACGGCCCTTCTTCGTCCTCCGGCGCGACCGGGATGGCCATCGTCTGCTCTTCGAGCGGCTGCAGCGAGTTCCCGCAGCTGGCGCAGAAGCTGGCTCCGTCCGGATTCTTGTGCCCGCAGCGCGTGCAATACATGTCGAACTCTCCGGTCGAATGCGGCAGGCTGGAGTTATACCACAGCGTGAGGGATGGGAACGAGGCCGGTTCTGTGAACTCGTGATGCTGCGCTGGGCGGCGCGTTTCTTCAGTTGCCGGGTTGAGCCTCGACTAGCGCTTTATAGTCGCCCGACGACAGCAATCCGTCGAAGTCCGCGATGTTCGACGGCTTGATCACAACCATCCAGCCTTCGCCGTACGGATCCTGGTTCACCAATTCCGGCGCTTCTTCCAGCGCTCCGTTGCGCTCCACGATCTCCCCCGATACCGGAGAGAACAAGTCCGAGACGGACTTCGTCGACTCGACCTCGCCGAACGGTTGGCCGGCGTTGACGGCCGTCCCAGGACCCGGGATGTCGACGTACACGATGTCGCCCAGCGAGTCCTGTGCGAAGTGAGTGATGCCCACTCGCACCGAATCGCCCTCTCGACGCGCCCACTCATGCTCCGACGTGTAGCGCAGGTCTTCCGGGTACATCGTCACCTCCGAGTCGTGGGTCGCGCGTGGACGAACTGCGGCAACGCGCTGACGTGCAGGATACTTACCGAACCTTCCTCCGTGATGCGAACCGACGCCCCTTGGTTCGCCGCCAGCGAGTCGACCACTCCCCCGGGGATCCTCATGGCTTCGGCCAGGGTCGAGGCGTCCCCGATGGCCGTGACCTGGTACGGCGCGCCCACCGGGGTACCTCCGATGATGAGCGCTCCGGGGGTTCCGGTGAAGGCGGTCGACGCCACGATCCGCACACCTGAGATCTCGATCGCCTCGGCCCCTGCATCGCGCAGCTCCTGAACGGTGTCGAGCAGCACGTCGGGCCCGACGGTCGTTTTCGGATCGTCGAAGGTCATCACTATGCCGGGGCCCTTCACGGGGACGAGACCGAGCAGGATCTGCACGGCTTCGAGCTGCTGGCGCGCGTCGACGACGAGCGCGCGCTGTTGCGCTTGCGTGCCCGTTGCCTGCGCCAGCTTCACGCGGAGGTCGACGATCTCACTCGATAGCTGATCGGATCGATCGGTGAGCTCGGTGAGGATCCGCCCGAGGTCGGATTCCCGCTCGATCGACAACCGCTGCGTGAGTCCCTGCTGCGACCGCAGCTGGGTGGCGAGCAGGAAACCCAGCAACGCGAGCGTCAGCGCGATCGCGATCTGGCCTCCGGTGCGCGAGCGCGGCGATGGTTTGCCGCCCGGCGCGCTGTCGTGAACGTCGGTCATCGACTCAGGCGTGGAACAGGATCCGGCGGATCGCGGCGAGGTTCTGGAAGATCCGCACGCCGAAGACGACGACGACTGCGATCGCCATGTCTTGCACGCCGAGGCGCGTGCCCGCCCAGACGAGCAGTGCGGCAAGGATCGCATTGCTCAAGAACGAGATGACGAAGACGCGGTCGTTGAACGTGCCCTCGAACCGCGCGCGCAACCCGCCGAAGACGCTGTCGAGCGCGGCCATCACGGCCATCGGCAGATACGGCGCCCACGAAAGCGGGACCGAGTTGTGGAATGCGACGCCCAGCCCGATCCCTGCGAGCAGCGAGATGACGACCAACATGTGCTCCCCCTCCTATCGTGCCTGCTGGACCTGTGCGTATCGGAAGCGAACGCTGCCTGTGTACGCCGGGACTTGGATCGTCGAGGGCTGCTCGACGGAGAATCCCAGCCCGTAGACCTGTTCCCACGTCTTGAAGTTGCGCGCGATATCCGACGCGAGGAATGAGGACTGCATCGACGTCGCGCTCCCGATCGCGTCGACTTCGTAGGGAGACGTCAAGACGTGGAAGTTCACCAGCACCGCGTTCCCGGCGTTACGGATCGCGGACGTCCCTACCAGGCGTTGCCCGTTGATCGAGATCGCTTCTGCGCCTGCGTCCCACAGCGCATTCACCACGTCTTGCAGGTCGATGTCCTGGATGCGGCTGTCCGACTGGTTCGTGGATTGGTCGGAGGATGGCGCGTCCGAGAGGCGGACGATCAATCCGGGGCCGCTCAGTGGTGTCGTGCCGGAGGCAATCCCGATACTCGCCATCGCTGCCTGGAGCTTCTGCAGCTGCGCGCCGCCGGCCGATGCAGCGATCGCCGCCAGTTGCGCGCGGAGTTGAGAGAGCCTGCTCTCCAAAGCCGCGGTGGTCTTCTGTCGCTCCGCGACGATCGCCGCCAGCTCGCTTCTCCGCGTCGCGTTGATCTTCGAGGCCGTGTCTTGCGTCCGGAGGTCGACCGTCAGCAAGAACGCGAGGAGCCCAACCACGATCGCAGGGGCGAGCGCGCGCGCGGCCGGCGAATTCCGTTCGATCAATCCAGGGCTTCTTCGATGAGCGAGATGTATCGCTCTGCGACGGCGCGCGATTCGGCCTCCGTCGATCCTTCGGCCCACACGTGCGTGACGGGATCTTCTGGGTCCGGGATGACGAGCGCCCAGTCCGATCCGTGGAACAGCTTGAGCCCTTCTGTCTCTTCGGTCCGATCCGCCGACCGATCTCCAGCGACCCGGCGCATGACGGCACCCTTGCGGTCCCACGCGGTGGGAACCGTGCGATGAACGACGTTCGCGTCCGGCAAGCCCGAGAGCCGTTCCTCCAAACCCGTCTCGGACTTGGCGAGCAGCTCGTGCAACGTGCAGAACGCCGCGATCCCGTCGAACGCTGGAAGGCCGTCGGGGAACGCGTACGTGCCGTCTTCTGTCCCAGCGAAAACGGCGGTCTCTTCCAGCGCCGTCGACAAGATGGCCGCCAGCGAGCGTTGCGCGCGCACCGCTCGCCCGCCGCGCGCTTCACAGATCTTCTCGACGGCCGACGGAGCCGAGACGGGAACGACGATCGTCCGGCCGGGCCAAACGTCGGTGACCATGTCGAGCATCAACAGCAGCGCTGTGTCGCGCGGGATCAGTGTTCCGCCGCCGGCGACGATGTCGATCGTCTCGCCGGTCGTTTCCAGCAACGAGCCGAGGTCGGCGCGCGACGTTCGTACGAGCTCGCATAGGTGCGCACGGATCGCGTCGCGCTCGGCGTGCGTCATCGTCGGCCGCACCTCGTCGACGTAGCCGTTGACCGTCAGCGTCTCAGAACCGATCTTGCCGATGATCGCGGGAAGGACCAGCGAAGCCGGTCCGAACGCGCAGTCGACGACCGATTTCAGGTCCGCGTTGCGGATCGCTTCGATATCGAGCGCGTCGAGCAGTCCCGATTGGTAGAACTCGAGCGCGCGCGGCGGATAGCGCAGCTCACCGATCTCGTCGGGGAACGCGCGCCGCACATCTTCGCGGAAGAACACGCGCTCGATGTCGCGCTGCGTCGACGCCGTGATATCGGATCCGTCGGAGTCGAAGAACCTGATCTCGAGCGATTGCGGATCGCCCGGCACCGTCCCGACCGCGATCCCCCCGCGCGAGCGCGTCGTGCGCACGTGGAACCGTGTTACCGGAACCGGCGTCACCTCGAGGTCTTGCACATGCACGCCCGACCCGTTCACTCCGGCGATCAGCGCGCGCTTGATCGTTCGGGATGCGCGCGACGCGTCGCGGCTCATCACGACGGCTGCGCCTCGCTTCAACGTGGTGGCGTAGGCCATACCGAGCCGCACCGCGAAGTCCGGCGTGATGTCGACGTTGATCAAGCCGCTCACTCCACGGTTTCCGAACAGGGTGCGCGCGCCGGACGATTCCCAGATGATGCTGTGCGTGATGACGGCGCCGGCATCGATGCGCTTGTACGGGTAGATCTTCACGTTCGGCTGGATCAGCGTGTCCTTGCCGACGAAGCACTCGTCGCCGAGCACCACGCCTTCCTCGATGCGCGCGTTGGCGCGGATGTCGGCGTTGCGCCCGATCACGCACCCTCGAAGTGACGTACCGGCGCCGATATAGGCATTGTCGTGAACGGTCGCTCGGTGGAGGAACGCACCTGCCTTGATAGCCGAGTTATTCCCGACCACGCAGTACTCGCGCACGGTCGCGCCGCCCTCGATCTTGACGTGCTCTCCGATCAAAGCGGGGCCGTCGATCCGCGCCTCCGGATCGATGATCGCGCCTTCCCCTACCCAGACGCGGTCGGCGATCTCGAAGCCGGGCATCTCGATGTGAACGAGCCCGTCGAGCGCGTCCTGCTGTGCCTTCCGGTACGCGTCCACGTTCCCGACGTCGGTCCAGTAGCCATCGGCGATGTAGCCGAAGATCGGCGCGCCTTTCTCGAGCAGCGTGGGGAACACGTCCTTCGAGAAGTCGAACGGTTCGCCTTCTGGGATCAGATCGAAGATCTCCGGCTCGAGCACGTAGATACCGGTGTTCACGGTGTCCGTGAAGACCTGACCCCAGCCCGGCTTCTCGAGGAAGCGATCGATCCGTCCCTCCTCATCGGTGACGACGATCCCGTACTCGAGCGGGTTGGGCTGATGCGACAGAACGATCGTCGCGATCGAGCCGCGCTCTTGATGGAAGCTCACCACTTTCTCGAGGTCGATGTCGGTGAGCGCGTCGCCGCTGATAACGACGAACGTCTCGTCGAGCGCGCCCTGCGCGTTCTTGACGCTCCCGGCTGTGCCGAGCGGCGACTCTTCCGTCGCGTACGACATCGACACGCCGAGGTCTTCGCCTGTGCCGAAGTAGTTGCGCACGAGGCTTGCCAAAAACTGGACGGTGACGACGATGTCCGTGAACCCGTGCCGCTTGAGCAGCCGCACGATGTGCTCCATCAACGGCCGGTTGGCGAGGGAAACCATCGGCTTCGGCTGGTTGCTCGTGAGCGGACGGAGCCGGCTCCCGGCTCCGCCGGCCATGATCACGGCCTTCATCGTTCCACCTTAGGGATGCACACAGGAGACGACGTCAGTTTACCCGTCTGCGCTCCCCCGCCCCGCGCCGTTCTGCTGTTTCATGGAAGTGAGGGCTGCTCGGACGTAGCCGAGCCCTGAGGCGTAATACAAAGGTAAGGAGATGACGACGAACACCCACGCCGCGAGGCGGATCGAATGCGTCGGGTGCGAGATGTTGTGGATGCCGGACGCGAGGAAGAGCCCGAACATGACGCTCACGGCGAACGAGCCGTATTTCCCGACCCGCGTCACCGGCGGGATCGGCAGACCGCGTGCTTTCAAGACGGGCGCGCCGATCAGAACGAGCAGCCCGTCGCGCGCGATCACGACGAGGACCACCCACAGCGGTGAGAGATGCTTGACGATCAGTACGGCCGCACCAGACGCGAGGCCCAGCCGGTCGGACAGGGGGTCGAGTGCGATCCCCAGCTTCGAGACCTGACCGAAGCGACGTGCGATCTTGCCGTCGACAAGATCCGTGAGGAACCCCAGCGCGGCGATGATGACCGCCCATCCCATGTTGTTTTCGCCGAGGCTTACCCAAAGGAAGACGGGGATCAGGCCGAGACGGAAGAACGTCAGAAGGTTCGGCACGGTCAGGATTGCGTCTGAAGGCACCGACGCCGAAACCCGTTCCGTCATGGGCAGCAGGATATAGAGGAACGGATCTCGGGGCCGGAACGATCAGGCTTCCCCCGATGCCCGGACGAACTTCAGCTCGGACGTCAGCCCCGAAAGCGCAAAGGCGCGCCACACGGGTCCGGGCCCGCACACGATCTGGAACCGCCACCCGCCTGCGAGGGCGCGCTTGTGCGCAGCGATCAAAACGTGGAGGCCGGCTGAGTCGATGAACGAGAGCTCGCGGAGGTCCAAGATGATGCCCTGCGTGCCGTGCTCTTCGATCGCCGTCAGCTTTTCGAGGAGCTCGTCGCGGGTCGCAAAATCGAGCTCCCCGTTCGCATGTATGACGGTGTCTTCCCCCACAAGGCTCGTCTTCAGCACGAGCCCCGCCATCGGCCTCAGCGTCAAGGCAGTCCTCCTGTTGCCCAACGCGTTGCGCGTGTTAGCGATGGGTGGGACTTACTGTTTCCATCACCACATCACGATCGCCTTCCGATCGCGTCGTAAGACCGATCCGCTCGACGTGCCATGCTCCTCTACGAGTTGGTACCCATCGCCTGCCGGCGAATAACGTCACGCCCGCGCTTTCCATCTGATCGGACGACCGTTCCGTAGTTCTTGTCGATGTTCTATCTGTCATGGGGCCGTTACTTACCCGTCAGGTCAAGCGATCGAAACGCGCACGCACCGCCCAGTTTGTGGGTTCGCGGATTCAGCCTCTCCCGCTGTGGTTCGGCGGGTTGTGGCCGCAACTCTCTTTGCGCGCTTCTCACGATCCTCGTTTCGTCGGGCTGGCCGGATTTGAACCGGCGACCTCTTGACCCCCAGTCAAGCGCGCTAACCAAGCTGCGCTACAGCCCGTGCGCGCAAAGTATATGCGCCACGCGCGAGCACCCTTTCAGACTGCGCGCTTCCCCGACTTCCGGACCGCGAACCGCACCGGCGTCCCCTCGAAACCGAAGCGTTCCCGCAACCGGCGCTCGAGCGCGCGCAACGCGGGCGCGGTGATCGATCCGCTCGCGAAAAGGGCGAATGTGGGCGGCCGAGTGCTCGCCTGCGTCATGTACTTGATGCGCGTCGGCCGCGAGCGCGTGGTCGAACCAAGTGGAACGAGCTCGGTCGCATCGCGGAGCCACGCATTCAATGCTGCCGTGGGCACGCGCTTCTGCCACGACGAGAGAGCGGCCTCGAGCTCGGGAGCGATCTTATTCACCCCCCTTTTCGTCTTCGCCGACGTCCGCACGATCGGTGCCCACGGGATGAAACGAAGCATCTCGCGCGTGTCATCGGCGATCGCGTCCGCGTACTCGGCGTCGACCAGGTCCCACTTGTTGAGCACGATCACGGCCGCGCGGCCCGACTCAGCGACGCGCGCTGCGATCTTCTGATCTTGCTCGGTAGCGCGTTCGTTCGCGTCGATCACGATGAGCACGACGTCGACCTCATCGATCGCACGCAAGCTCCGTACGAGCCCGTAGTACTCGGGGCCTTTCGCGTCGCGAGTGCGCCGTCGCATGCCTGCGGTGTCGACGAACCGATAACGCTTACCGCCGAGCTCCGCGATCGTGTCCACTGTGTCGCGTGTGGTTCCCGGAACGTCGTGCACGATTGACCGCTCGTCCCCTACCAATCTGTTGAAAAGCGAGGACTTCCCGACGTTCGGTCGTCCCGCGATCGCAACGGAGACCTCCTTCCGTTCGGTCTCACGGCTGCGGGTGCCCTTGACCGTTGCTGCGACGATGTCGAGAAGCTCCCCCGCGCCCCTGCCGTGCAACGCGCTGATGGGGAGCGGCTCGCCGAAGCCGAGCCGCTGCAAACCGCCGATCTCGCGCTCGCGCGCGGCCGAGTCGACCTTGTTGGCCACGACGACAACGGGGATCTCGATCGTCCGGAGGCTCCGCGCCACCGCGAGGTCGTCGTTCGTCGCCCCGGTCTCCGCGTCGACGACGAAGAGGATCAGCTCCGCTTCGCGAACGGCGCGCGCGGCCTGCTCGGCCACCTTCGCCGTGAGGCCCTTCGCACGCGGTTCCCACCCGCCGGTGTCCACGACCGAGAATGGAACGCCGTTCCATTCGGCATCGTAGGCACGGCGGTCGCGTGTCACGCCGGACTCGGGGTGCTCGATCGCTTCCCGCCGGCCGAGAAGCCGGTTCACCAGCGTCGACTTGCCGACGTTTGCCCGTCCGACGACGGCAACGAGCGGCCTGCTCATCGGCCCTCGCGCGCGGCGCGCACCAGTGTGAGGACCTCTTCGATCGCTTGGTGCGGCGTGTGGTTGCTCGTATCGATTTTCACGGCGTCCGCTGCTGGGATCAGCGGCGAGACGGGGCGGCTCGAGTCGTGTGCGTCGCGGCGCGCGATCTCTTCCTTGAGCGCCGGGAGCGACACCGGCTCACCACTCTCCTCCATCTCACGGTGCCGGCGGCGCGCGCGCTCGTCGATAGACGCCGTGAGGAAAACCTTGATCGGTGCATCGGGCGCGACGACCGTCCCGATATCCCGCCCCTCTGCGACGACGTCGCCTTTGGCGAGGATCGCTCGTTGGTGCCGGACGAGCTCGCGGCGCACCCCTTTGTGTGCGCTGACGGCGGATACCGCTCTGCTGACCCTCGGCGTGCGGATCTCGCGGCCGACCGGGATCCCGTCGACGAGCAGCCCTTCCTCCCCGAAGCCGATCGTCGTGGCTTTCGCGAGCTTGGTCAGCGCGGGACCGTCGGACGGATCGACCCCGGCGTCGAGGGCCTTCGCGGTGAGCGCGCGGTACATCGCCCCAGTGTCGAGGTGTGCGAAATGGAGGGCGCGCGCGACCCCGCGTGCCACGGTGCTCTTGCCGGCGCCGGCCGGTCCGTCGATGGCGACGACGAACGGGCGGCGGCTCGCCCGTCGCGCGCTCGAAGGTGTGGGCATCGCCTTAGGGTACGACGAGGCGACCGAGGTCTTGTTCGAAGCCGGGGTACGAAACGGCAACCGAGTCCCACCCCGAGATCGCGGTCGGGCCGTCGGCGGTGAGCGCGGCGACCGCGAGCGCCATAGCGATCCGGTGATCTCCTGCGGCGTCGACCTCCGCGCCGCGAAGAGGGGTCGGCCCCCTGACGACGAATCCGTCCGGCCGGGAGGAGATCTCCGCTCCCATCCGTGAGAGACCGTTGACGATGGTCGCGACCCGATCGCTCTCCTTCACACGAAGCTCGGCCGCATCGCGCACCACCGTCTCGCCCTCGGCGGCCGTTGCGAGCACCGCGACCAGGGGTAGCTCGTCCAACGCGGTGACAACCATCTCCCCCGCCAGATCGAGCGACCGCCGGTCGCCGTGGCTGACCCGGACCGTTCCCCGGGGCTCCCCCGACTCTTCGATGACGTCGCCTACCTCCACGCGCGCGCCGAACATCCGAAGGACGTCGAGCACGCCGGTGCGGGTGGGATTGACCCCGACGCCGGTTATCTCCACTGCCGAATCAGGGAGCAATGCGGCTGCTACCAGGAAGAATGCGGCGGACGAGAGATCGCCGGGAACAGTCACCTTGGCGTTTTGGACATTTGTCGACTTAACGATGAGTCGCTTTCCCGACCTAGCGATTGGAACACCTAGGTACTCGAGCAGCCGTTCCGTATGGTCTCGCGATGGGGCCGGCTCCTCGACGCTGGTCTCCCCCTGGGCGAGCAACCCTGCCAAGAGCAGAGCCGATTTCACTTGGGCGCTCGCGATCGGCAGGGTGTGGGCAACTCCGTGCAGCCTGCCACCTGCCACGACCAACGGGGCGTGGTCTCCGTCGTCCTCACCCGAGATCGAGGCACCCATCTCCCGCAATGGCGCGACCACTCGTTTCATCGGTCGGCCGCGGATCGAGCCGTCTCCGGTGACGGTCGTAGATACCGGGGACCCGGCGAGCTGACCGAGCAGGAGCCGGATGGTCGTTCCGGAGTTGCCGACGTTGATGACGCCCTCAGGTGCGCGCCACGAACCCATTCCCCGTCCATCTAGCAAGATCTGGGAGTCTGTACTAGAAGTTGAAGGTTCGACACTCTCGACTCTCACGTTAAGGTCAAGTGTTTGAACGCCAAGCGATCCGATCGCGACGCGAGAGCTTGCCACATCAACGGCCGGCGAGAGACCTTCGATCTCCATCTCCCCCTCGCCCATCGCGCCCACGAGGAGCGCTCGATGCGAGATCGATTTGTCGCCGGGGACCCGAATCGACCCCTCGACTCGTCGACTCGGCGAGATAACGATCTGCCGCTTCATCGATCTGACCCTGAATCTCTTTGCAGACGAGTCGACCGATTGCTTAAGCGCTGTGTTGTTAGATCGATATATCGCTCTATCGCTGAAATATGTTGGCGATCAATAGAGAAATCGATAAAGCGATCGATCTCTATTCGCTGCGACGTTGCTGCTCCCGTGGGGTCCTCACGAGATGGGAAGGCGATCAATCGATGAGGCGTCTTATCGACATAGCGCTTCATCATCTTGGTCATATCCGTTGCTACAACTCGACGGTTCGAACGTCGAACCCCTGGTGTGTGAGCGCGGCTGCAACCTTCTCAGCAGGCCCTCGACCCGCGATCGTCAGGTGAAGAACGCCCCGTCCTCCCTCGCTCGAATGTGTTATCTGCAGATCTTCGATGTTCACCCCTAGGTTTCCGATCGACGTCGTCACCTGAGCGAGAACGCCGGGACGATCAGGAACGGGCATGACGACCTCGAACGGCGCTTCGAGAACCTCTTTGCCCGGCAAGCTTCGCCGCGCCTCGCGCGCCTGAAGCAACGCGGCGCGCAAAGGCTCTTCGTTCCCTTCGAGGATGAGATCGTGCAGTCTGAGCAGCTCATTCGCGAAATCGCGAAGCGCTGCTGCGATCGCCTCGCCGTTCTCGCGACACACGTCGAGCCAGATCTCTGGGTTGCTGGCCGCCACGCGAGTCACGTCCCGGAAGCCGCCTGCCGCGAGCGCGAGAAGGCCTGCATGGTCTTCTCCCCTCTTCGCGGCCATGTTCATCAACGTCGTGGCCGTCAGCTGAGGGACGTGGCTGATCACCGCCATGAGCTGATCATGCTCGATGGGGCTCAAGGCCATGATCCGCGCGCGCAGAGTGGTCAGAAGGTTGTGCAGCCGCTGATACGCCTCCGGGCTCGACGTTTCCGTCGGCGTCAGGATCCACCAAGCCCCTTGGAAGAGTGTGGCAGTTGCGGCATCGATCCCCTCTTGTTCGGTGCCGGCCATGGGGTGGCCGCCGATGAAGTCTGAACCATCACGTAAGACTTTCTCTGCCTCGAGCACGACTCTATTCTTCGTGCTTCCAACATCTGTCACGACTGCTCCGGGCTTCACGCTCCCTGCGAGCGCTTGAACGCTATCCGCGATCGCCCCCACCGGCGTTGCGATGAAGATGAAATCCGCGTCCATCGCGGCATCGGCAGCCGATACCGCGACCTCGTCGGCGGCTCCCCTCTCAACCGCACGAGCCGCGGCAGCGGGATCCCGATCGAAGGCGACGACGACAGCGTCGGTTTCCGCTTTCAACGCCATCCCGATAGAGCCCCCGATGAGGCCGGTTCCCACGAGTGCGACCCTCATTGCGGGAGATCTGTCCGGAGCGGCCGTGCGCCCTCGAGGTACACATGCCGCAGCGTCGCCGGCTCCTTATCTGTGTAGAGGTGGATGAGGACGCGGATGCACAAGCCGATCGCGCCTTCGACATCGAGCTCCCGCGCGCACAGCAGGGGCACGTCGCTGATCCCGATGCTGCGGGCAGCAGCCGCTGGGAACTCGGACCGTACGTCGTCGGTCGCGGTGAAGATGAGGGAGACCAGGTCCTCATGGCCGACCGCGTTTCGCTCGAGGATCGTCCGGATCAAAGTCGCGGTGCGCTCCATCACTTGCTCGCGGGTGTCGGCGTCGAGGGTCGTGGCTCCCCGAAGCGCGCGAAGTTGGCGGGTCATCGGAAGGGGATGATAGTCGCCGTCGGGCGCGACCTTCTCCGGTTTGAGAGTGTGGGGCTAGAGACCGGCCGCTGCGAGCAGTTGTCCGATCTCTTCTGCGCTGAGCTTCCGGGACTTCCCGGAGGCCAACGGACCGAGCGAGATGGGGCCGAACGAGATGCGGACGAGCTCGAGGACCGGGAAACCAACTGCGTCGAACATCCGGCGGACCTCATGCTTACGGCCCTCCATCATCGTGATCTCGACCAAGCTGCGTGAGGCTGCTCGACGACGGATCTTCACCGTCTTGGCGCGCGCCACCCCATCCTCCAGCCGAACGCCTTCCTTGAGCTTCGTTGCCGCTTCGCGCGACATCGTTCCCCGGACCTCCGCCGCGTAGACCCGCGGGATCTGGAAACGAGGATGCGTCAAGCGATGGACGAGCTCGCCGTGGTCCGTCAGCAAGACGAGGCCGAGCGTGTTCGCGTCCAGCCGCCCGACCGGCACGACGCGCCGATGGCTTCGAACCAGATCGAGCACCGTCGGCCTGCCGCGCGGGTCGGCTGCGGTGGTTACGACGCCGGCAGGTTTGTTCAACGCGATGTACGTGTGCCGCGCATCGACGTTGACTCGCTCGCCGTCAACCTCGATCCTCACCCGCGTCGGATCGACACGCATCCCCTGCACGCGAACGACGTGCCCGTCCACCGAGACCCGGCCCTCCTCGATCAGCTGCTCGGCTGCCCGGCGCGATGCGATGCCGGCCGCTGCGATCACCTTCTGCAGACGCTGACCCTCAGCAGTAGCAGGCGTCGGTGCAGGCTTCGCTCGCGCTCGGGTCGGCCGGCGCTTCGATCGCGCCGAACGCTTAGGGTTCGAGCTCATCGGCCACCGACTGCGCCGGCAACATCGACGCGATCGGCGGCATGTCTTCGAGTCCGCCCAATCCCATCCGCTCCAGGAACAGCGGCGACGTCCCGTACAGCACCGCTTGCCCCGGGCCGCGGTCGCGGCCGACTTCGTGCACGAGACCGCGCGTCTCGAGCGTGTTGATCACGCCGTCTGAGTCGACGCCGCGGATCTGGGCGATCTGCTGCCGGCTGACCGGCTGTTTGTACGCGACGATCGCCAGCGTTTCGAGCGCCGCCTGCGTGAGGCGCGGCTGCTGCACGGCAAGCACGAACCGTTCGACGTACGCGGCCACATCGGGGTGCGTATACATGCGCCAGCCGCCGCCGATCTCGCGAAGAACGACGCCGCGCTCCGCCGCCTCGTACTCCGACTTCATCTCTTCGAGCGCGCGAAGAACCGTGTCGCGCGCCGTCTCCGTCACTTGAGCGAGCTGGGTCAGCGGAACCGGCTCGTCCGCGACGAACAAGATCGCTTCGATCTGGCGCTGCAGCTCGTTCATCCGTCCGTCTCCGGCTCAGGGATGGGTGCGCCCTCGTATTCATCCACGGCGCCTATGTCGATGCGCGCCTCCCCGCTCCCCCGCTTCACGGTGATCTCGCCGAAGTTCTCGCTCTGATCGACGTCGGCTTGTCCGCGCTTGATCAGCTCTAACACCGCGAGGAACCGCACGACTTTGTCGATCCGTGTTGTGCAGTCCTTCGTGATCTCGCGGAAGGTGACGCTGGTGCGCTCGGCAAGCATCGCCATGACGGTCGCTATCGCCTCGGCGACACTGACGCGGATCGGCGTGATGTGCGACAGGTCGAGGGCCGTGACCGGCTTCGGCGCCAGCGCGCGCGCGGCGATCGTTGCGAGGTCGGCCGGCGACACGCGGGCGAGCAAGTCGGGACACAGATGGTCGAACTCCCTGCCGGGCCCGGCACGACGCCCGATGAAGCCGGCGTTCTCTGCGATCATCGCGGCCAGCTGTGCGGCGGCATCCTTGAACGCGCGATATTCGAGCAGCCGGGCGATGAGCATGTCGCGTTCGCTCAATGCAAGCGCCGCTTCCTCATCGACCGGGGGACCCGGCAACAGGCGAGCCGCTTTGATCTCGATGAGGGTGGCCGCCACGATCAGGAACTCGGTGGCCACCTCCAGGTCTAAGTCCTGCATCGACCGGATGTAGTCGAGGTACTCCTCGGTGATCGACGCGAGGGATACCTCATATATATCGAGCTCTCGCTTGGAGATCAGGTGGAGCAAGAGGTCGAACGGTCCCTCGAAAACCTGGAGCTTTACCTGGTACGTCATGGCCTGGTCAGTCTACCGGCGGCCCTCGGGGGGCGACCGCAGCTAGGCGCCGATCAGCCGCCGGAACGAGTCGGTCATCCGGACGACGACCGGTTCCAGGAAGATGAACAGAACGAGCAAGAAGATCACCTCGTATTGCACGAGGTCCTCGAACTTCATCGCAGCCCGCGGGGAGAGGAACCGCACGAGCACCCGTCCCCCGTCTCGGCCCGGGATCGGCAGCAGCTCGATCACGGTCAGGAACGAGTTCACGATCATGATGTAGCCGAAGATCAGGCCGATGTCGTTGTGTAGCTCGGCGCGGGCGATCGCTGCCGAAACCGCGGCCACGATGGCTGTTGCAGCCGGGCCTGAAAGCGCCACCAGGATCATGTCCCGCTTGGGGTTCTTGAACGCGCGCGGGTTAAACGATTGCGCTTTCCCCCACCCGAACATCATCCCGTAAGGACCCTGGAAGATCGCGACGACGATGAACACGATGGGCATGATGATCGAGCCCAAAGTGTCGACATGTGGCTTTATCCGTAAAGAGACTCGCCCCATGAGCTTCGGCGTACGGTCTCCGAGGGCGACCGCCACACGCGCGTGCGCCCAATGGTGGAGGACGATCCCGATGAGAAAGCCGAGAGCAACGCCGAGGCCTGCGACAAGGTTCAACGAGCCGACCACGGAAGAGTCTCCTTCATCATCTGTCAGATCGTGACAGTATCAAGCAAGGATAAGGCTCAACCACAACATGAGACTTGAGGGTTGTGGCGGTCCGGCGGTGCTCAGCGCCGGCGGCCCAGTCGATCGGCCAAGATCGAGGCCTGTCCGTTGGCATCAAGGTCGGCCAAGGTGTACGAGAGCGCCTCCCTGACGATCCGGCCGCGATCCGATCCGATCCCGTACTCGCGAAGGGCGAGGCGCGCGCGTTCGAGCGCGAGCAGCTCCTCCTGCGTGCAGTAGAAGGTGATCTTCTCCTCGTGTCGCTGCCTGCCGCTTCCCTGTTTGGGGACTTGGAGCTTGCTCTCTTTATCGATAAATCTCTGTGTCGACTGCGGGCGCGTTCTCGCTGGCTGTGGTGCCGCCGTTTGATGGCGAGAAGGTATTTGTTGATATGTCGATGGATCCGCTTGTGGATTCGTCGATGTGTCTTCCTTCGGCAAGCTCGTCGTTCTGAACAGCTCGTCCGCTCCCGGCAAGCTCGCTCTCTTGGTCGTCGACAATGCCCAGCACCTCCCTGGCGAGGGCCCTGTAGGCCGCCGCCCCCCGTGAGTCTCCGGCGTATGTGAGGATCGGCTCCCCAGCCACGGGGGCCTCCGCGAAACGGATGGTCCTCGGGATCGTCGACTCGAACAGACGCGTCCCGAAGGCATCCTTGACCCGAGCGATGACCTCTCGTGCATGCAGGGTCCGCCCGTCGTACATGGTTGCAACAACACCCTGGATCTCTAGTTCAGGGTTAAGGCGATCGCGAACCTTCTCGATCGTGTCTACGAGCAGCGCCATACCACGCAGAGCGAAGAACTCGCATTCGAGCGGGATGATGACCGCATCGCTTGCCGTCAAAGCGTTGACGGTGAGAAGCCCGAGTGACGGCGGACAGTCGATCAGGATGTAGTCGTAGTTCTCTTGCGCCGCGTGTAGCACGCGCTTGAGCGCCTGTTCACGCGCAACTTCGCTGACGAGCACGACCTCCGCTGCGGACAGGTCGATGTTTCCAGGGAGCAGATCGACTCCCATGATGTTCGTCTTGATGACCACGTCTTCGAAACGCGTCGCGCGATCGAGGATCAGGTTGTAGATCGTCTGATCGAGCTCGATCGAATTCACGCCGACACCCACCGAAAGCGCTCCCTGTGGGTCGAAATCCACGAGGAGAACGCGCTGGCCGAGCTCTGCGAGTGCAGCCCCCAGGCTGATGGTTGTGGTGGTTTTGCCGACGCCGCCCTTCTGGTTCGCAAGCGAGATGATCCTGGTCACGGCGACCGCTCCCCTGAAATGTCGACAAGACGACGAAGCGATCAGTCGTCTTGTAAGTTGCGCGACTCTACTCCTTTGCGCGCGACGCGTTCAAGTCCGAGATGCGAACTTAACGAGAACTCAATCGCAGCGCCGCATCGAGCGCTGCGCTGGCGGTTGCGCGCAATGCATCGGATGCCGTTTGATCGATAAGCGTTGCGCCCAATGCCGGACGCTCGGCGCTGTCCGTCAACAAAACCAAGACGGCGCGCTCCCCCCCGATGTCACCTTCCGCGGTGTCGCGAAGCTTGAGGCTTGCGTCGACCGCGTCGATCACTGCGAGCGCTACGGCCCGCGGTGCGGTCGGCGCCTCGCCGGTGCCGGTGCGGATCTCGTCGCCGAAGGGGGCGGACACCTCGGCGCGCGCGCGGTCGGAGAGCATCTCGACCGCCACGCGGATCGGAGCGCCGGCCTTAGTGTGTTCAGGCTGAGCGGTTGCGGCCGGCCGCTCGACGGAGTGGATAAGGCGCCCGAGGGACGCCGCGAGGCGTGCGATGACGGCGCGCTCCTCGGGCTCGAAAGGGGTCTCGCGGCGGCCGACGACATGCAGCCCTCGGGACAGCGGACCATCGGTGCTAAGGGCGATCGCCAGGTACCCGCCGAGCAGCATCGTCTCGTCCCCTTCGTGGGGATCGTGCAGCGCGTCCCGGAGGGCTGTGAAGAGGCTGAACGCTTCGGACGGGTCTATAGATGCGAGGTCGGGAGCCCCGAGGAAGAGCTGGGGCCCCTGGTCTTCGGTTGCGTGGAGGTAGGCACAGAGATCGAGGGGGACGGCGGCACGCATGGCCTCGAGGCCCGCGTAGACGACGTCTTGGACGATCAACCCGGCGTCCGCCGGGCCCTGCTCTTCGATCATCCTCGATCCATGCCCTTCCCGCGGTGACCGGAGAACCGAGAAGAGTGCGACCACGGCCGCGGGCCCTTTTCGTGGTGCCGGGCGAGCCGCTCGTGCCCGCCCCGGGGCTGTTCGACGGAAGTCCGTTGGGTGGACGGATGGATCGGCGCGATCGCCTTGGTG
>DATGHY010000191.1:0-5458 GCA_035307625.1 Actinomycetota bacterium
CGGCGAAGTCGATCGCACGACGCGCGCGCGCGTAGCCGCCGGGTCTCGTCCTCCCGGTCCCGGCGAACCGGTTCTGGGCGATGAACACGGGGCGGTGTTCGGCGGCCCAATCGTCCGCAACGGACACGAGAACGGATGCGTCTGCTCCTCCTCGTCCGAGGATCGTTCCGCCGGGGAGATAGTCGGCGCCGGTCGGACGGTTCGGATCTCGTGAGAGAGTGACCTCTGCCCATGGGTTGGTTTCGTTCCTTGCTATCGCCTTCCTGATCTCAACTCCGATCGATGCTGTGCCGAAGATTGCCTGGCCCAATGAGATCGATGCTCTAGTGAGATTCATCGGACCGAGGAAGTCAGAGATGCGCTTGCGCACCTCGGACGGCGGGACGATCTCATCGATCAGTCCGTGCTGCAGCGCAGACTCCGCTGTGTGGGAGTCATCCGGCAGCCGCTCGCCGGTCACCGTTTCTGCGACGCGCGGGCCGGCGAAGCCGATCGTCGCGCGCGGCTCCGCCCACAGAAGATCGGCACTGTTCGCGAACGATGCGAAAACTCCGCCCGTGGTCGGATTGCGTAGGTAGCAGATGAACGGCTGGCGCGCGGCCGCCAGCTTTTCGCGCGCGATCAGCGTCGCCGGCATCTGCGACAGCGCGAGCATCCCTTCTTGCATGCGCGCGCCTCCGCTCGCCGTCATCGCAACGACCGGAGCACCGATCGACGCGGCTCGTTCGAACGTGCGCGCGATCCGCTCGCCGGCGGCCACCCCCATCGAGCCGCCCAAGAAGCCGAACTCGAATGAGATCGCAATGACGCGATGCCCCTCGAGAGAGCCCTCGGCCACCAAGACGGACTCGCTGCAGCCCGTCTTTTCGCGCGCCGCGCGCAGCTGCTCGACATATCCGGGGAACTGCAGGGGATCCCGGGACACGATGTCCTCGAATAGAAGAGACCAACCCTGGTCGAGGACGAGGTCGAGCCAATCGCGCGCGGTCGTGGGTGTCATAACTCCTGCTTTGCAGCCGTTTACGAGCCGCCCGTATCATCACGCCCACCGAGACCCCTCGACAAACGGAGGCGTTTTTGCCTGGCGGAAAGATCCGCGTCGTCGTCGCGAAACCGGGTTTGGACGGGCACGACCGTGGTGCGAAGGTCGTGGCGCGCGCGCTGCGCGACGCGGGCATGGAAGTCATCTACACCGGCCTGCACCAGACGCCCGAGCAGATCGTCGAGACGGTCATCCAAGAGGACGCCGACGCCGTCGGGCTGTCGATCCACTCCGGCGCGCACATGACGCTTTTCCCGAAGGTGTTGGAGCTGCTGCGCGCGCGCGGGGCGACCGACGTGATCGTATTCGGAGGCGGCATCATCCCGAAGGACGACATCGCGTCGCTGAAAACGCTGGGGATCGCCGAGGTGTTCACGCCCGGCGCGCCCACCACCGAGATCGTCGACTGGTTACGGAAGACAGTTGGGAGCGCTGCATAGATGGATCTCACCGAATACCAAGGTAAGCAGGTCTTCCGGGAGTTCGGCATCCCGGTTCCGGACGGGAAGCCGGCGAGCGGCCCGGCCAAAGCGCAACAGATCGCCGAGAAGCTCGGCGGTACCGTCGTCGTGAAGGCGCAAGTGAAGGTCGGCGGACGCGGCAAAGCCGGCGGCGTGAAGCTTGCCAAAACGCCCGAAGAGACGGCTGAGGTCGCGAAGCAGATCCTCGGCATGGACATCAAGGGTCACAAAGTGCGGCAGGTTTTGATCGAGCGCGCCGGCGACATCGCAGCGGAGTACTACGCGTCGTTCATGCTCGACCGCGGCGCGAAGGCGTACCTCGGGATGTGCAGCGCGAAGGGCGGCATGGACATCGAGCAGGTGGCCGCCGAAGAGCCCGAGTACCTCGCGAAGGTGCACATCGACCCGTTGGTCGGCATCAAGCAGTTCCATCTCAACGAGATGATGTCGTTCGGCAAGATCCCGCGCGAGCATCAGAAAGCCGTGGGAGGGCTCCTCGAGAAGCTGTATCGCTGCTTCGTCGGTGCCGACGCGGCGCTGGTCGAAGTCAACCCACTGGTGATCACGAGCGCCGGCGACGCGATCGCGTTGGACGCGAAGGTGTCGCTGGATGAGAACGCGCTGTACCGACACCCGGACTTCGCGAAGCTCGTCGATAACCGCGACCTGCCGAAGCAGGAGCGTGCCGCGAAGGATCTCGGCCTCGGGAACTTCGTAGCGCTGGACGGCTACGTCGGCGTCATTGGGAACGGCGCGGGGCTGACCATGTCGACGCTGGACGTCGTCGCGGAAGCAGGCGGGAAGCCCGCGAACTTCTTGGACATCGGCGGCGGCGCGAACGCGGAGGTTATGGCGAACGCGATCGGCGTGATCTTGTCCGACCGCAAAGTGAAGAGCTTGATGGTCAACATCTTCGGCGGGATCACGCGTGGCGACGAGGTCGCGAAGGGCATCCTTGCTGCGATCGACAAGCTCGGCGACGTGAAGGTGCCGATCGTGGTGCGGCTGGATGGGACGAACGCGGTCGAGGGCCGGGAGATCCTGCAGAAGGCTAATCACCCGAAGATCGTTCCGGCGGCGACCATGCTGGACGCGGCGGCCAAAGCAGTCGAGCTCGCGAAGAAGAGGAAGGCGTCATGAGCGTCCTGCTGGATAAGTCCACGCGAGTCGTCGTCTCCGGCGTGACCGGATCCGAGGGCACGTTCCACACGCGGCGCAACATCGCCTACGGGACGAACGTCGTTGCCGGCGTCACTCCCGGCAAGGGCGGGCAGCGCGCGGTCGACGACAAGGTGCCGGTCTACGACACGGTCGCGGAAGCCGTGCTGAAGGAAGACGCGAACGCCTCGCTCATCTTCGTGCCTGCGCGGTTCGCCGCCGACTCGATCGTCGAAGCCGTGGATGCAGGCTGCTCGCTGGTGGTCTGCATCACTGAAGGCATCCCCGCGCGCGACATGGCCGAGGTGTATCCGTACGTGCGCGCGAAAGGCGCGGCGTTGATCGGACCGAACTGTCCGGGCCTGATCTCGCCGGGCAAGGCGAACATGGGGATCATCCCGGGCGAGATAACGGGCCCCGGCCCGATCGGGTTGATCTCGCGGTCGGGAACACTGACGTATCAGGTGATGTACGAGATGTTCTCGGCCGGCGTCGGGCAGTCGACGTGTGTCGGGATCGGCGGCGACCCGATCGTCGGCTCGAACTTCATCGACATGCTTGCGCGCTTCCAAGCCGACCCCGAGACCGAAGCGATCGTCGTGATCGGCGAGATCGGCGGCGACGAGGAAGAGAAAGCCGCCGCCTACATCTCCGCGAACGTGACCAAGCCGGTTACCGCATATATCGCCGGGTTCACCGCCCCGGAGGGCAAGCGGATGGGCCACGCCGGGGCGATCGTGAGCGGCTCGAAGGGCACTGCGAAGGCCAAGAAGGAAACGTTCGAGAGCTACGGGATCCGCGTGGGAACGAACCCGACGGAAACGGCCGAGCTCGCGGTGAAGTCGCTGGGCTAGGCCTCCGGTAGGCTGACGGCGTGGCCAAATTACGCGTCGCTGTCCTCGTTTCCGGGACCGGGTCGTTGCTTCAGGCCATCCTCGATGGGCAGGACTCGTCGTACGAAGTCGTGGTCGTGGCATCGGACCGGGCGGGCGTCCTTGCGTTAGACCGCTGCGAAGCTGCGGGGATCGAGAGCGTCGTCGTCGAGTTCCCGAAGGGTGAGCCGCGCGAGGTCGCCTCGGAGAAGATGGCGCGCGCCCTGCGCGCCTACGACGTCGGCCTCGCGGTCAATGCCGGATTCATGAAGATCCTGACCGCGAACTACTTCGACATCCTCGGCGTTCCGGCCATGAACTCGCACCCCGCGCTGCTGCCTGCGTTCCCCGGCGCGCACGGGGTACGCGACGCCCTGGCCGCCGGCGTGACGGTGACCGGAACAACGATCCATTTCGCGACACCCGACGTCGACGCCGGCCCGATCATCTTCCAAGAGGCGGTGGAGGTCCTCCCCGAAGACACGGAAGAGACGCTTCACGCGCGCATCAAAGAGGTCGAGCAGCGTCTCTATCCCGAGGCCATCCGGTTGTTCGCCGAAGGGCGGCTCAAGATCGAAGGCAGCCGGGTTCACATCCTCCCGGCGCCCGGTTAGGGTTTGAGCATGCCCGATCTCGTTCCGGTCAAGAACGTTCTCGTTTCCGCCTCCGACCGAACCGGTTTGGCCGAGCTCTGCGCCGACCTTGCGAAGCACGGCGCGCACATCATCGCAACGGACTCGACGGCGCGGTTCCTCGGTGAGCACGGCGTGGCGACCACATCGGTCGCCGGCTTCACGGGATTCCCCGAGATGCTCGATGGGCGAGTGAAGACGCTGCACCCGAAGATCCACGCGGGGATCCTTGCGGACAGAGAGAACCCCGATCACATGAAGCAGCTGGCCGAGGCTGGGATCGATCCGATCGACCTCGTCGTGTGCAACCTCTATCCGTTCCGCGAAGCCGTCGCCTCTGGGAAGTCGTGGCCCGAGATCATCGAGCAGATCGATATCGGCGGTCCGACGCTGGTGCGCGCGGCGGCCAAGAACCACACGGGCGTCGGGATCGTGGTGAATCCTGCGCGGTACGGGGAGATCGCGCGCGAGATTGCGGATGCCGGCGGGCTGAAGTCGGAGACGCGACGCTCGCTTGCTGCTGAGGCCTTCGGCGTGATCGCCGCGTACGACGCCGCGATCGCGGCTTGGATGCATCGCGAGAAGGAGTTCCCCCCTCGCATCGCCATCTCGTTGGAGCGGGCCGGGGAACTGTTGCGTTATGGCGAGAATCCGCATCAGCGAGGCGCGCTGTACATGGAGCAAGACGCGGGCGAGAACACGCTTGCGCGCGCGAGGCAGCTACAGGGCAAGGAGCTCTCGTTCAACAACTGGTACGACCTCGACGCGGCCATGGCTGCCGCGTACGACTTCGACGAGCCGGCCGTTGCGATCGTCAAGCACGCGGTGCCGTGCGGTCTGGCGATCGGCGACACGATCCACACGGCCTACGAGCGCGCCCTCGACACCGACCGCGTCGCGGCGTTCGGCGGAGTGGTTGCGCTCAACCGGCAGCTGACCGCGACCGTCGCGAAGACGATGGTGGACATCTTCACGGAGTGCGTTGTAGCACCGGGCTACGAGGACGCTGCGCTCGAGATCCTCGGCGCGAAGAAGAACCTCAGGCTGCTCGTGCTTGAGGGAACACCGCAGCCCGGCTTGAGCTTCCGCGCGATATCGGGCGGCTTCTTGGTGCAGGACGCCGACGCCTCGAAAGAGACTCGCGATCAGATGAAGGTCGTTACGAAAGCGAAGCCGACCGAGGATCAGTGGCGCGACCTGTTGTTCGCGTGGCGCGTGTGCAAGCACGTGCGGTCGAACGCGATCGTGCTGGCGCGCGATGGAGCGACCGTAGGGATCGGAGCCGGACAGGTC
>DATGHY010000192.1:0-2194 GCA_035307625.1 Actinomycetota bacterium
GAAGTACAAGCGAAGCACGGTGGGGAACGGCAGGTAGATCTCGAGTGCGTCGAGGTACGCGCGCCAGCGCAATGCGCTCACGGTGATCCCGCAGAAGAGTGCCAATGCGGCGGCCACGACCCACGCTTTGTTCGCGGAGGTCAGCGCGTGCCGCAACGCTGTGCGGTCCGGCGTCCGCACGATGAGGACGGCGACGACGGCCAGTCCGATCGCGATCCTGATGAGAAGCTTGAAGATCGCGCCCTTGCCGGGCTTCTTGACGTCTTCGGACGCGGCGGCCACTTACTCTTGGACCAGCTCGACCAACACGCCGCCCACGCTCTTCGGATGGATGAACGCGATCGATGCGCCTCGCGAACCCGGCCGAGGATGCTCATCGATGAGACGGATGTCGTAGCCCTTCAGCTCTTCCAGAGCAGCCTTCACATCCACAACGCCGTACCCGATGTGGTGCACACCTTCACCGCGGTTCTCGATGAACTTGCCGACGGGCGTATCCGGTGCGAGCGGCTGCAAGAGCTGGATCCACGACTCGCCGACCTGCGCCATCGCTTCCTCAACACCTTGATCTTGCGCGGTGTGCCGATACGTGAACGAGGCGCCGAACGTCTTCTCGTAGAACGCGATGGCTGCGTTGAGGTCGCGAACGGCGATCCCGACGTGGTCGACTCGGCTGAACATGGCGCGATTCTACGGGATTGCAATATGGTTCGGATGGAGGGCGCAGCGTGGGAAATCCAGTTGTTTGGTTCGAGCTATACACGCCAGACGTCGAGCGCGCGAAAGAGTTCTACGGCTTGATGTTCGGGTGGCAATTCTCGTCGGTCGACCGTGAAGACACCGGCTATTGGCTGATCTCGACGCAGGAGGGATCGGTGTCCGGCGGCATCGTGGAGACCGAGGAACCGCCCGGGGAACAAGGCGTTTTGCTGTACGTACAGGTCGAAACGCTGGAGGGCGCGATCGAAGGAGCGAAGGTGCTCGGCGCAGTCGTGGAACAGTCGCCGACCCCGATCTCCGAGCAGGCCGGTTCGTATGCGGTACTGCTCGATCCGATGGGATCCCGCCTCGGTTTGTGGTCGCCCGAGGTCGTCGTAACAGGGAATGAAGGCGCCGTCTAGAATGGTTCTTTACCTAACCTAAACAGGAGGTACGCACCGTGGCCGAGTCCGTCATCGTTGCAGGCGCGCGCACCCCGATCGGAAAGTTCCAGGGCGCGCTTGGCAGCTTCACCGGCATGCAGCTCGGTGGCTTCGCGATCACAGAAGCACTCCGTCGAGCAGGCCTCACCGGCGAGCAGATCGATTACGTCTTGATGGGCCAGGTGCTGCAAGGGGGACAGGGGCAGATCACCGCGCGCCAAGCGGCCGTCGCGGGCGGCGTTCCGATGAGCATCCCCGCGATAACGATAAACAAGGTGTGCTTGTCCGGTCTGAACGCCGTGCATCTCGCGGATGTTTTGATCAAGGCCGGTGAGATCGAGACGGCGTTGGCGGGTGGCTTCGAGTCGATGTCCAACGCGCCGTACGCGGTGCCGAGCGCGCGCACCGGCGCGCGCATGGGCGACGCCAAGATGATCGACCTGATGATCTACGACGGCTTGTGGGACGCGTTCGATCACGTGCACATGGGTGAGGGCTCGGACAAGGTGAACGCGAAGCTCGGCATCGGGCGCGCGGAGCAAGACGAGTGGTCGGCGCGCTCGCACGAGCGCGCAGCCGATGCGACGAAGGCCGGCAAGCTCGCTGAAGAGATCGTCGCCGTCGAAGTGCAACAGCGGAAGGGCGACCCGATCCGCGTCGAGGAAGACGAAGGCATCCGTCCGGGAACAACAGCGGAGTCGCTTGGCGGATTGAAGCCCGCGTTCACGAAGGACGGCACGATCACCGCCGGCAACGCATCGCAGATCTCAGACGGCGGAGCAGCCCTCGTCGTGATGCCTGCAGACAAGGCGAAGTCGTTGGGGCTCGAGCCGCTGGCGACGATCGTTTCGCACGGGCAAGTCGCGGGTCCGGACACCGCGCTGCACCTGCAGCCGGCGAACGCGACGCGCAAGGCCGCCGAGAAGGCGGGCCTCGATGCGTCCAAGCTCGACCTGTACGAGTTCAACGAGGCGTTCGCTGCGGTGTCGCTGGCGGCGGCGAAGGATCTCGGCTTGAGCGAGGACAAGGTCAACGTGAACGGCGGAGCGGTC
>DATGHY010000193.1:0-3840 GCA_035307625.1 Actinomycetota bacterium
AGCAGCGCCAGGCTTCGCACGACCGATCGGCCGCGGAACGACGCGCGCGCGAGCACGAGCGCGACGGGAACGCCGAACACGAACGCGACCGCGGCGGCAGCCAGCGATACCTCGATCGACACGAGCAACGCCGTTCGCGGCCCCGGCTCGCCGAGCCGGCCGATGTCGCTCCAGGGCGCGCGCACCACGAGGGCGACGAGCGGAAGCCCGACGGCGGCGACGGCCATCCCGGCCAAGACCTTCACCGACGTGGGAAGCGACGTGCGCGCGCTCATGCGCTGAAACCGGCGCCGCGCAGCGCCGCCTGGCCGGGCCCGAGAACGTATTCGAGGAATGCGCGCGCGAGCGTTTCGGACTTGGTTCCACGCACGATCCCGATCTGGTACACGGCGACCACGTTCGAAGCAGGCGGGATCTCGATGGCCCGAACCGACGATGCAACGCCGGCCGTCAGGTCGGTCGCGTACACGATGCCGGCGTCGGCGTCACCGGACGTCACCTTCGCGACGACGCCTTCGACGTCTTGCTCGTTCGACACCACGTTCTCCAGCGCCGCTCGCAAGCCGGCTTTCGTCAGGATCTGGCGCGCGTAGTCTCCGGCCGGGACGCCCGGCGCGGCCAGAACGAGCTTGATGCCCTTCCTCGCAAGATCCGAGAGCTGCGTGACATGTCCTGGATCGTCGCGGGGCACGATCACGATGAGGTGGTTGTGCGCGAATGTCGCGCGCGCGATCACGCCCGGATCGTGGGCGACGGCATCGAGCCATCTCGGCGCGGCCGACGCGAACACATCGACCGGTGCTCCTTGTTGGATCTGCGTCGCTAGGCCGTTCGACGAAGAGAACGTGAAGCGCACCGAATCGCCTGGGTGTGCTTTCTCGAAGCCGGCTCCGATGCGTTGGAAAACCTGGGAGAGGGACGCGGCCGCTGCGACGGTGATCTGGCGAGACGTCGCCGCCGCGGAAGACGAGCACGCAACGGCGGCGAGGAAGCTCGCAGCGATCAACGCGCGCAAGAGCCTTCTCCTCATGCGCCAGGTTGTATCGCACGGACGCGCGCGCGAGCCACCGCGGACACCATCGGGTAACGAAGAAGAGCCGGACCTCACGGTCCGGCTCTTCGTTCCTTGGGGAGAGCTTACGAGGAGCGACGCTCGCGCTCGGAGCTTTGCCGTGCCTGCTCCGCACGCCGCTCGTGAAGCTCAGACCGAGCTTCGTGCTTCGCGGCCTGAAGCTGCTCCGAGGCCTTGTCCTGCTGCGCCTCAGCCTCTTCCTTCATCTGCTCGTTCCCGGTGACCGTCGCGAAGCCCTTCTTCGCGGCGCCCTTCACTTTTTCGGCTGTCGCCTCCAGGGCGTTGTCCTGGTCGGAGATCGGAGGCCCGGCCGAGCGCTTGTTGACCGGCTGGTGCGCTTTCTGCCGGGTTTGAGCGATCTCCGCGCCGGCGCGGCGACGCGTCGCTTTTACCTCTTCCTCGACGGCGCGCAGCTTCTCCGTCCCGGCATCCTGCCGGTCGCGACCGGACTCTTTCAGCCGCTCGTTCCCGGTGATCGTGCCGGCCACCTCGAAGGCCAGCCCAACAGCCTTGTCGGCCAAGCCCACGCCAAGTTCCTTCGCATCTTTCACTTTGAGCATGACAGATCCTCCTTCCCGAACATGGTTAGGAGTTCCCTCCCACGTAGTTCTTGCCCATCGCCCCGCGTCCGTAAACAGGAGCGAGCACGCATTGCGCGATGAGTGTGCGGCAGGAATATCCACGTCGCTCTTGAATCATTTGGTATGCGCGCGCGCCGGACCTTGACGCTGCTCGCCGTGATCGGCTTGATCGCGGCGCCCGCGACTGCGCGTTCGTCCGAGCATCCCTCGATCGGCCACCGTGGCCGCTGGTTCACCGACGCGCGCGGCCGCGTCGTCATCTTCCACGGCGTCAACATGGTGATGAAAGTGCCGCCGTATCAGCCGTCGGCGATGGGGTTCGGCGACGACGATGCAGCGTTGCTGGCGCGCGAAGGCTTCAACACGGTGCGCCTCGGTTTGATCCTGAAAGGCCTCGAGCCGAAGCCGGGCATATTCAACGACGCGTACCTCCAGGCGTATCTCGCAACCGTGCGGACGCTCGGCGCGCACGGCATCAAAGTCCTTGTCGACTTCCACCAAGACATGTTCAACGAGCGCTTCAACGGTGAGGGCCTGCCGGACTGGATGGTGCAAGACGACGGCCTCCCTGCCCAGCCGAACCAAGGGTTCCCCGTCAACTACTTCGCGATGCCGGCACTGTGGCGGGCGTTCGACCATTTCTGGGCGAACGATCGCGATGCGCGCGGGATCGGGTTGCAGGACGAGTTCGCGCTGGCGTGGCGCCACGTTGCGTCGGTGATGCGCAACGAATCCAGCGTCATGGGCTACGACCTGTTCAACGAGCCGTGGCCGGGGTCGCAGTACCCGACGTGTCTCAACCCGTACGGGTGCTTGCTCTTCGACTCGACCGTCACCGCCTTCTTCAAGCGAGTGATCGCCCAGGTGCGCGCCGTCGACCCGACGACGATGGCGTTCTACGAGCCGTCGCCGATCTCCAGCGGCGGCCCCAACATGCACCTGGGCAGTACCGGTGATGCGCACGCCGGGTTGTCGTTCCACAACTACTGCCTCGGCGCGACGATAGGCCTGCCGCCCAGCCTGCTCGGTCCCCTGAGCTGCCCGCTCGGTGAAGACCGCACGTTCAACGACGCCGAAGCGCAGGCCGCTCGGAATGGAGACGCACTCATCTTGAGCGAGTTCGGCGCGACCGACGATTTGCCGACGATCGAGCGCGACCTCGACGCAGCCGACCGCCATATGGATTCGTGGCAGTACTGGACCTACGCGGGCGGGGATCCCTGCTGCCCTCGGCCTGCCGAGGGGATCATCCTCGATCCCTCGAAGCCGCCGACGCCGAGCAACCTCAAGCAAGGCAAGCTCGACACCCTGTCGCGTCCGTACCCGCGCGCGATCGCCGGCACCCCGCTGTCGTGGTCGTTCCAATCCACTGCGGCGAACCAGGCGTTCACGTTCGTGTATCAGGCCGATCCGAACGTGCGCGCGCCGACCGAGATCTTCATCCCCATCGCGCGGCACTACCCGGGCGGGTACACCATCCACGTGAGCGGGCCTGCTGTGGTTACTTCCGCGCCCGGCGCGACGATCGTGACGCTGCGGAACACGGGAGCCGGGGTCGTGACCGTTCAGGTTGCGCGCGCCTAGCGCGTCGGCAACGTCAGCAGCATCGAGGTGATCTGGACGACACCAGGGATGTTGCTCGCCTGGTAGTACGGCTCGTCGTTCGATGTGATCTCTATCTTGAGGATGTGGCCGGCGGGCCATCGGTAGCCGTTCGGAGCGATCTCGAAGCGCGCGCGCTGGCCCGAGCCGACTCCGCCGAAGGCGCGATACACGCCCCGCGTCACCAGCGCCTGCAGGCCGCTCGACGGGTCGACATCCCAGAGCCTCACGGCGAGCTCCGTATCGGGTGACGTCGTCGTGTAGCTCACGTCGATGACCGGCGCGCCGAGCATCGTGACCTTCTGCTTCAAGGGGAACGTCCACGTGGCCGCGTTCGGGTCGCTGATGTCGGATGCGATCTTGCGACACCCGCGATACGAGAGCGGGTTCTGCGTCACGCTCGCTTGGGTGACCGGATCGGTGAGGATCCCTTCTCGGCCGGGACCCGCCGTCGTCGTCAACGCGTTGCCGAGCCCACGGAACGACGTCCATCCGGTGTGCAGCGCGGGCCAGGAGCGCGCGGTGACGAGCTCCGCGGGCGCGTCGTGGTTCAAGCAGCGCGTTATCGCGGCGGTGACGTCGAAC
>DATGHY010000194.1:0-8865 GCA_035307625.1 Actinomycetota bacterium
GGCTTCGATCCGGCGTCCCCGCTGCGCCGAGGCCACCGGAATGACCCCGTATAGTTGATGTCGATGGATCCTCTCCTGCCCGACGAGGAGCTCGACACGCTCGAGCAGATCCCTCTCGAGGACCGCGCGCCCGCGCTTGAAGCCGTGGAGCGCCGCCTCCGATCCTTCATGGACGACGGCACGCCCGCGAACGAGCAAGAACCTAAGGCGTAGATCCGTGGCTCCGGCCGACCCCACCCGCCGATTCGTATCGCGCGGCGGTCAGAAGCTCGACGCCGCACTCGAGGCTTTCGGCGTGCAGGTCGCGGGGGCGCGCGCGCTCGACGCCGGCGCATCCACCGGTGGGTTCACCGACTGCCTCCTGCAACGCGGCGCGCGCGAAGTCGTGGCCGCCGACGTCGCATACGGTCAGCTCGCATGGGAGCTGCGGAACGACGCTCGCGTGATGGTGCTCGAACGGACGAACATCCGGATGCTGACCGCCGAGCAGGCCGGCCCCCTCGACCTCCTCGTCGCCGACCTCTCCTTCATCTCCCTCGAGCTGCTCGCCGGTGTCTTCGCCGGTCTCGCGCCGGCCGAGATGGTCCTGCTGGTCAAGCCGCAGTTCGAGCTGCCGCGCGCGCGCATCCCGAGAGGCGGCGTCGTCCGGGATCGCGCCGCGTGGATGGATGCGATGGCGGCCGTCGCGCGCGCGTATCGCGCCGCCGGATACGCTTTGTCCGGCGCGGTCCCTTCACCGCTTGTAGGGCCGAAAGGGAACCGTGAGTTCTTCCTTCACTTCGCGCGAGAGGGAGCAGACGTGGGCGATGGCGTGATGCAGGTGGCGGCGGGGGCAGCTCCGTGAAGCGCGCCGGCGTCATCCTGCACGCCGAGCGGGACGAAGCCGCGACCACTGCGCGCGCGCTCGTCCAGACGCTCGTCGACCGAGGTGTCCAGGTTTGGGCACTCGAAGGCGACGATCGACGGATCGACGTGGACGGCATCAATGCCGCGCCGGAGCTCCCCGACGACCTGGATCTCGTTTTCGTCTTCGGAGGCGACGGCACGCTTCTGCGCGCGGCGGAGGCGGTCGGTCGCTCGGGCGTTCCATTGCTCGGCATCAACTTCGGCCACCTCGGCTTCCTGTCCGAGCTCGAACGATCCGACCTCGACGACGGTCTCAAGCGGCTGCTCGACAACGGTTTCATCGTCGAAGACCGGCTCGTCCTCGAAGCCGAGGTCGACCAGGACGGGCGCCTCGAAACATTGCGTGCGCTCAACGACATCATCGTCGCCAAGGTGACCACCGGACGGGCCGTGCGGCTCGCGGTGTCGCTTGGAGGCGAGCCGCTCGTGTCGTGGGCGGCCGACGGCGTGATCGTTGCAACACCGACCGGTTCGACGGCGTACTCGTTCTCGGCGGGCGGCCCGGTCGTCTCGCCGCACATCGACTGCATCATCGTGACGCCGGTGTCGCCCCACGGCTTGTTCGCGCGCAGCGTCATCGTCCCCCCTGACGAGGACGTCGAGCTGCTGCTCCACGGTACGTACGACGCGGCGTCTCTGTCGGCGGACGGGCTTCCTGCGATCAAGCTGTCGCCCGGCGCGCGCGTTCGCATCCGAGCCGCGAAGGATCGCATCCGGCTTGCGAAGCTTCAGCCCCGCCCATTCTGGAGACTCGTTCGCGAGAAGTTCCACCTGAATCCAGGGGAGTAGAGCGTGCGGCGGCGAGCGAACGGAACCACCCTCGAAGGGAGTCCCCGTTCACGCCGCTTCTTCCGCCGCCGAGCGAACGGTGTCATCTCCGGCACGGTTCGCATCGATCGCAGGACGAAGACCCTTCTCCACCGCATCAAGCCCGGCGAGATCGCGATCATCTTGCACGACGACCTCGACCAAGTTGCAGCCGAAGGGCTGATCGACCGGGGTGCGGTCGCCGTAGTCAACTGCCACCGGTCGATCACCGGGCGGTATCCGAACGCAGGGCCGCTCGTGCTCGCGCGCGCGAACGTCCCGCTGATCGACGGCGTCGGCGAAGACATCCTCACTCATATCGAAGAAGGTGACACCCTCGCGATCCGCGGTCCGGAGATCTTCCACGACGAGCAGCTTGTGGGAACCGGAACGCTGCTCGACGGTCAGGCGCTCGATCGTGCCCTCGCCGACGCCCAATCGGCGATGGGGGAGGAGCTCGAGCGCTTCGTGCGCAACACCATGGAGTATCTGCAGGTCGAACGAGACCTCGTCCTGCGTGGTGAAGGGCTTCCGGAGCTCAAGACGAAGCTCGAAGGGCGCGCGGCGGTCGTCGTTGTGCGCGGGCACGAATACCGCCAGGATCTCCGCACGCTCCGCCCGTATATCTCGGACATGCACCCGGTCTTGATCGCCGTCGACGGCGCGGCCGACGCGTTGCTCGACGAGGGCCTCAAACCCGACGTCATCATCGGAGACATGGACTCCGTGACGACCAACGCGCTGACGTGCGGCGCCGAGGTGGTCGTCCACGCGTATCCCGACGGCCGCGCGCCTGGGCTCGCACGCGTGCAGGCCCTCGGACTCTCACCGAGCATCCTCGCCAGCGCGGGTACGAGCGAAGACATCGCGTTGCTGCTCGCGTACGAGAGTGGCTCGGATCTCATCGTCGCCGTCGGCGCGCACGACAACCTCGTCGAGTTCCTCGACAAGGGCCGGAACGGTATGGCCTCGACGTTCGTCGTCCGGTTGAAGGTCGGGCCGAAGCTCGTCGACGCGAAAGGCGTGAACCGCCTCTATCGCAGCCAAGTCAGGACGCGCGACATCATGTTGCTGATCACTGCTGCGGTCGTCGCGATGGTGGTGGCGGCATCACTGTCGCCGGCGCTTCGCCTGTGGGGTCACAACCTGTGGGCCTGGCTCCAATCCGTGTGGCGATCGATCTTCTGATGATCAACCTTCGCTACCACATCGTTTCGCTCGTCGCAGTCTTCCTCGCGCTCGCGATCGGCGTCATCGCAGGAACCACGGTGATCAACGATCAAGTGGTGAAAGGCCTCGAACGCTCGGACAAGACGCTGCGCGGCTCGCTGAAGACCCAACAAGATGCGAATGCCGCTCTCAATAGTCAGCTGAGTCTGTGGGAGACGTGGGGCAGCTCGGTCGCAAAGGGCCTCGAGAAGGACCAGCTCAAGGGGAAGACGGTGCTTCTCCTGATGTCGAGTGGCATCGACGGCAAGATCGTTTCCAACGTCCAGAACGCCCTCACCATCGCCGGTGCGAGCCGCGGCGGATCCATCACGTTCTCCAGTCGATGGAACTTCAGCGACGCGACCGCCGTGCAACAGCTGGGTTCGATCTTCGGACTCGGCCCGGCGGCAACGGCCGCCGACGTTGGGACCCAGGGCGCGGACAAGCTGGCAAGCCGGATGGACGCGCCCGGCGATCCCAACAGCGCAGGTGACGTGCTGCAAGCGTTATCCCACGGCGGCTTCATCCAGTTTTCCGATCCGACCGGAGGCTCGTTCCCGCCGGCCGGATCGCTGGTGGTCTGGCTCTCATCCGGCGCCGCGGATCCGTCTCCGCCCGACGGCCAGTTCTCCTTGCCGTTGTTGCGCGCGCTCGTCGAGCGAGTCACGGTGGCCGTCGCCGAGCCGATGGGATCTGCCGATTCACTCTGCGATCAGATCCTCGGGGACACCGCGCTGAGCAAGACGGTCGCGACGGTCGATCATGCCGACACGATCCCGGGCGTCGCCGCGCTGATCGTCGGGTTACACGACGTGGCCGCCGGTCTTCCGGCTCCGCACTACGGAACCCGCCGCGGCACGACCGCGGTCGCACCGACTCCATAGTGGTTCACGTCGCCGCCATCGTTCCTGCTCGCAACGAAGCCGCGCGCATCGGCGACACGGTGCGCGCGCTGCGTGCGGTCGCAGACGTCACCGAGATCATCGTGGTCGACGACGCGTCCCAGGATGGAACCGCCGACCGAGCGAAAGAGGCAGGGGCGGCGGTCCTCCGGTTGTCCAGACGTGTCGGGAAAGGTGGAGCGCTGGATGCAGGCCTCGCGAAAACCCACGCGCCGGTCGTTCTGTTCATCGACGGGGACCTCGGATCTACCGCGGCGATCGCGCACGAGCTGCTCGAACCGATCCTCAACGGCGACGCCGATCTCACGATCGCTGCGCCTCCGCCCTCCGGAACGAGCGGGTTCGGGCTCGTCGAAAGCCTCTCGCGGCGCGGGATCCTCGCGCTAACCGGGACCGACATGGCGCGTCCTTTGTCCGGTCAGCGCGCCCTAAGGCGCGATGTGCTCGCGCGCGCGATCATCGCGCCGCGCTTCGGGGTCGAGACCGCGATGACGATCGACGCGTTGCGAGCAGGCTTCCGCGTCGTCGAGATCCCTCTCGCATTCGAGCACGCGCGAACCGGCCGGGATGCTGCGGGGTTCGCACATCGCGCGCGCCAAGGCACGGACGTCCTGATGGTCCTGTTATCGCGGCTTCGACAACGGGCTGCTCGTCCGTGATAGACAGGGGTCCATGAGACCGTTCCTGCTGTGGCTCTTCTCCGCGATCGTCGCCGGTCTGGTCGGTGCCCAAGCGGTGCGGTTCCTCGTGACGAGCGGGCCGGTGCGACGGCGCAACTATCGCGGCCTGGAGCTCCCGGCGACGGCCGGGATCGGCGTCATCGTCGGCATGCTCGCCGGGATAGCCCTGACTGCGATCCTTCACATGCTCTTCGGCTCCTCGAAGATGCTGTCGGAAGCGAGCAGCGCGGGACTCTTATTCGCAACAGCGGGCGGGGTCTTCGGGTTCATCGGATTGTGGGACGACCTCGCCGGGACGGCGGGGGAGCGTGGCTGGCGCGCGCACGCGCGCGCAGCGGTCAAAGGCCGCGCGACCGCAGGCGCGATCAAGCTCTTCGGCGGTGCCGCAGCCGCGCTGATCGTCGCCTCGGTGCTTGAGCACCGTTTCTGGTGGGCCGTCGTCGACGCGGTGATCATCGCGCTGTCGGCGAACGCGGTGAACCTGCTCGACAAGCGGCCCGGCCGGGCAGGGAAAGCCTTCGTGCTTGCTGCGCTCGGGCTGCTCATCGTCGGCGGACCCACTGCCCCGGGCCTGTCCGCCGCCATCGGCGCGGTGGTCGTCGCGCTCCCGTTCGATCTTCGCGAGCGCGCGATGCTCGGCGACGCCGGCGCCAACGCGCTCGGGGCAATGATCGGCGTCGCGACGGTGCTCGATTCCTCCCATACGTTCCGGCTGGTCGCGCTTGCTCTCTTGCTGGTCGTGACGGTCGCCGGCGCGCGCCCCGGCCTTTCCCGCGTGATCGATTCCATCGGTCCTCTGCGACGGCTCGACGCGGCCGGTCGCGTCTAGATTCCTGGCTCCGCCTGGTTCCATCTGCTAGATTGGCGCCCCGTAGGTAAAGGCGACCTGCGGGAGTTTTTTTTGTGGCAAAACACATCTTCGTAACCGGCGGTGTGTCCTCAAGCCTCGGGAAAGGCCTCACGGCGGCGTCCCTCGGCCGCCTCCTGAAAGCCCGCGGGCTCCGGATATCGATGCAGAAGCTCGATCCGTACATCAACGTCGACCCGGGCACGATGAACCCGTTCCAGCACGGCGAGGTTTTCGTCACCGACGACGGGGCGGAGACCGACCTCGATCTCGGCCACTACGAGCGCTTCATCGACGAGAACCTCTCGCGCGACTCCAGCGTCACGACCGGCAGCGTCTACTCGACCGTCATCGCCCGCGAGCGCCGCGGCGAGTTCCTCGGTGCGACCGTCCAGGTCATCCCCCACATCACCGAAGAGATCAAAGCGCGGATCCGGCGCCTGGCGACCGAAGACACCGACATCGTTATCACCGAGGTCGGCGGCACGGTTGGCGACATCGAGAGCCTCCCGTACCTCGAAGCCATCCGCCAGATGCGCCACGACGTCGGGCGCGACAACGTCTTCTACCTGCACGTCAGCTTGGTGCCGTACATCGGGCCGACCGGCGAGCTCAAAACGAAGCCGACCCAGCACTCGGTCGCGGAGCTCCGCTCGATCGGTATCCAGCCCGACGCGATCGTCTGCCGCTCCGACCGGCCGCTGACGCCCGGGCTGAAGAAGAAGATCGCGCAGTTCTGCGACGTCGACGTCGAAGGCGTCGTGGCCGCTCAGGACGCGCCGAGCATCTACGAGATCCCACTCGTTCTCCGCGATGAGAAGCTCGACGAGTACGTCCTCAGGCGGCTCGCCCTCGACGCGTCCGAGCCCGACCTCACCGACTGGCACGCGCTGATCGATCAGATCGCTACCGCATCGCGTCCCGTGAAGATCGGCATCGTCGGAAAGTACGTGACGCTGGCCGACAGCTACCTCTCCGTGGTCGAGGCCGTGAAGCACGCAGCGTTCCACCACGGCGGCAAGCTCGAGCTCGTGTGGCTCGCATCCGACGACCTGACGCACGACAGCGGCGCCGCACAGCTCAACGGGTTGGATGGGATCGTCGTCCCCGGCGGTTTCGGGATCCGCGGCATCGAAGGCAAGCTCGTTGCGATACGCCATGCGCGCGAGAACAACATCCCCTTCATCGGCCTTTGTCTCGGCTTGCAGTGCGCCGTGATCGAGTTCGCGCGCAACGTCTGCGGTCTCGACGGCGCGAACTCGTCGGAGTTCGATCCCACGACACCGCACCCGGTGATCGACCTCATGGTCGACCAGCAAGACGTCTCGAACAAGGGCGGAACCATGCGCCTCGGCTTGTGGGTATGCAAGATCGCCGAAGGCACGAAGGCGCGGGCGGCCTACGGCGACGAGATCATCCTCGAGCGCCATCGTCACCGCTTCGAAGTGAACAACCGGTACCGGAAGCAGCTCGAAGCCGCCGGGATGCGCGTCAGCGGCACCACGGTCGACAACAAGCTGTGCGAGATCATCGAGCTGCCGGAGCATCCGTTCTTCGTCGCGTCGCAGTTCCATCCGGAGTTCAAGAGCCGTCCGACGCGCCCCCACCCGCTGTTCCGCGAATTCGTCCGAGCAGCCCTCGCTCGGGCCGAATCGCAAACCATGACGATCCCGGAGCCTGCCGAGCGCTCGACCTCTAACTGATACGCTCCTCGCTGGTCGTCACGACGCGTTCTCTGGCGACTGTTGAGGGAGGATCTCGATGATCGTCGGTGTCCCGTGCGAGGTCATGGAGTCCGAGTATCGAGTCGCCATCACTCCCGTCGGCGTCCATGAGTTCGCGAGTGAAGGCCACACGGTTCTCGTCGAGCGCGGAGCCGGCGACGGATCGTCCATCCCGGACGACGCCTTCACCCGCGCCGGTGCAACGCTCGTCGACACGGCCACCGACGTTTGGGCGCGTGCCGATCTGATCCTCAAGGTCAAAGAGCCCCAGCCGCAGGAGTTCGTGCTGCTTCGTTCGGGGCAGATCTTGTTCACGTACCTCCACCTCGCAGCGCACCGCGACGTAACCGACGCCCTCCTCCAGGCCGGCACCGTCGGCATCGCGTACGAGACCGTCGAGGACGAGAAGGGAATGCTCCCATTGCTCGGCCCGATGAGCGAGATCGCCGGCCGGATGTCGCCCCACGCGGCAGCGACGCATCTCGAGCGACCGCGCGGCGGGAGCGGGATCCTTCTCGGCGGGGTGTCGGGTGTCCGGCCCGCCCGGGTGGTCGTGATCGGCGCGGGGATGGCCGGCATCAATGCGGCCTGGATCGCCCAAGGCATGGAAGCGGAGATCGTCCTGCTGGACAAGAACGTCGAGCGGCTGCGCTACGTCGACCACATCCACAAAGGCCGGATCCTGACGCTGGCAAGCGCCGGCCTAACGATCGAGCAGCAGGTGCTCGAGGCCGACGTCGTTATCGGGGCGGTTCTGGTCGCCGGCGCTCGCGCACCGAAGCTCGTGAGCGAGGATGTCGTGTCGCGGATGAAGCCCGGCTCGGTCATCGTGGATATATCCATCGACCAGGGTGGATGCTTCGCGACGAGCCACGTCACAACCCATACGAACCCGACTTATGTAACCCACGGGGTGGTACACTATTGCGTGGGAAACATGCCGGGTGCGGTACCTCACACGTCGACGTACGCGCTGACAAATGCAACGTTGCCGTACGCGTTGGCGCTGGCTCGGAAAGGGTTGCGGGACGCGCTTTCCGACGATCCGGCGCTTGCAAAGGGAGTGAACGTGTACGAGCAGCATGTGACGAACGCCGCGGTCGCTGAGGCCCACGGCCTATCGTTCACCCCCCTCGAACAGCTGACCCGGTCCGGCGCGTAACCGGACCCTCGTCCGATCCGAAAAGGAAACCCTTCCATGCCGACGTCCGACGCAACGATTCGATCCAGCCGGGGGATCGCGGGTCAGATGGAGCGTTTCCTCGACCACCTCGCCGTCGAACGCGGCGTCGCACCCAACACAAGAACGGCTTACCGCCGTGATCTCGGTCTGTACCTGAAATACCTGAGCGCGCGCGGCATCGCTGAGGCGGCCGACGTCCAAGAAACCGACATCTCAGACTTCCTGGGTTCTCTGCGCTCGGACGAGTACGCACCGGGGAAGCGCTACTCGGACGCCACGGTCGCGCGCGTGCTCGCGGCCCTGCGCGGGTTCCACCGGTACCTGCTCAGGGAAGGAGACGTCCGCGCGGACGCATCGGAGCCCATCGGAACGCTCCGCATCCCACGGGCTCTGCCGAAAGCGCTCTCTACGGAAGAGGTCGACGGCCTGCTTCGCGCGGTCCCATCCGATGGGGCCGCCTCCTTGCGCGATCGCGCGATGCTGGAGATGCTCTACGCGGCCGGATTACGCATCTCCGAGCTAACCGCTCTCGACGTCGACGACATCGACCTCGAGCTGCGTACCGTGCGATGCATCGGCAAGGGCTCCAAGGAGCGCATCGTTCCGA
>DATGHY010000195.1:0-6844 GCA_035307625.1 Actinomycetota bacterium
GGAGCACGATCGTGCCGTCCGCCTCCACCACGGCGTAGTCCCCGGGCGTCACCCAGCGAACGCCGTCGACTTCGACGAACGTCTCGGCGGTCTTCTTCGCGTCCTTGTAGTAGCCGACCGGGATGTGGCCACTGCGCGCCAAGCGTCCGACCACGCCCGAACCTGGGGCAACCGGGCGAAGCTGCTCGTCGAAAACGGCGATGTAGTCGCTGGGCGCGAACCGTAGCGCCTGCGCCGGGCCGGCAGCGGCGCTCGACGGCTGCGCGCCCATCGTTCCCGTCTCGGAGGAACCGAAGCCGTCCACGATGAACGCGTTCGGCAACACGGCGGTAAGGCGGTTCTTCGTGTCGGGCGAAAGCACCGCGCCGCCGGAGCCGACCACCATCAACGTCGAGGTGTCGTAGCCGGTATGCGCTTCCAGCTCGTCTGCGAGCGGCCGCGCCATCGCATCTCCGACGATCACAAGCACATTCACGCGCTCGTCGCCGACCAACCGCCAGATCGTCGCCGGCTCGAACCGCCCGCCCGGAGCGATCACGATCTTGCCTGCGCCGAGCAGCATCGAAAAGACCAGCCAGTGCGCACTGACGTGCATGAACGGCGGCGTCGGCAACGCGCACAACCCGACGTCGTAGATCCGCTCGAGCAGCCCTTCCGGCCTGTCCACCACGTTCCCTGCGTGCAATGGGTCACCGCCGCCGATCCCCGCGAAGAAGATGTCCTCCTGCCGCCACAGGACGCCTTTCGGCATGCCGGTCGTCCCGCCCGTGTACGCGCAGTAGATGTCGTCGCCGGAGCGCGGTCCGAAGTCGCGCGCGGTCGATTCGCGCGCGATCGCGTCCTCGTACTCGCCGGAGCCGTCCGGCGCCGCGACGTCGCTGCCGTCCTCCACGATGAGCACGTGTCTGAGAAGCTCCAGACTCGGTTGGAGCTTCGCGATCCGATCGCCGAACTGCCGGTGCACGATCAGCGCTTTGAGGTCGGCGTCGTCGAAGAGATACCGCAGCTCGTCCTCGACGTATCGGTAGTTCACGTTGATGGGAACGGCACGGATCTTGAAGCACGCGAGCATGCCTTCCACGTACTCGGTTCCGTTGAGCAGCTGCAGGCCGACGTGGTCGCCTTTCGAAATGCCCGCTTTTCCTAGGTGGTGGGCAAGCTGGTTCGCGCGCTCGTCCAGTGTTCGATATGTCAAACGACGCTGGTCGGCGACCACGGCTTCCCGATCGGGGACGGCGTCGGAAACCATCTCGAACATATCCGCGAGGTTGAAGGTCACCAATTCCGTGCTCCCGGGTATTACTATCCACGCCATGGCCGACGGTGGTCAGACGCCTTCCGCTCAGCGCATCGGCGCGTCAGCGATCTTGTCGTACGTCGGCGGTTTGATCACACCGGCGCCCCGCTTGGTTGGGTTCGCCATCTCCGAAGGGCGCCGCGCGCGCGTTGCGTTGAAAGAACCGAGCCAGGATAGCGCGGCGATCCCTCCGCTGCGCCTGACGCCAAGCTTGCTCGCGCTGGCCGCGTTGGACGAGTGGACGGTCGCGGTGATGAAGACGCCCGGCCGCATGCCGACCGAAGCCGGCTTCGAACGCGTCACCGCGGAGATCAGCGCCGCGCACGAGCTGTACGACCGTCGCGGATGGATCGCCGACCCGCCGAGCTTCCACGCAGCGCCGCCGCCTCTGGTTGCACCGATGATCTCCCGGTCGCGACTGCCTGGGGTCGGGTTCGAGCATGTTTCGTTCGAGAGCGAGTACGAGCCGGATCCGCAAGATCCTGGACGCGAGCGCTGGCTCTCGTACGAAGCGAACCGTACGGGCCACGCGTGGGTGCTGCGTCACGTCGGCGCAGAGGATCGTCCGTGGGTCGTGTGCTTGCACGCGTTCGGGATGGGATATCCCTACGTCGACCTGTGGGGGTTCCGCGCGATGTGGCTGCATCGCGTGCTCGGCCTGAACGTTGCGTTCCCTATCGCGCCGTTGCACGGACCGCGTCGCATCGGCCGGCTCTCGGGCGCCGCGTTCATGACGTACAACCTCGTCGACATCGTTCACGGCTTCGCCCAAGCGGTCTGGGATACGCGCAGGGTGCTCGGATGGATCCGCGCGCAAGGCGGCACAACAGTCGGGCTCTACGGCGTATCGATGGGCGCGCACCTTTCGGGGATCCTCGCCGGGCTCGATCCGGACCTTTCGTTCGTGCTCTCGGCGTTCCCGACGTGCAACCTCACCGACCTCTTCATCGAGCACGGGCCGCGCAACCTCAGGAAGCGCGCGGAGCAGCACGGCTTGATCAGCGAAGAAGCAGAAGACGTGCATCGATTGGTGTCGCCGCTCGGGCTTCCCGCCGTCGTGCCGACGGAGCGCCTCTTCATCTGCGCCGGACTGGCCGACCGGATGGCGACACCGGCGCAGGCACACAAGCTCTGGCTGCACTGGGGCATGCCGCGGATCGCGTGGTTCAACTCCAACCACGTCGCGTTCATGTGGCGCGGCGAAGTCGGCGGCTTCGTTCAAGAAGCACTGCAGACGAGCGGCTTGTTGTAACCCCTGGCGCGCGCGCCCGGCGCCGTGCGAGGATGCGCCGCATGGAGCGGCTCAGCGGTCTGGACGCGGGTTTCCTCTACATGGAGACGCCGAACGCGCACATGCACACGCTGAAGATCGCCGTCATCGATCCATCCGATTCCACGCCTCGGTATTCGTTCCAGGCGGTGAAAGATGTGCTCGCCTCGCGGATCCACTTGCTGCCGCCGTTCCGCCGTCGCATCGTCGAGGTTCCGTGGCGGCTTCACCATCCCGTCTGGATCGAAGACCCGAACTTCGACATCGACTACCACGTGCGCCGCGTCGGTTGTCCCGCGCCGGGCGGCCCCCGCGAGTTCTGCGAGATGATCTCCGACGTCGCGAGCAGGCCGCTCGATCGAGAGCATCCGCTGTGGGAGATCTGGGTGGTCGAAGGTTTGGAAGACGGGCGCGTCGGCTTCGTCGCGAAGATGCATCACACGATCGCCGATGGCCTTGCGGCGGCGGCGTTGCTGGCGAACGTGATGCAAACCGTGCCCGAGCAGCCCTCGGAAACCTCACCGTGGAAGCCCGAAGCCATCCCGTCGAACAAGACATTGCTCTTCGATGCCGTCGCCGACATCGGCAAGGACCTGCGAGATCTTCCGAACCTCCTTAAGAGAACCTTCGAGGCGATGACCGCGTTGAGGCGGAATCGGCGTGATGCAGTTGTGAAGACTCCATTGCCCTTCTCGACGGCGAAGACATCCTTCAACGCCGCTCTCACGCCGCACCGCACGTTCGCGATGACGACGCTCTCGCTTGCCGACGTGAAGGCCGTGCGTTCTGCGTTCGGCGTCACGGTCAACGACGTCGTGTTGGCGGTGTGTGCCGGCGCGCTACGCAGGTACCTCACCGATCGCGCTGAGTTGCCCTCGAAGCCGCTTGTCGCCGGCGTTCCAACGTCGACCAGCACCGAGCCGCGCCTCGGTGGCAACCGAGTCTCGAACATGTTCGTCACGCTGCGAACCGACCTCGACGATCCGATCGCGCGCTTGAAAGAGATCCAAGCCCAGACGAAGGCCGCGAAGGTCGTGCACAACATCCTCGGCACGGAGATGCTGGCGGATTGGTCGCAACAGACACCGCCACGCCCGTTCGCGTGGTTCATGCGCTTGTACTCGCGCAGGGGTTGGGCGTCGCGCCACCGGCCGCCGATCAACCTCGTCGTGTCGAACGTGCCGGGTCCCCCGCAGCCGCTCGAGATCGTCGGCGCGCGCCTGGAGACGCTCTCGTCGGTCGGCCCGATCCTGGAAGGCATCGGTCTCAACATCACCGTGTGGAGCTACGTGGGCGCGATGAACTTCGGGATCGTCGCGTGCCGCGAGCACATGCCCGATATATGGAGCCTCGCCGACGCGTTGCGCGATTCGCTGGTTGAGCTTCGGAAAGCGGCCGAGCAGCCGCGCGCAAGCTGATGCCGAGCGTCGACTCCGGCGGCGCGGAGATCTACTACGAGACGGCCGGCGACGGCGATCCGATCGTCATGATCATGGGTCTCGGCGCGGACTCTCGCGGCTGGGCGATGCAGCAGTCGGTGCTCGCCGAACATCATCGCCTCGTCTTGATCGACAACCGGGGGATAGGGAAGTCCTCAGTCCCGCCACCCCCCTACACCACCAAGCAGATGGCTCTGGACGCGCTCGCCGTGATGGACGATGCGGGCATCGAGCGCGCGCACGTTCTCGGCGTGTCGCTCGGAGGGGCGATCGCGCAAGAGCTCGCGCTCGAAGCCCCCGCGCGCATCCGCTCGCTCGCGCTCGGGTCGACGTGGCCGGGTCCCAGCGAGTGGCGCTCCCGCATCCGATTGGTGCAGCTGGGGATCCTCGAGACGCAAGGCGTCGAAGCGCTGGTGCGTTTCCGCGCGCTCTTCATCTTCTCGCCCGCCCTCATCGCCGGCGCGCCGGCGATGATGAACATCATCGAGAAGACGATGGCGGAAACGCAGCTCGAGGGATACTTGCATCAGCTGGACGCGGCAGAGATGCACGATGCGCGCGCGCGCCTCGGCACGATCACGGCGCCGACGCTCGTGCTAACGGGGAAGCGAGACATCCTCGTCCCGCCCGAGCTGTCCCACGAAGTCTCGACGCTGATCCCCGGTGCGAAGCTCGACGAGTTCGAGACGGCTCACGCGATCCAGCTCGAGGAAGCTCAGCGGTTCAACGAGACCGTGCTGGCTTTCTTCGCGAAGCACTAGCTTTCGGCTTCTTGCGCGCGCGGCCGAGCCGCAACCGCCAGGCTTTCGGCGAGTTCGCGAGACCTTTCAGCGCGACCGCACCAAGCTTCTCCCATCGCGCCTCGCCGTCGAGGTTCTTCAGCGAGGCCTGAACGGCCTCCGTTACGAGCGCTTCGCCCGGGTGGGCGCGCCGAGTCAGGCGCGCAGCGAGGTTCACGGAATGACCGATGTAGTCGTCGCCGCGCTTGCTCGGCTTACCGACGTCGATGCCGATGCGCACGCGGAGCTTCCAACCACGCACGGGCGGAAGGTCTCGTACCGCCTCGAGGATCCCTACGGCCGCGCGCACGGCTTCCGCAGGATCGTTGAACACGGCCATCGAGCCGTCGCCGAGCGACTTGATGATGCGACCCTTGTGCCTGCGCACGAACGTCTCAACGACCGCGTCGTGCGCATCGAGCAGCTTCGTGGCTGCCTTATCGCCACCGGCTTCGGTCGCCTTCGTGAAGTCGACGATGTCGGTGAACATGATCGCGATCGCACCGCGCTTCGCGAAGCGTTCCAGCATCGCGCGATGCGTTGCCCGGATGTCGAGCAGCCGTGCAGCAAGCAAGAACGGCGCACTCACGCGGCGCGCGCGCTTCACCCTCGCAGTTTTCTTGACCATCGGTCGCCGATGGTATCTGGGTACTAATTCACGCGCTCATGACCACGGCGAAACGCGTGTGACTTGTGCGTTACAGAAGGGTTTTGCGTTTGCGAATGACGAGCAGCCCTCCGCCGACGAGGATGATGAGCGCGCCGGCGATCAAACCGATGGTTAACCCCGTTTGAGAAGAAGACGACGCGGCTGCAACCACACGGCTCGGTGTCGGCGATGGCGGCGGGCTGCTCTGCCTTTTAGTCACGCGAGGCGACGGCTTCACCGAGGACGTGGGAGTTGGCGACACGGGCACAACCGTCGGCTTGGCCGTCGCCGTCGCGGTCGGCTTCGAACTGGCGCGCGTGGGGGTCGGCGTCGGCATGGGAGCGGGGTTTGCGCCGAGAACCGTGATCGTTCCATGCATTTGAGTGGGATGGACATTGCAGTGGTACGCGAAGGTTCCGGCGTGCAAGAAAGTGAACGAGTAGCTCTGGCCCGGACTTAGGGTTCCGGAATCGAAAGTGTGACCGTCGTTCGACGTCGCTGTGTGGCCGTAATAGTCGATGGCAGGATCGTTGTTCTTCCAGGTCACCTTGTCGCCAACGTGGACCGTGAGCGAGCCGGGAGTGAACATGTAACTGGTGATCGAAACGTTCTTCGTCGTCGCGCCGAGCGCGGGTAATGCGAGCAAGAACAGGGCACCACAGACGGCGAGACCCACGCCGACTCCACGCCACGAGACTCTCTTCATGCGAGGAATACGGGCGGCCGCCTGGGATGGATTGCGGACCTTTCCGACTCTTAACCCGGCGGGTCTCCTACGCGGTACCGCGCGAACTGTGGGATCAGCGCGCCGATGACGAGTACCCCTGCGATGCACGCGAGACCCCCGCTCACCACCGAGATCGCCGGTGTGAACGCGCTGGCCACGAGCCCCGCCTCGACGTCTCCGAGGCGCGGGCCACCGGTCACGACCAGGATGTGGATCGCCGTCAACCGGCCACGGACGGCGTCGGTGACCGTCGATTGGAGGATCGTTCCGCGGAACACGGCCGAGATGACATCGGCGGCGCCGGCCAGGGCCAGCAGGATGAACGCGAGCGCCACCGAGTGAACAAGGCCGAACAGCGCGATGCATCCGCCCCAGAGCGAAACGGCGATGAGTACCGCGAAGCCTTGTCGCGAGATGCGCTTCACCCATCCCGCGGTCGACGCGCCGATCACCGCTCCTATGGCGATCGAGGAGAACAGCGCGCCGACGATCTCCGGACCGCGATGGAACTGCTTCACCGCGAGGATCGGGAACAGCGCGCGCGGCATACCGAAGATCATCGCGACCAGATCAACCACGAACGTGGCCTGCAGCACGCGCTTGCCCTTCAGGAACGTGAACGCGTCGCGGATCGCGCGCGCGCCGGTTGAGGGCTGCTCGTCATGGTTCTTCGGACGCTGCGG
>DATGHY010000196.1:0-7060 GCA_035307625.1 Actinomycetota bacterium
TCGTTCTGCGGCCTGGTCCTCGCCTCGGCGAACCGCGATCGCGCGCGCTGGGGAGACGATGCCGATCGGCTCGACGTCACGCGCGCCGACGCGTCGCACCACCTCTCCTTCGGCGGCGGCGTCCACTATTGCCTCGGTGCCGCGCTCGCGCGCGTCGAGGGGCAGGTCGCGATCGGTTCGCTCGTCGATCGATTCGACAAGATCGAGCCGGCGAGCGATCCGCAGTGGAACGGCCGGATCAATCTCCGCGGTCTCGAAACGTTGCGCTTGGCCCTTAACGGGTAGGGATGGAAACGGCCGTCCGCTCGTCGATCTTCACGCCCGAGCACGAGGCTCTGCGGGCCACCGTGCGCGCGTTCGTCGAGCGAGAGCTCGCGCCGTACGCCGAGGAGTGGGAGGAGGCCGGGGACTTCCCCGACTGGGTGTTCACCAAGCTGGGCGACGCCGGCTACCTCGGCTTGGCGTATCCCGAAGAGGTCGGTGGCCAGGGCGGCGACTACATCTCGACGCTCGTCCTGAAAGAGGAGATGGCGCGGTGCGGCTCCGGCGGCGTGGGCATGGCCGTCGCGGTGCAGACCGACATGGCGACGCCGCCGATCCTCAAGTTCGGAACGAAGGAACAGATCGACCGATACCTCCGTCCGGCGATCAAAGGCACGAAGATCGCATGCCTCGGCATCACCGAGCCGGGCGCGGGCTCCGACGTCGCCAACATCCAAACGCTCGCGGTCCGGGACGGCTCGGACTGGGTGATCAACGGCCGCAAGATCTTCATCACGAACGGCGTGCGCGCGCACTTCTGCACACTGGTCGCGCGCACGAACAAGCCGGCCGGCCATCACGGGTTCAGCTTGTTCCTCGTGCCGACCGACACGCCGGGTTGGACGGTTACGAAGCGCCTCGACAAGCTCGGGATGCATTCGTCCGACACCGCCGAGATCGCGCTCGAAGATGTGCGCCTGCCTGCGGACGCGCTGCTCGGCGTCGACGGCGAAGGCTTCGCCCAGATCATGTGGGAACTGCAAGGCGAGCGGCTCGTCGGCGTCGCCGGATCGATCGCGGGCTCCCAGCGGCTGCTCGACGCATGCATCCAATACGCCAAGGACCGGCACGCGTTCGGCAAGCCGATCGGCAAGAACCAAGCGATCTCTCATCGGCTGGCGACCATGGCGACCGAGATCGAAGCAGCGCGCCAGATGATCTACGACGCGGCGTGGAAGTTCGGGAACGGGGAGTACCCGGTCAAAGAGATCTCGATGGCGAAGCTCTACGGTGGCATCGTTGCGAGTCGCGTCGCCAACGAAGCGATGCAGATCTTCGGTGGCGCCGCGTACACCATGGATCTTCCGATCCAGCGAGCCTGGCGTGACTCGCGGCTGATCCGCATCGGCGGCGGCACCGACGAAGTGATGCGCGAAGTCATCTCGAAGCTGATGGGGCTATGAGCGCGCGCTGGGATCTGTTCACCGAGGACCACATCGCGTTCCGCGACTCGGTCCGGCAGTTCATCCAGAAGGAGATCGCGCCGAACGTTGAGGAGTGGGAGCGCGCGCACGACTTCCCACGCGATCTCTATCTGCGATTCGGCGAGCTCGGGCTGCTCGGATTGAAGTACGACGAGACGTACGGCGGCACCGGTCCCGACTTCATCGCGGATGCGATCGTGAATGAGGAGCTCGCGCAGTGCGGCGCCGGCGGCGTGGCTGCGGGGATCGGCGGTCACAAAGATCTCGGCTCCTATTACATCTACCGATTCGGGACCGAAGAGCAGCGGAAGCGCTGGCTGGTTCCTTCGGTCCGCGGCGAGATGATCGGCGCGCTCGGGGTGACCGAGCCCGGCGCCGGCTCCGACGTCGCGAACATACAAACAAAAGCGATCCGGGACGGCGACCACTTCGTCCTCACCGGGCAGAAGGCGTTCATCACGAACGGCTCGAAGGCGGACTACGTCGTCGTCGCCGCGCGGACCGGCGGAGAAGGCCACGGCGGCATCTCATTGATCGTCGTCGAGAAGGACACGCCGGGGTTTACCACCAATCGGATGCGCACGGTTGGTTGGTGGACGTCGCATACCGCCGAGCTGTTCTTCGATGAGTGCCGCGTGCCCAGGGAGAACCTTCTCGGGAACGAGAACGAAGGCTTCATCTGCATCATGAAGAACTTCCAATGGGAGCGGCTGGTGATGGCGCTCGCAGCGGTCGCAGCGGCGCAGAAGACGCTGGAGTCCGCCATCGCGTATGCGAAGGATCGCGAAGCGTTCGGACGGCCGGTCGCGAAGTTCCAGGTGTGGCGGCACCGTTTCGCCGATCTCGAAACGGAGATCGCAGCCGCGCGCGCGCTGACCCATCACGCGCTGCGCAAGCTGGCGGCGGGGGAGGACGCGCTGCGCGAGGTAAGCATGGCGAAGTGGTTCGCGACCGAGCTCGATTGGAAGGTTGCCGATGAGGCACTGCAGGTGCACGGCGGCTACGGCTACATGATGGAATTCCCCGTCCAGCGCGCGTGGCGCGACGCGCGCTTGGGTCCAATCGGGGGCGGCACGACCGAGATCATGAAAGAGATCATCGCGAAGACGTACGGGCTGTAGCTAGACGCCGGCGGCAACGAGGATCATGTCCGTCGCCAGGCCCACGAGGAAGCCGAGGAGGATGCCCCACAGCATCCAATCCCACGACAACCGCCGCCCGGCCGCGAAGAGCTCGCCGATCACATACAGGATCGCGCCGGCGGCTAATGCGAGGAAGGCGACGAAAAGAAGCTCAGACGAAACCATGGTGCCGAGGAGCGTCCCGAGGAACGTTGGCCCGCCCCCGATCAGCCCCGCGATGCCGAGCCACTTCCACGATGCGCGCACGTTGCCGGCTGCGAGCGGCCCGATGATGCCGAATCCTTCGGTCGCGTTGTGGAGCCCGAATCCGATCACGAGCAGCAACGCGAGAGACACTTTGTTCGAGTGTGCAGCCTGACCGATCGCAAGCCCTTCGGAGAAGTTGTGCAACCCGATCCCGAGCGCGATCGACATGCCGAGGTGGAGCAGCTCGTGCTCGCGCGCCCGCGCCGCGTCCGTTTCGGCAACCGCCATCGCGCCGGGCCCGAGGCTCGCCTGCGCACGGCGGTTGCGCCACATCCGGCTGACGTACAACAACCCCATCAGCCCCACCGCGATGCCCCCTGCGTAGACAGCGCCGGTCGCGATCAGGTGTCCCCAGCCGTGGTGCGATTCGCGGACGGCGTCAACGGCGGTTTCGAGGGGCCCGGTCGCGTTCTGGAGGATGTCGAACAGCAGGAAGACAAGGATCCCGGCAGAGATGCCGGTGAGGAACGTCTTCAGGCGAACGGAGTCGCTCCGCATGCGCCCGGCGGGCAAACCGAGGAAGATCGTGAACCCTGCGATCGCGCCGAGCAGAACGGTCTGCGCTGTGCTCATGTCGTCATCGTCATCTCGTCGCGGGGCATCAGGCAGATGTTAGGGTTCCCTAACGCTATCCGTTTGGGCTATCTAACAAATGCTGACACATCAGTCAGGTCCTCGTCAAGCGGAGGAGTGGGATCTTCCACCTTGCGCAGAGGGTTCGGCGCGCAGCCTTATCTTCCCTCTCATGCATGTCCAACGTGGCATTCCCGCAACGGTTTTTCTGCGTTAGCATCGTCGCGTGCCCGAGAAGAAGCGCAGGCTCGACCACATACTCGACGCCGGCTACCTGGCGGATCTCCGCGCGCGCTCGACCGATGAGGTCCGAGCGATGCGGGCCGAGACCCGCGAAGAGGAGGCGCTCCTCTCGTACGAGCGTCGGATGCTCCATGGGCGGCTGGCGATCCTGAAGAAGGAGCTGGAGCGGCGTGCGCGCGGCGACGACGCGGGAACCCTCCTGGAGCTTCTGCCTTCGATCTTGTCGGATCAGGATCAGCGGGGCCCCAGCAGGGGCTCGCTGCCCCTGAACGACCCCAACCTCGACTTCGCGCACCCGCATCGCCGGGTGACCAAGCTCGTCTCCGACGACACGATCGCCAACCTCCCGACACTGGACGAGACTGAGATCCGCCGCATCATCGAAGACCTCGAAAGCGCGGAGCACGACGTGTCCGCTCAAAGGCGTCCGCTTCTGGACGTTCTCGACTCGCTGAACGAAGAGCTCGCGCGCCGCTACCAAACGGGAGAAGCGGACCCGAGCGACGTGCTCACCGGCGGTTAGAAGCCGGCGCGAGGCTGCTCGACATCTAGAGAACCTTCTAGCCCGCAGGGGTCATCCTGAGGGTCCAAGAGGACTATAGACGGGTCCTCTTCCGGCAACGGATACTCATTCAATCACCCACGAGCCGGACGTGACGATGGCGAAGAAAGACCGCATGCGGGTACTGGTGGTCGATGACGACCCTTTGGTCCGCAATCTCCTTAGTGCGGTGCTCCACGACGCCAGCTTCGATCTCGACGAAGCGGTCGACGGACACGATGCGCTCGCGATCGCTGCGATCCGGCCCCCCGACGTCGTCGTCCTGGACGTGATGATGCCCGGTCTGGACGGGTATGAGGTGTGCCGCGCGCTGCGCGCCGATCCCTCCTTCAGTGACGTACGCATCGTTGTGCTGACCGCAAAGAGCACGCCGACCGCGCGCGAAGATGCGTACCGAGCCGGGGCCGACGCGTTCTTCACGAAGCCGTTCAGCCCGCTCGATCTCATCGAAACGGTGATGGGAGCTCGGCATGGGGCAGCCTAGGCCCGTGCGTTCCGACGAACGGACGGCTACCGTGCTTTCGATGCGCGACGAGGAAGCGCTTCCCGTTCTTGACGAGGCGGGCGTCCGCGACCAGCTGCTCGAATTCGCGCGCGACCTGAATCGGATCTATCACAAGGAGCGCGCGCGCGCGGAAGAGCTCGAGCACACGTTGCACGAGCTCGAAGAGTCCTATTTCGCCACGGTGAAGACGCTTGCGTTCGTCGTCGAGGCGCGCGACGCGCACACGCGTTCCCACCTGTCGCGCGCGCACGACTACGCGGTGGCGCTGGCACAGCGCGTGCAGCCCGAACTGGCCGACGATCGCGTCTTCCGTTACGGCTTCTTGCTTCACGACATCGGCAAAGTAGGCATCCCCGACCACATCCTCCGCAAGCCGAGCCCGCTCACACGCGAAGAGTGGGAAGTGATGCAGACGCACCCGATCCTCGGCGGCCAGATGCTGGCGCCGATCCGTTTCCTGCAGCGCGCGATCCCGATCGTCGAGTGTCACCACGAGCGCTGGGACGGGAAAGGCTACCCGCGCGGTTTGAAGGGCGATGACATCCCACTCGCGGCACGGATCTTCTCCGTCGTCGACACGTTCGACGCGATGACGTCGGATCGTCCGTACCGGCGCGCGCTTTCGGTGGACGAAGCCGTGCATGAGATCCTCGCGGCGGGTGGGACCCAGCTCGATCCGGCCATCGCGGAGGCGTTCGCCGAACTCTGCTCTGAGCGCAGCGGCGCCTGGCCTATCGCACACGGGAACACCGACGTCGACTGACCGCCACGGCTAGCATTGCCGTGTGCGCATCGCAGTCATCTCCGATATCCACTCGAACCTCGAAGCGCTCGGCGCCGTGCTCGACCGCGTCGCCGAAGAAGGCGCAGATTCCACGTACGTCTTGGGGGATATCGTCGGCTACGGCGCTGACCCCAACGCCGTCGTTGCACGTCTTGCCGAGCAGCCTTCCGCGGTGTGCATCGCAGGGAACCACGACCTCGCGGCAACGGGCCGTTTCGATACCGAATGGTTCAACGAGATCGCCACCGAAGCCATCGTGTGGACGACGTCGGTGATGAACGACGACACGCGCACATTCTTGTCGGGCCTCGAGCCGCGCAGTGACGCAGCCGAAGGGCTGCTCGTACATGGATCGGTCGTCGACCCGGCCGCCGAGTACGTGATGAATGTCGAAGCTGCGCGCGCGAGCTTCGACGCCGGCGATTTCGTTCGCTGTTTCTTCGGGCACACACACCTGCCCACGTTGTTCGTCGACGAGGGAGGGCGCATAGACGGGCATGCGCTCCGCGACGGGAAGCCGTCGTCGCTCGAGACGAACGGGAGCAAGCGCTTCATGGTCAACCCGGGGAGTGTCGGGCAACCTCGCGACGGCGATCCGCGTGCGTCGATGATGATCGTCGATACCGAGCGCGCGACGGCGGTCGTCCATCGCGTGCCGTACGCGATCGGAACGGCCGCGGCGAAGATCCGCGACGCGGGACTTCCCTCCGCGCTGGCCGAGCGGCTCGCGTTCGGCCGCTGATGCCCGAGCCACTCGTCGTGGACGTCGTCCGGTCGGGCGTTCGCGAGAGCTCGCATCTGGTCGATGTCGCAGTGATCGATCAAGGGGGCGCGCTCGTCGCGTGGGCAGGAGATCCCGAGCAACCTGCCGCGTTCCGCTCGTCGGCGAAGCCGCTGCAGGCGCGCGTGGCGGTGGAGGCTGGCTGGGTCCCGTCGGATGCGCGCGCCCTCGCGATCGCGTGCGCGTCGCACAACGGCGAGCCCGAGCACATCGAAGCGGTGCGGGCGGTGCTCGCGGCGGGCGGCGTGGACGAGGGCGCATTGCGGTGCCCGGCCGACGTGCCGATGTACCTACCGGCGGTGATGGGGGTGCACGAGCGCGCCCCCGTGTACCACAACTGCTCGGGGAAGCACGCAGCGATGCTCGTCGCGTGCACGGCATCCGGGTGGCCGCTGGAAAGCTATCGCGACCCAGATCATCCGCTGCAGCGCGCCGTCACCGCCCTCGTCGAAGAGATGGTGGGCAAGATCAGCGCGACGTTGACGGACGGGTGCGGCGTGCCGACGTTCGTCGCGCCGTTGCGCGCGCTTGCGCGAGGGCTGCTCGCCATCGAGGGCGGTCCGGAGGCGGAAGCGATGCGCGCGCATCCATTCCTGGTCGGCGGGACTGAGCGGTTGGACACCGACCTCATGACGGCCGCGCCGCAAGTGCTGATCAAGAGCGGCGCGGAAGGATTGGCGTGCGTGGCCGTTGCGGGGTTGGGGATCGCATTGAAGGCACGCGACGGCGCCGCGCGCGCGCGCGGCCAGGCCGTTCTA
>DATGHY010000197.1:0-3002 GCA_035307625.1 Actinomycetota bacterium
ACTTCGGTGCCGAATCCTTGGCTCCAGTACGGCCGGTGCAGCGCCATGCCGATGCTCGCCATTTTGTTGTTCGCATCCTCGATGTGAACGCGGGAGCCGCCGATCAGCGTGCCCCCGTTGAGCAGCTCCAGCGCGAAGCGGTACTTGATGCGCACCGGCGCGGCCTTATCCGCCACCTCTTGCGCGACCCACCGTTCCGCGTCTTGCTGGGAAGCGATCGAGCCGACCGGGCCGAAGATGTTCGGCTGGTCTTGTACGAGCCGCCATACCTCGACCGCGTCGCCGTCTCGCCATTCGCGCGCGCGCAGGCGTTCGCTCGTCAGCTCGAGGGCAGGCATGCGCGAATCATAGGTCTTGGGCCAGCGCGCGCTTGTCGACTTTGAACATCGCGGTCATGGGAAGCTCCTCGCGGAGCTCGAGCTCATCGGGCGCCTTGTAGTCGGCGACGCGCGCGCACACCCACTCGCGAAGCTCGTCCAGCGTCGGTGGGTCGCCGGCCGCGACCACGACTGCACGCCCGCGCTCGCCGAGCACGTCGTCGGGCACGCCGATCACGGCGACCTGTGCGACCTTCGGGTGCGTGCGCAGCAAATCCTCGATCTCGACGGGATACACGTTGTATCCGCCGCGGATGTACATCTCTTTCGAGCGGCCCGCGAGGTGCAAGTTCCCGTCTTCGTCGACGCGTCCGAGGTCGCCGGTGTGGAAGAGACCGGCTTTGTCGATCGCCGCATTCGTTGCCGCGTCGTTGTGCCAATAGCCGCTCATCATCGTCGGGGACCGCACGGCGATCTCGCCGACGCCGTCCGCGTTGGCGTCGAGGATCGAAAGGTGGACGCCCGGCAGCGGGCGGCCGACCGTCTGCGCGATCACGACGTCGGGATCGCCCGCCCGCGTGCCCGTTGCCATGGCCAGCTCGGTGCACGAGTAGCGCACGGTGACGGGGACGCCGAACCCTTGGCGGATCTATCGCACGAGGTCCGGCGATGCGGGCGCGCCACCGACCAAGCACGAACGCAGGGACGAAAGGTCGAACAAGCCGAACTGCGGATCCATCAACATCAGCGCCAGCTGCGTCGGCACACCGCCGAGCCACGTGAGCTTCTCGCGCTCGATCGTTTCTAGCGCCGCGCGCGCGCCCCACTGTCGCATCAGCACCGTGGTGCTCGCGCGCGCGATGTGCGCGCCGATCTTGGTCATGAACCCCATGTGCGCCATCGGTGTGCCGCCCAGGGTCTTGGGGTGATCGACGGGGTCGACGGCGTGCTCGATCTCGCGAACGGCGTCGAGCGCGCGGTTCGTGAACGCGGCTCCTTTGGGCAGGCCGGTCGTACCGCTGGTGTAGACGATCGCCACGATGTCGTTGGGTCGGGTCGCGACCTCGATCGAGCTGCCCGGCCGGTTGAGGCGATCGGGTGTGAAGACCAAGGCTTCCGGGAACCCCGGCCGGTCCGTTATGAGCGCGCGCGCGCGCGAGTCGTCGAGCACATGGTCGACCTCATCCGGCCCCAGGCGCGTATTGATCCCCACAGTGATCGCGCCGATCTTCGCCGCACCGAGATACGCGACGGGATACGTGAACGACGCGTCCAGGAGCAGCGCGACCGTTTCGCCGGGCCGGATGCCTTCCTCCCATAGGGAGAAGGCTGCTCGATCGGAAAGCCAATCCCATTCCGCGTACGTCAGCCGCTGGTCGCCGTCGACGAAGGCGACCGTGTCCGGCTCGCGCGCGGCTACTTGCTTAAGGAGCGCCCCGATCACACCCCGAAGGATACGTTCTTCCCGCTTGAGGCCCGGCGCGCGCGCGCCCTTAACGTGGCGTTGTCATGAAATGCGCATATGGCATCACCTCATGACAACACCGTCGGTGGATCGGCGGATCGCCCAGCTCGCCGCCCGGCAGTTCGGCGTGTTCAGCCGGCAGCAAGCTATTGCGGCCGACTTCGATCCGCAGGCGATCAGATACCGATTATCGAGCGGCCGTTGGGAACGAGTCGCTCACAATGTCTTTCGGCTTGCGGGTGTGCCCGATGGTTGGCATCAAAGGCTGCTTGTCGCATGCCTATCGTGGGGTCCTCCCGCAGCCATCTCACATCGCGCCGCTGGAAGGCTCATGCATCTCGCAGGGCTGGAGCGGGAGCTTGTGGAGCTAACGGTGCCGCCGAACCGGCGAGGAGCGGGCACCGGCACCGTACACCGCAGCCGGCTAACGGCCGCCGACGTCGAGATCATCGAGGGGATCCGTGTGACCAAGGCTGCTCGAACGCTTATCGACATCGCGGCCGTAGTGCATAGGGATGTTGTCGAGGAGGCACTGGATGATGCGCTTAGGCGGGGCTTGGTGTCGATCTCCGTTTTGCGTCGACGGTTGGAAGAGGTGGGTGGACGCGGTGGGCGGCGCGGCGTGGCGCTCATGCGCGAGCTGATCGAGGATCGCACTCAAGAGGGAGTTCCGAGGAGCGTGTTCGAGACAAGGATGGTCAGGCTTCTCAAACGCAGCGGCCTCCCTGAACCTTCGCGACAACACGAGGTCATCGTAGGCGGACGTACCGTCGCAGTCCTGGACTTCGCCTTTCCCGATCGTCGAGTCGGAATCGAAACTGACGGCTACCGATGGCACTCCGGATTGGCTCGCTGGCGCAGAGATCGGCGGCGGGGCAATGAACTAGTAGCTCTTGGATGGCGCATGGTCCACATCACGTGGGACGAACTCAAGAACCAGCCGGAGCAGGTTGTTAGGTCGATCCGTCGCGTGCTTACAGACGCTGAGGTCTTGTCATCAGATGCGGTTATTTCATCGCCTGGTGACAAGACCTCGGGGGGTCCGAGGACGGCGCGCGCTACTTGCCGTTGAGCTGGAACACCTTGATCGCGTTGCCCGCACAGATCTTGTGCTTGTCCTCGTCCGGGATGTCGCCCATCTGCTCCTTGATGATCATCTGCGTGTTCGGCCACGACGAGTCCGTGTGCGGGTAGTCGGTGCCGAGCATGATGTTGTCGAC
>DATGHY010000198.1:0-2427 GCA_035307625.1 Actinomycetota bacterium
TCGCCGATCCTCGCTGCGCTGAAAGAGCGCGAGCCGCGGTACGCGTCGGTGCGCGAGCGCGTTGCGACCGGCGATTTCCGGCCGGGAAAGCCGGCGCCTCGTCCTTCACGCGAAGTCGCAGCAGCCGACTACGTCGCGCAAGCCGCGACGGTGGTTGGGGAGAACGGCGATGGGGACGGCCGGCCGAAGCAAGCACCGGCCGGTCCGATGCGCGTGCAGCGCGCCGCGCCGAAACCTCGCAAGAAGAAGAAAAAGAAGAGACGCTAGATGCGTGACGCATCCGAGCTCCTGCGGAGCCGCGTGCGCGACATCCCCGACTTCCCGAAGCCGGGGATCGTGTTCAAAGACATCACGCCGCTACTAGCCGATCCGGTCGCGCTGTCGAGTGTGATCGATGAGATCGTGGTCGGCCTCGGTCGTGGCACGGCCGACAAGGTCGTCGGCATCGAGGCGCGCGGCTTCATCGTTGCGGCCCCGGTCGCGTACCACATGGCCGCCGGATTCGTCCCTATCCGCAAACACGGCAAGCTTCCGTGGAAGACCGAGGGCGAGAGCTACCAGCTCGAGTACGGGGAGGAGACGATCGAGATTCACGCCGACGCGATCGCGCCCGGCGAGCGGATCGCGATCGTCGACGACGTGCTGGCCACGGGTGGAACAGCTGCCGCCGCCGCGCGCCTCGTCGAGCGCCTGGGTGGCTCGGTCGTTTCGATGGCGTTCCTGATCGAGCTGGCCTTCTTGAAGGGCCGCGAGAAGCTCGAAGGCTACGACATCGTGTCTCTCCTGCAGTATTAGCTCGGGCCGCACCTACACACCGGTGGTTACACTGGTGTGATGGATCCCCGGCCAGCGCAGTCCGACGGCAAACGACGCGGGGTGCTCGCGCGCCTCCGGCCCGTCGAGCAAGAGCCGGAGAGCGGGGTCGAGTCGCTCGTCCACGCGGTCAAGTCATCCAACCCCAAGGCCGACCTGAAGCTCATCGAGCGCGCGTACGAGTACGCGGCGGAGAGCCACCGGGACCAGTTCCGAGCGTCGGGGGAGCGATTCATCGAGCACCCCTTAGAGGTGGCCCGCATCCTGGCCGACCTCAACATGGATACCACGACGATCGTTGCCGCGCTGCTCCACGACGTGGTCGAGGACACGCCGCTGTCGATCGAGGAGATCCAGACCGAATTCGGCGAGGAGACGGCGCACATCATCGACGGCGTGACGAAGCTCGACAAGGTCACGTTCCAGTCGAAGGAAGCGCACCAGGCCGAGACGATACGCAAGATGATCATCGCGATGGCGCGAGACATCCGGGTGCTCCTGATCAAGCTCGCGGACCGGCTGCACAACATGCGTACCGTCGGCCATCTTTCGCGCGACACACAGGAGCTGAAAGCGCGAGAGACTCTGGAGATCTACGCGCCGCTCGCACATCGCCTCGGGATCCACCAGATCAAATGGCAGCTCGAGGACCTGTCCTTCGCGACGCTCCACCCCAAGCAGTTCGACGAGATCGTCCGCATGGTCGAGGAGCGTCAGCCGGAACGCGAAGACGTCGTCGATCAAGTCGTGGAGCAACTTTCAGAAGCGCTGAAGGCGGTCAAGATCAAGTCGACGGTGAGCGGCCGGCCGAAACACTTCTGGTCGATCTATCAGAAGATGGTGATCCGAGGCCGTGAGTTCGCGGAGATCTACGACCTCGTTGGCATCCGAGTCACGACCGAGACCCTGCGCGACTGCTACGGCGCGCTCGGCATCATCCACTCATTGTGGAAGCCGATCCCCGGTCGCGTGAAGGACTACATCGCGATGCCGAAGTTCAACATGTACCAATCGCTGCACACCGCCGTCGTCGGGCCGAGCGGCAAGCCGCTCGAGATACAGATCCGGACCGAGGGGATGCACCGCACAGCGGAGTACGGCATCGCAGCGCATTGGAAGTACAAGGACGGCACCCAGCGCGACGATGCCGAGCTGGCGTGGCTGCGACAGATGCTCGACTGGCAGAAGGAGCTATCGGATCCGCGCGAGTTCATGGAGAGCTTGCGGATCGACCTCTATCAGGATGAGGTCTTCGTGTTCACGCCGAAGGGCGATGTGCGCGCGTTCCCGATCGGCGCGACGCCGATCGATTTCGCGTATGCGATCCACACCGATGTCGGGCACCGGTGTGTAGGCGCGCGCGTGAACGGGCGCCTCGTGCCATTGACGACAGAGATGCAGTCGGGCGACACGATCGAGATCATCACATCGAAAGCGGCCGACGCAGCGCCGTCACGGGACTGGTTGCAGGTCGTGAAGACGCCCCGCGCGCGCAACAAGATCCGCCAGTGGTTCACGCGCGAACGGCGTGAGGACGCCATCGAGAAAGGCCGTGAAGAGCTCCGCGCCGCGCTGCGCAAGGCCGGGCTTCCCATCCAGACGACGCTGTCGTCG
>DATGHY010000199.1:0-5970 GCA_035307625.1 Actinomycetota bacterium
CGCCGGCGGCGTCGCAGAGTACGCATCCCTCGCGACCGGGATACGCGCGCTCAGCCTCGTGGCCGTCGTTATGTATCTGGCCTCCCTAGTGCGGCTGCGCGCGCACGAGCGGATCTCCGCGTGAACGGCTCGCACAAGGAGAGCACTCTCGCTTTGCCGAGTGGCCCCATCCTGCGTGTCGCGATCGTTGCCCTTCTGTCCCTCGCCGCGATCACCGTTGTCGTTCATCTTTCGAGCACGTCGGCGCGTAATGATTTCACCCAGGACTACGTGGCTGCGCGCGCTCTTGTGCACGGAGGCGAGCCGTACGCGCCGACCCAGGAACTCGTCCACCGCTACATGGGACGCCGTGCGGACTTCTACAGCGGCGTTTCCGGCCAGCGGGATCCGCATCCTCCGCCGCTGATCCTGTTGCTAGCGCCGCTCTCGTTCCTCCCCTACTCCGCCGCGTGGATCACCTGGAAGATCCTCATCGTTGCCGGATTCGCCGGGAGTCTTGCGGCGATCGGTCGTCGGCTGGGGTTCACGGTGCGCGACGCTGCGCTTGTGGGCGCAGGGGCGCTCGTCATCCCGAGTGCGCAGCAAGAGCTGATCTACGGCGGAACCACCGTCGTCGTTCTCGTCCTTCTAACACTGGCGTGGCTCTCCCTCGACCGGGAACGGGAGACCGGCCCCGGTGTCCTCACAGGCGTAGCGACCGCGCTCAAGCTCTTCCCCGGCCTCCTGCTCTTCTGGTTCGTGAGGCAAGGCCGGAAGCGCGCTGCGATCGCGCTCGTCCTCGTCGCCGTCGTTCTGATTGGTTTTTCGCTGTTGTTCTTCGGGATCCACGGCGCGCGCGCGTTCGCGACCTCCGCACATGACGACTTCCTCCGGTATCGATCGAGCCCGATCAACATGTCGCTTCCGTCGCTGGCGTTCCGTGTCGCGCACGGAGCTCCTGCGGAGGCCGCGGCGATCGTGATCGGTCTCGCGGGGCTGCTCGTCGCGATCAAGAGCCGCGGAGATCTGCTGGGTCCGTTCTGGAGCGTCGTGCCGTGGATGATCCTGCTGGCGCCGCTGGCCTGGTATGCATCCTTGATGATCCCCGTTGTGTTCGTCGCAACCGTCACGCTTTCGCGCGAAGGACGGCTGCGCGTCTGGCACCTCGTGCTGTTCGCCGCCGCATCGTTCGGCACGGTTGCGTCCGCCGGCCCGCAGGCAACCGGCGCCGGGACGGTCGCGCTCGATCTGATCCCCACCATCGCGGTTGCGGCGATCGCGCTGCTGGACGCTCGACCTCTCGTGGAGAAGGTGCCGACGTAGGTACTACGCGTCTGCGGAGACGCTGACCGGCGAAGCAACGCCGTCAGCCGCACGGCCACGCACACGCGTCTCGAACGTGAACGCCAAGCCGTAAAGCACCGCCACCACGATCAGCAGAGCCCGGTAGCCGGTCATCAACGACAGGTATTCCAACACCCCGCCGATCATCGCGCCGAGCAGGTTCGCGCCGAACGCCACGTTGGAAGACCCAACGTCTTTGAAGCGCTGCGCGAAAACCAAGTTGGCCAGGAAGATCGGAAGGAACGCTATAACGACGGCGAGGATGAAGCGCGGCGCGAACGAGAGCTTCAGCAGGTCGTGCGGCGGCACGACCCAGGCGATCACAAGCGCGCCCAGCAAAAGCACATATAACACGCGCGGCGGCGCGAGCTTCACGTGGCGCGCAACCTCCACCGCAGCCAGAACGGATAAGAGGATCCCGGCGAACACCAACGCATTTACGAACCACGTCGTCCCGAACAGCAGCGCGAACTGAACGACGTTCTTCGTTTCGAGCAGCAAGAAGGCTGCTCCCATGAAGAAGAGGTCGACGTAGCTTCCCATCCTGCGGAACGGGCCCCCAGCCGTCCGGGTTATCAGCAACGACGCCGCCAGGATCAGCGCGAGCGTAAGCAGGTAGAAGCCGGGGATCGTTCGGGTGCGCAGATAAAGGAATGGGTAGTCATCGCGAGCCGGCGGAGGGAAAGACGACGTCGGTTTCCACACCGAGTCGCAGACCAGATCGCTTTGCGTCTTCGCGATCGAGATCGCAGCGAGGAAGTTGACGCCGTGGATCGCATCGACGCACGGCGAATACCCATAGGTCTGCTTCAATGTGTTGGCGAGCCGATCGAGGAGCCACTGCTCGCGGTAGTAGTTGTACATCGCGAACAACCCGTCGGGACGAAGATGCGCGCGCGCAGTCCTCATCGCGTCGAGCGTGAATAGATAGCTCTCGAGGCGCAATGAGGACTGTCCTGCGACGAGCGTCAGGGAGTCCGGCAGAGCGAACAGGATCATGTCGTACGTGTTGTGGGTCTGCTCGAGGAACGCGCGACCGTCGTTGATATGGACCGTCACGCGCGGATCTTGATACGGATGGTCGGGGTGTAGCTGCTTGCCGATCTGATACAAGCGCGGATCGATCTCGATCGCGTCCACATGCGTGACGCCCATCGACAACGCGATCGCAACGTCGGTTCCGTTCCCGGCGCCGATGATGAGAACGTCCTTCGGCTTCTGCTTCACACGCTGATAGGGCGCGAAGTAAACGGGCTCACTCTGCTTGCGATAGCCGACCGAGGTGATGGACTGGTGTGGGATGTTGTTCACGTCGATGTTGATCGGCTCTGGTTGTCCCGGGATCGCCAATTGCGGCGCTCGGAGCAATGACACTTTGTAATAGGGCGACCAGCTATCGCCTGCGACGAACGATTCCTGGATGAGAAGAACCGCGAGTATCGCCAACGAGACGCCCTGCACGAGGGAGATCTTTCGTCCGAGCAGGACGGCGAAGATGAGAGCTGAGACGAGGCCCCAGGCCAGCGGCGGGGCGCTCAAGAACGACAGCAAGGTGAACGCGCCGATGCCGAGGATGCTCCCCATGATGTCGTAGCGGTAGGCCTCCAACGGGTCGAACTGCACGAACGTCCGCGCGACCCCCTCCGCGATCATCGCCATCGTCGCTGCGACCGCGACGAAGATGATCGGGAGCATCAACCATGTCGGCAACCCACTCTTTGGCCCTGCCCCGAAGAAGATCAGTTGCGCGCCCGAGCGGTTCACGCGCACGGGGAACAGCCGCACGAACGCGACCAACAGCGCCAGCGCGACAGGTGACCATTTGAAGAGGTTCACCCGCGCGTTCGCGCGCAGGAAGCCCACACCGATGCCCAGGAAGCTTCCCAAGAGCACGAAGTTTGAGAAGTAAGAGAGGTAGATGATGTTGGAGCCGGTCCAGCGGATGAGGGCCAGCTCCACGAACAACATCAGGAAACTGAGGAGAACCAGCCGAAGCTTGTTGTTCATCGCTCTCCGTGCTCGTACAGCGTCGGCACCATACCCGACGCGCTTGCCGAATGCTTCGACCGTCGGCGCTTCGGTCGCGGCGGATTCGCACCGGTACTATCCCTAGGTGTCGGCAGATCCAACCATCTCGGCGGCGAAACCGGCGTCTCGGCCGATCGCCGCTGTTCTCCCCGTGATCGCAGTCGTCGTCGGCGTCACAAGCTTGATCTCATTGTTCCTCGCATCGTGGCGGCCGACGATGGATTATTCAGACTTCGCGCAAGACTACGTCGCTGCGAAAGCGTGGGGACACGGCACAGATCCGTACGCGAACACACCGGATCTCATTCGCCGGTTCGAGCCCGGCACGGTCCAAGCGCTGCCCGACAACCACCGCGATCCGCACACGCCGTTCCAGATCCTGCTCGCTCGGCCGTTCAACGCGGTGCCGTTCCGCGCGGCCTATGCGACCTGGTTGTTGCTGAACGCTGCGGCGCTGGTCGCGTCGCTCTTCCTTGTGTTGCGCGCGCTCTCGCTGAACCGAGCCGTCTCGCTGTCGATCGCGCTCGGCTCGCTCGCGCTTCCGACGGTCCGGCTCGCGCTCGCGAACGGCGAGCCGAACGCGCCGGCGCTCCTTTTGCTCGTCGCCGGTTGGCTGTCGCTGCGTCGCGGCGACGAGGCGCGCGCCGGTCTCGCGCTCGGCGTCGCCACCGCGTTGCGCGTGTTCCCGATCCTGCTCGTTGTCCCCCTGCTACGGAAACGCGCGCATCGCGCGTTGTGGTGGCAGCTCGGGACGGCTGCAGCCGTTTCGGTTATGACGGGGCTCATCCTCGGCGTTCATGCGGCGATCCGATTCGTCACGTCCGCCGCGCCGGGCAACTTCCGCTACTGGCGAGCAGCCGGTCACAACCTCTCGCTCCTCGGCATACCGTTCCGGTGGCTCACATCGAGCCACTGGTTCCCGCATTCGATCGACGCGCCGCCTCTGGCCGACATCATCGCGATCGGGTTGTTCATCGCGTGCGTCTACGCGGCCGCGCGCACACCGGCCCGGGCATCGAACGACGTCTTCTGGGCGGCGGTTCCGTGGGCTATCCTCGCCTCCCCACTCGCATGGGCCGACTACCTCATCCTGTTGATCCCCCTGATCACGTTGATGCTCGTGCGCGCGACGCCGCGGATGCGCGCGCTTCTCGTGGTTCCCGCGGCGGCCGTCATGATCGGCCGGCCGTATTTCGTCCACGTGGTGAACCCGATCGGCGTGTTGCGGCAGGCCCTCGTGTTGGCGATCCCGCTCTATGGGATGCTCGCCCTCGCGTTCTTGGAGTGGAAACCTGCCACCCGCTCTCCTGCCGGGTGAGGCTCTATGCTCCTCGTCGTGCCGACTGAAGCGCCTGAAGGCTCCCCCCAGCGGACAAGCTGGGCCGCGCGTCTCACCCCGTCGAACATCGTCGCTTTCGCCGTCATCGCTGCTCTTCCCGTCAAGCTGCTCGCACGACGGTTGGAAGACCCCGACCTGTGGTGGCACCTCAAGACGGGCGCGCTCATCGTCCGCAACCACGCGATCCCCGCGGTCGATCCGTTCTCATATACCGCGGCCGGGAGGCACTGGATCGTGCAGGAGTGGCTGTCCGAGGTCATCTTGTACGGGATCCACAAAGCGTTCGGGCTGTACGGGATCCTGTTCTATCGCGCGATCGTCGTCCTCATCATCTACGTCCTCGTTGCGCGCTTGCTCGTGCGCCGCATGGGAAGCGGCATGGGGACGTGGGCGCTGCTCGCGCTCACGGCGTTCGCCGGCTCGCCGAACTGGACCGAGCGGCCGAACCTGCTGTCGTTCCTCCTGTTCGTGGTGACGCTCGAGCTGCTCGATCGCAAAGGGAAGGCGATCTGGTGGTTCGTTCCGATCGCAGCGCTGTGGGCGAACCTGCATGGGATGGTGGTGCTCGGCGTCGGACTCGTCGCAGTCATCGCTGTCGCCGAATGGCTGAAGATCGCCGCGCGCTGGACCGGGGCCGACCGTGCGCGCGCGAAGCTGCTCTCCTACGTGACCGGTGCGAGCATCCTTGCGGCGTTCCTCAACCCCTACGGACCGAAGCTGTTCATCCACGCGTTCCGCTTGATCAAGCTCGTGCAGGGGTTCGTCGGCGAGTGGGCATCGCCGAATTTCCACTCCCCCGGCCCGATCATCTTCCTCGCGCTGCTGCTGCTGACGATCGCAGCGCTCGCGTTCAACCCGGAGCGGAAGGACCCGACCGACGTCGCGCTGGCGCTCGCGTTCACCGTCCTCGCACTGCAAGCCGCGCGCAACCTCGCCGTCGGCGGCATCGTGCTCGGCCTCGTGTGCGCGCGCTACCTGCCCGGCGCGATCGCGTCGATCCCACGGAAGCCTGCGAAGCGTAGCGACGTCGAAGGCGCTTCGTCGGTATTGCTCGGCGTCATGGGAGTCGTGCTCGTGGTGATCGGCCTGGGAACGGTTCTCGTGACGGGATTCCCGAAGAGCTCCAACCCGAAGGACATCCTCGACGACACGTTCCCGATCGCCACGATCAAGTCGCTCGATCGTCCCGGGGTGCGCCTGTTCGTGCACGACGGCTGGTCCGGGCTCGCGATCTATTACGACTGCGGCCCCGTCCCGACGGTCGCGCAGGGATGCCAGCA
>DATGHY010000200.1:0-4941 GCA_035307625.1 Actinomycetota bacterium
TGTGGCCGAAGTCATGACCAAGAATCCGGAGTCGCTTCCGGCGACCGCAACGGTTGCCGATGCTGCTCGGATCATGCGGGACAAGAACATCGGTGACGTCATCGTGATGGATGACGGTTCGATCTGCGGGATAGTGACCGATCGCGACATCGTCGTACGGGGATTGGCTGAAGGGCTTGATCTGCAGACGAAGCTCGGTGACATCTGCAGCCAGGAAGTCACGGCGCTGGAGGTCGACAGCAAGATCGGGGATGCCGTAAAGCTGATGGAAGAGAAAGCGCTGCGGCGTCTACCGGTGGTCGAAGATGGCAAGCCTATCGGGATCGTGACGTTGGGCGATCTCGCGATCGTGTGGGACCGAGACTCGGCGCTCGGTCAGGTCAGCGCGGCACCGCCCACTACGTAGAACAACGTTCCCGCGTCCTCTTCGCGTCCGGTGGCGTGTAGTGCCGATTACGCGTCAAGGGGCATCACGCCTGGGTGCGCGCAGCTTGAAGCGTGATCGAGACTCGAAGGCCGCCACCTTCGCTCTCGGCCAGATCCAGCGAGCCGCCCTGTTCATGCACGAGTGACGCGGCAAGGGCGAGCCCTAGCCCAGCTCCACCTCGACTCCGGCTCCGCGCCGGGTCCGCGCGGAAGAACGGCTCGAGTGCGCGCGCGCGCAGCTCGCGGGAAAGTCCAGGACCGCGATCCGAGACCGCGATCGCGACGTGCCCGTCCTCGGAGAGAAGAGCCAAGGATGCATCGCCGCCGCCGTGCTCCGAAACGTTCTCGAGCACCGCGTCGAGGGCGGCTTCGAGGAGGATCGGGTCGGCCATCGCTACGGGATCGGTGTTCGGTTCGATCGAGATCCTTGCGGAGTCGTTCCGCTCAGCGCGTTGCACTGCCTCCGTTACCAGCTCCCGCACATGGACCGGCTCCAGCACGACATCGCTCCGGCCCGATCGCGCGCGCGCGAGTGCGAGAAGACGGGACGTCAGGCTGCTCAGATAATCGATCTCTTTCAGCATCTGGTCGCCGAGGGCCGCATCGTGTTCGGACGTGACTTCGGCTCCCGCGCGAAGGAAGGCGAGCGGCGTGCGAAGCTCGTGGGAAGCATCCGCGGCGAAGCGTTCCTGCGCGCCGTACGCGTTCCTGATCGGCTTGACCGCTGCGCCGGCGAGGAGCCAACCAGCCGCGAATGAGAGGGCGGCCGCGGTCAACCCGCCCCACACGAGCAGCCAACGAAGGTCGGACAGCAGGTCTTCCTGCGGCGCCAGCGACTTCGCGGCGACGACCGTTGCGATCGGCCCCGTGGTGGCCCTCGCAACTTCGGTGACGATCCGTACGCGCTCACGCCCGACGACGATCGTCGTCACGTGCTGACTCCGTGGATAGAGCCACGCGGGAACGTCCGCTGCTTCTCCTGCGATCGCGCCGGTCGGTGAGTAGACGGCGATGCGCGTCGCCGCGGCAGAGGGTGTATCGCTATCGGGAGGCGCGCTGATCGCGCCCTCCTCGGCGAGCCTGTCGGCTTCTGCAGCTGCAGTTGCTTCGATCGATCGGGTCGATGACCGATCAAGGTTGTGCGAAAGAACGAAATAGCCGCTGATCCCAACGGAAGCCAACAGGATCAGCAACACGCCCGCATGCGAAAGAGCCATGCGCAGTCTCAGAGACCCGAACATCAGCGGGCTCCCGCAGGGACGTCGACGCCGTAGCCCACCCCGCGTGACGTTCGGATGACGTCGGGCGCACCGGCGCGTTTCAGCTTCCGTCGAACATAGTGAACGTAGAGGTCGACACTCTTCGTGTCGGCGTCGAACGAGAATCCCCAGACCGCCTCTTTCAATTCGCGGCGAGTGATGATCTTGCCGGCGTTGCGCAGCAGGTATTCGAGAACGTCGAACTCTTTCGCGGTGAGCTCGATCGCATCGCCGTCCACGGTCACGAGGCGCGCCTCTACATCCAAGGTGATGCCGCCAAGGACGAAGCGCGCGTTGCCTCTCGCGCGTCGTGTGATGGCATCGATACGTGCGAGCAGCTCGGCGAACGCGAAGGGTTTGATGAGGTAGTCGTCCGCCCCCGTGTGCAATCCCGCCACGCGATCCGGCACAGCATCGCGCGCGGTCAAGATCAGAACCGGCAGATCGGAGCCGCTTGCGCGCAGCCGCTTGGTCAGCTCGAAGCCGTCCAGGCCGGGGAGCATCACGTCCACGACGGCAACGTCGAACGCGCCGTCCGTCGCGCGCGCGAGGCCCTCCACACCCTCGGTCGCGATCACGACGTCGTGCCCTTGGTCTTCGAGCCGCTGCTGCAGAAGACGGACGAAAGGCACTTCGTCATCGACCAGAAGGATCTTCATCCTTCCATTGTGATGCGGCACGAGCAGCCTGCAAGGTCACAACCGATTCACAAGGGATTCTTACCGTTTTCAAACCGATGAGCCGCACTCTCTCGGAGATACTGAAGGAGGCGAAAAGAGGGCATGTGAAAGAGCATTCTTCGACGACACGCGACCGGGGGCTCGATCGAGCTCGGACCGCCACCCGGTGGTTGATCGGCGGCGCCGCCGCCTTGAGCGTCGCCTTCCCCTGGGCCGTGTGGCGCGCGCTGCCGGGTCGCCATGCGGCCACCTCGACCTCGAGCCGGACGCCGGTCACCGTCCAGCTCGACCCCCGTTTGCTGCCTGCAGATCACGGCGTCAGCGCTCCGCAAGACACCACCCCTCAGGTGCCGCAGCAACAGCAGCCCGCGGTGGTTTCGGGCGGCTCATGAGCGCGCCGGCGTCCGCTTCCTTTCCCTCCATCGGCACGACGGCGCAAGTTGTCGTCGCCGACGGGGAAGCGCTCGACGCTGCGAGGATCGCGTTGGAAGATGAGCTGGATCGGATCGATCTTGCGTGCAGCCGCTTCCGCGATGATTCCGAGCTTTCGAGAGTCAATGCGAGGGCCGGTCGCTGGACCGACGTTTCGGCTGCGTTTGAAGAAGCGCTACAGGTCGCGCTGCGCGCGGCGCGCGCGACAGACGGCATCGTCGATCCCACTCTAGGCGCCTGCCTGGAAACGCTCGGATACGACCGAGACTTCGCGGCGATCACTCACGCACCGGCGAGGCCCGTGGAGGTTCCGCGCGCCGATTGGCGCACCATCGAGCTTCTGCCCGGTCGCGTTCGTATCCCGCGCGACGTGAAGCTCGATCTCGGTGCGACCGCGAAGGCGCTCGTTGCCGATCGCGCTGCCGCGCGCGCTTTCAACGAAACGGGCTCGGCCACGTTGGTCAATCTCGGCGGAGACATCTCGGTCGCGGGACCGGCACCGAAGGGCGGCTGGCTCGTGCGTATCGCGGACGATCACCGCGCGTCGGTAGAGCCGGACGATCCGCGAGTGCTCATCGTCGATGGTGGCTTGGCAACGTCGAGCACGACGGTGCGGTGGTGGCGGCGAGGCGCCGCAGAGGCACACCACATCGTCGATCCGGCCACGGGTGAGCCCGCGCGTGTCGTGTGGAGAACGGTAAGCGTGGCTGCGCGCTCGTGTGTCGACGCCAACACGGCGTCGACGGCCTCGATCGTGCTGGGCGATCGCGCTTTGGCGTGGCTCGCCGGACTCCGCCTGCCGGCGCGCCTTGTTCGCTCGGACGGCCGGATCGTCACGGTCGGGTCGTGGCCGCTGGAGGCAGCGTGACCAGCACCGCGATGTGGTACCTGACGCGCGGCACGGGCATCGTCGCGCTGCTGCTCCTGACGGCGAGCGTCGTGCTCGGAGTCGTGAACCAGACACGATGGAGCAGCGACCGCTGGCCTCGGTTCGCGTTACAAGATCTGCACAAGAACGTGTCGCTCGTCGCGCTGGCCGTCGTCGCGGTGCACGTCTCCACATCGGTGATCGATCGTTTCGCTCCCATCGGTTGGAAGGACACGCTCGTGCCGTTCCTTTCGCCGTACCGGCCGTTGTGGCTCGGGCTCGGAACGCTCTCCGCCGACTTCTTCTTGGCAGTGCTGATCACCAGCTTGCTTCGGCCGCGCATCTCACCACGTTTCTGGAGAGCCGTTCACTGGCTTTCCTACGCGAGCTGGCCTTCGGCTGTGCTGCACAGCTTGGGCACCGGAACCGACGTCAAGGTCGGATGGATGTTGGTGTTGACCGGTGTCTGTGTGCTCGCCGTTGTGCTTGCCGTCTGGTGGCGGGTCTCGGTGGGATGGCCGCAGAACCTTTCGTGGCGAGTAGCGGGAGTCGTCGCCAGCGTTCTGTTGCCGGTCGCGCTGACGGGATTCGCGTACGCAGGTCCGCTCAAAGCGGGGTGGGCCCGAACGGCCGGCACGCCGGCCCATCTGCTGGCGGGATCGTCGAGCGCGCGCGCAACGACCGCTTCTGCAACCGACACCCTTCCGCAGCTCCCGTTCCAAGCGCAGTTCCGCGGGACGCTGTCCCAGAGCACCTCAAGCGACGGGTCCACCGTGACGGTCGTCATCTCAGGGTTGCTCGACGGAGGCGCGAAAGGAGTGCTGCAGATCGCCCTTCGCGGTGTCCCGCTTCCAGACGGAGGCGTGTCGATGTCGGACGGCGCCGGTGAATTCGGCACCGTCGTACGTCAACGTCTCTACAAGGGCTCGGTCGTCTCGCTCAACGGTGCGAACATAGTTCTGCGCATGACCGGATCGGGGCTGAGCCCGATGACATTGTCCACTCAGCTGGACATAGGGGAGTCCGGTTCCGTCACGGGAACGATCGTCGGGCAGGCATCGAATGGCTGATCAAGGTCCTGCCGCACGATCGATCGGGCCGCGTCCCGGACCCGATCCGTCTTCGTCCAATCGCATCCTGTACGGGCTGCGAGGAGAGCGCATCGGTCTGCAGGAGCATCGGTCTATCCACGGTCCGGCGCCGCGGTCGGTCAGCATCGATGAGGTGGAGGCCGCCGGGCTTCGCGGGCGTGGCGGTGGTGCATTTCCCACGGCGA
>DATGHY010000201.1:0-12471 GCA_035307625.1 Actinomycetota bacterium
CTCCCCGCCGTGACGGCTCTGGTTTCGCACCACTTCCGCCGGCTGCTGCTTGCCGTGGCCGAGGAGCACATCGAGCGCGTCGGCGGCGAGGCCGAGATCGCGGCGACGCGTGCCGAGTCGCGCCGGCTGCGGGAGGCCTGATGCGCGCGCCGCTTCCCCAAGGCGAGCAGAAGGCGCGCGCCGTGCGCACGATGTTCGACGGGATCGCGCGCCGGTACGACCTCGTGAATCGGATCATGACGTTCGGCCTCGACGTGTGGTGGCGGCGGCGCGCGACTCGCGCGTTGAAGCTACCGCGAGGGTCGATGGTGTTCGACCTTGCCTGCGGGACGGGCGACTTCTGTCGCGAGCTGTCGCGTGGAGGGATGCTCGCCGTGGGCTTCGACTTCAGCTACGGCATGCTCGCTTCCGCGCGCACGCAGGCACCCTTGGTGCAGGCGGACATCCTTTCGCTTCCGGTCGCCGATGGCCGAGCAGATGGGATCACGTGCGGCTTCGCGCTTCGTAACGTCGTGGACTTGAAGGCGTTGTTCGCGGAGATAGCGCGCGCGCTTCGCGCCGGTGGCCGCATCGCGCTGCTGGAAGTCTCCGAGCCGCGGAGCCGCCTGTTGCGCTGGGGCCACGCGATCTACTTCAACAAGATCGTGCCGTTCATCGGTGGCTTGCTCTCCGATCGCGAGGCCTATTCCTACCTGCCGGCATCGGTCGCCTACCTGCCGCCGCGCGACGAGCTGCTCGAAATGTTGCATGCAGCCGGCTTCGCGGACGCGCGACGCGTGTCGCTATCGGGCGGCGTCGCACAGCTCCTAGTGGGGACGCGCGCATGAGCGCCGTCGCGACGGATCTGGTGGCGCGCGCCATGCGCATCGACGGCAACCAGGACCTGCTTCCGTTCTTCACTCCCGACGATGGCTTCTTCTTCGAGCACCCCTCGCGCGCGCTTGTGACCATCGGTGCGGCGCACACGATCAGCGTGCCGGGCGGCCCCGGATTGGTTGCGCGATCGGCGCGCGCAGCACGCGATGCGCTCGGGCGCGTTCGCTGGGAGGGAGTCGTTCCGCCGATCGTCGTGGGCGCGCTGCCGTTCGGCGAGGAGGCACCGGCCACACTCGTGATCCCGCGGCTTTCGCTGATCCGCCGGGACGGCGAGACGTGGAAGGTCGTGATCGGCGCGGAACGTGAAGCGCTTGCCGAGTTTGTGCCGACCCTTCCCCGCGGATCTTTGCGCGTCACGGCGGTACCGGATCCGAACGCGTACGTTGCGGCGGTTGCGGAAGCGCGGGGTCGCATCCGTGCAGGCGCATTGGAGAAGGTGGTGCTCGCGCGCATGCTGATCGCGCAGTCGGACCATGAATTCGACCGGCGCGCGCTCTTGGCGCGATTGCGAGCAGCCGAACCCGGCGCGTTCACATTCGCTGCCGGCGGATTCATCGGCGCGTCGCCCGAGCTGCTCGTTGCGCGCGAAGGCGACACGGTGCGCGCGCGTCCGCTGGCCGGGACGATCGCGCGACGGAGCGACCCGGCCGCGGACGACGAAGCGGCGAGATCGCTATCAGCTTCCGAGAAGGATCGGGCCGAGCACCGCCTCGTCGTCGAGGCGGTGCGGGAGGCGCTGCAGCCTGTCACGACCTCGCTTTCGATCGACGACACGCCGCACGCGCTTGCGACCAGCAAGGTCTGGCACCTCGCAACCGATGTGGTCGGAACCGTTCGAGACGGGCTCGATGCGCTCTCGTTGGCTTCGCTCTTGCATCCCACGCCGGCCGTCTGCGGCACGCCGCGCGAGGCTGCTCGCGCCGCGATCAAGGAGCTTGAGCAGATCGAACGCGCGCTGTACGCGGGAGCCGTCAGGTGGATGGATGCACGAGGCGACGGCGAGTGGGCCGTCGCGTTGCGATGCGCGGAGATGCAGGGCCGCATCGCACTGCTGTTCGCCGGGGCCGGGATCGTCGCCGATTCCGACCCCGAGGCGGAGCTCGCGGAGACCGACGCGAAGTTCCGGTCGATGCTCGAAGCGCTGGGCTACGCGTGATCTCCGGCCTCGACCACGTCCAGCTCGCGATCCCCCGGGGCGGCGAAGAGGCGGCGCGCGCTTTCTACGGCGGTGTGCTCGGCCTCGACGAGCGGGAGAAGCCTTTTCAGCTGTTGGCGAACGGTGGCTTGTGGTTCGAAGGCGAGGGGTTGCAGCTGCATCTCGGTGTGGAGGCCGACTTCGAGCCCGGCCGCAAGGCGCACGTCGCCTTGATCGTGCGCGACCTCGACGGACTCGGGATGAACCTGCGCGCGGCGGGAGCGTCTTTCGAGCCGGACGATCGTGTTCCGGGGCGCACGCGCGCCTATACCGCGGATCCGTTCGGGAATCGCATCGAGCTGATCGCCGACGGCGATGGGTTCAGCCAGCGGCGTTGAGCGCCGTCGCGATCGCTTTCTTCAAGGCTTTGCGGCGTTTCACGGCGCGCGCGCGATCGATCGGCATCTCGAAGATCGTGGTTGCCGCCGGGGGTTGCTTCAGGAACGCGGCGAGATCGGTTCCCGTCTCGTAGCCGATGCCGGCTGCTTCGGCGAGCGCGCGCAGGTCGACCTCGTGCGCGGTAGCGAACAGGGCGTCGTTCTCGGGCAGCGCGGCGCTGGGAAGCAGGTCGAAGATGCCGCCCGCCTTGTTGTTGACGACGACGAACGTCACCGGCTCTCCACGGCGCGCTGCCCACAACAGGCCGGCCGCGTCGTGCAGCAGGGAGAGATCTCCGGTCAGGGCGACCGTCGGCGTTCCCGCGCTCGCGACGCCGAGCACCGTGGAAACGAAGCCGTCGATCCCGCTGGCGCCGCGGTTGGCGATCACGCGCACGCCTTCGCGCGGGACCATCGCGAAATCCAGGTCGCGTATCGGTGTGCTCGATGCGACGACCAACGTTGTGCCGTCGGGCACCGACGCAGCGACGTCGCGCGCTACGCGGATCTCGAACGGCTGCCTCTCCGCGTTCAGGAACGTGTCGAGCGCGCCGCGCGCAACCGCATCGGCATCCCTCCAGTCTTTCAACCACGTCCCGTCGTTCTCGCTGACGAGCTTGATCAGCGCGCGCGCCGCCGCACCTTCGGGGGCGATCAGCGTTTGGACGGCGGCCTTCGCGGGATCGGCCGGGCGTTCTCCGATGACGCCGAGGCGCGCCGCTGCGGCGACGAAGCGTTGCGTCGCGCGCGATGTCGGCGTGCGGCCGAACTGAAGGACGACGTCGGGTGCATGCTGCTCGGCGAAACGGTCGTCGCCCAGCAACGCCTGGCCGGCCGACAAGGCATCGCCTGGGGTTCGGAGACCCGAGAGTGGTTCGGCGATCAGGGGCCAGCCGAGGTGCTCGGCCAGCGCAGCAACGGCGTGCGCGTCTTGATCGATCTGACCTGCCACAACCGCTCCGCGTTCGGACAGCAGCAAGTCTCGGAAGGAGTCGACGTTGACTGCAGGTGTTGTGAGTGTTTGCTGCGGCTTCGGGTCCGTCGTTCCAAGATCGACTTCCGCGCCCGTTGGAGTGAGCGGCTCGTCGAACGGCAGGTTGATGTGGATCGGGCCCGTCTGCGCCGTTTCGACCGCGCGTCGCGCAAGCGTCCGCCACATCTTCGCCGCGTGCACGTGCGCGCGCGGCACGCCGGTTTCCACGAACATGCGGACGTACCCGCCGTATAGCTGGTGCTGGTCGATGGTCTGGTTGGCGCCGCTTCCGCGCAGCGCGGGCGGGCGGTCTGCCGTCAGCACAATCATCGGCACGCTCGACATCGACGCTTCGATGATCGCCGGCAGGTAGTTCGCGGTGGCGGTTCCCGAGGTGCATACCAGCGCGACGGGCTTGTGCGTCGCGCGCGCGCGCCCGAGCGCGAAGAAGGCGGCCGAACGTTCGTCCAGGATCAGCCGGACGTCGAACCGGCCGTGGCGCGCGAACGCGAGCACCAACGGCGTCGAGCGCGAACCCGGCGATATGCAGACCGCTTCGACGCCTTCGCGATAGAGCTCGTCGACCAGCTCGCGCATGCACGCGAACGCGACGTCTCCTGCGGTGGGCTCAGCCATCGATCATCAGATCCGGTGAGACACGTCGCGGCTCCATCGAACCGTCTACCGGCACCAACGGTTGCGATGTCACATCGTGTTCGAGCAGCCCTGCCGTCCCGACACCGTGCGCGAACGGGGCATCCGGCAGTGCAGCCGCAACGGCCGCAACCATCGCGAGTCCGACCGACGTCTCCAGCGCGCTCGATGCGATAGCCGGCACACCAGCCTCTTCGGCTGCGTCGAGCGCCGCGCGCGCCCCGCCGATGCGCTGCGGCTTGATCACGATCACGTCTGCCGCCTCCAGCTTCCGAAGCATCCGGGCGTCTTCGATCGTGCGCACGCACGACTCGGCCGCGATCAAGACGGCACTCCCCCGCCTGAATCTCGCCATCTCTTCCATGGCTGAAACGGGATCCTCGATCAGCTCGATGTCCAAGCCGCGCACCTGCGCAAGGAAGATACCGGCCGTATCGGGATCCCACGAACCGTTCGCGTCCAGGCGGATCTTCGCCTTCGGCAGTGCATCGCGCACCGCGTGCACACGCTCGACGCTCGCCGCGTCGCCGACCTTGATCTTGATCGTGTCGCAACCGGACTCGACGGCCATGCGCGCGGCCTGCTCGGGCGAAACACGGGGCAGCATGAAGTTCACGTCGATGCGCGCGCGAGCAGCCGGTGGGAACGCTTCTGTCGCAGCTTCGACCGCCGCGCGCTTCGCGGCTTCGCGCTCGTCGTCGGACCAACTCGGCAACGGCGAGCATTCGCCCCACCCGGCGGGACCTTCGATCAGGATCCCTTCGCGTTCGATGACGTCGCCGACCGGCACGCGCAAGCGCGTCTTGAACGGAACGACCCTTAGCTCAGCCATAGCCCGATCGCAAGGAACACTCCGAACTGCACCAGCATCAGAACGGTTCCGAGCAGGACGCGAACGAGCTCCGGCCCGCGCGCGTACCCGACCGTCTTCAACGGCCCTGCCGCCAGCGGGATCGCAGCGAGAGCGAGGAGAGCGCCGGCCGGCATCTGCCCCACCAGCCATCCCAGCAACGGCAAGATAAGCGCAGCCGCGATCACCGCGCGGTAGAGCGCGCGCGTCGCCTGATCTCCGATCCGCACGGCCAGCGTGCGCTTCCCCACGGCGGTATCCGTCGGTATGTCTCGCAGGTTGTTCGCCACGAGGACGGCAACCGCGAGCAACCCCATCGACACCGCGGACCACCACGCGCGCGGCACGATGTGGCCTGCCTGCACGTACGTCGTCCCGGCCGTCGCGAGCAACCCGAAGAACAGGAAGACGCTCAGCTCGCCGAGGCCCGCCGCCGCGTACGGTCTCGGTCCGCCCGAATAAAGGACGGCCGCGAGGATCGCAACGGCGCCGAAAACGAGCAGCCACCAGCTGCTCGCGCGCGCAACGAGCAGCCCTGCAACGCCGGCGATCGCGAACGCGGTCAAAGCGGCAGTTGCGACCGCGCGCGGAGACTTCAAGCCGGTGGCCGTCAACCGGACGGGGCCGACGCGGGCTGCCGTATCCACGCCACGCTTCCCGTCGGAGTAGTCGTTCGCGTAGTTGACGCCGACCTGCAACCCAAGAGCGACGAGCAGACAGCCGATCGTGCGCAACGCCGTCGCGTGCTCCGCTGCGGCCGTTCCAACGATCACCGGCGTCACGCCGACGCCGAGCGTTCGTGGGCGCGCGCCCAAAACCCAAAGCCTCACGCCCGACGGAACCGCCGCCTCGCTCAAGGCCGGTGCGGGAACTTCGCGAAGTCGGGCTTGCGCTTCTGGAGGTACGCGTCGCGTCCCTCTTGCGCTTCCTCGCTCATGTAGAAGAGCAGCGTCGCGTCGCCGGCCAATTGCTGGATCCCTGCGAGCCCGTCGGTATCGGCGTTGAACCCCGCCTTCAGCAACCGCAGCGCGAGCGGCGACATCTCGAGCATCCGCCTGCACCACGCGATGGTCTCTTCTTCAAGCTGCTCGAGCGGAACGACCTTGTTCACCAAACCCATCTCGTACGCGCGCTGTGCGTCGTACTGCTCACAGAGGAACCAGACCTCCTTCGCGCGCTTGAGGCCGATCGTTCGCGCGAGCAGCCCCGACCCGTAGCCGCCGTCGAACGAGCCGACCATCGGCCCGGTCTGGCCGAAGCGCGCGTTGTCCGCGGCGATGGTGAGATCGCACACCACGTGCAGCACGTGGCCGCCGCCGATCGCGTAGCCGGCCACCATCGCGACGACCGGCTTCGGCAGCCGGCGGATCTGCACCTGGAGGTCCAGCACGTTGAGCCGCCCGATCCCCTTGGCGTCCTTGTAGCCGTCGTCACCGCGGACGCGCTGGTCGCCACCGGAGCAGAACGCCTCGGGGCCTTCGCCGGTGAAGATGATGGCGCCGATCTGCGGGTCGTCCCGCGCCGCGTCGAATGCCCGGCTCAGCTCGAACAAGGTCTGTGGGCGGAACGCGTTGCGGACCTCGGGCCGGTTGATCGTGATCTTGGCGATGCCCTCGGCGGTCTCGTATCGGATGTCTTCGAAGTCTCCGTCCGGTTTCCAATCCATGACCAACAACTCCTAGAGCAGTTACTCGAATCCTTGCGCTAGCCTACCCCGCGTGAGAAGCGCGCGGAAATCCGACCTTATCGCGGTTACGGCGCCACCTTCCCCTGCGTGGCTGACGTGGCTTCGCGAGGCGTGGGACGCGGGCGCGGCGGTGCTTCCGGTGGACCACCGACTGACGCGGGACGAGCAGGATGCGCTGATCGAGCGCGCGCGCCCGACCGCAGTTTTCGACGGAGCACAGTTCATGCGGCTGGACGGTTCGCCCGTCGATGAGAGCGTCGCCTTGGTCGTTGCGACATCGGGTTCGGCGGGCGAACCCAAGGCGGCGGAGCTGGCGCACGATGCGTTGCGCGCGGCGGTTCTTTCGTCTGCCGAGCGGCTGGGGGTCGGTGCTTCCGACCCGTGGGTGTGCTGCCTGCCGGTCGCGCATATGGGCGGGATGCTGGTCCTGCTTCGGCATCTGATCCTCGGGGCCGACGTTGAGGTTGAAGCGCATTTCGACCCGGTGCGCTTAGCGAGATCGGGTGCAAGCTGTACCTCAGTCGTGCCCACCATGGTGGCCCGGATCCACGGAGCAGGTGAAACGCTTAGTGGGTTCAAGGTTGTACTTGTGGGGGGCGCAGCCTTGGGGGATGAGATGCGCGCTGCCCCCCTCGTTACTACCTATGGGATGACGGAGTCGTGCGGTGGAGTCGTGTACGACGGGCGCGCGCTGGACGGGGTCGGGGTTCGGATCGGCGACGACGACGAGATCCAGTTGTCCGGACCGACGTTGATGCGCGGATACCGGCTCTCTTCGTCCCAACCGTTCACGTCGGACGGGTGGCTGCGAACGAATGATGCCGGCGCTCTTTCCTCGGGTGTTCTTGAGGTCTTGGGGCGCATCGACGACGTGATCATCACCGGCGGAGAGAAGGTGTGGCCCCAGGAGGTCGAAGAAGTCTTGCGGGCGCACCCTCTCGTGTCTGATATCGCCGTGGTCGGTCGTCCCGACGCCGAGTGGGGTTCAGCGGTAACCGCTCTCGTAGTACCGACCGATGCGGCCGAGCCGCCCTCGCTAGACGCGCTGCGCGCCTTCGCAGCCGACCGCCTGGCCGGCTACAAAGCGCCTAGAGGGCTGACTCTCCTCCGACAGATACCGAGGACGCCCTCGGGGAAGATCCGAAGGAGCGAGCTCGACGGCCTCGCCAGAAACTGATCGCGCTTCAGCGCAGGGCTTCCTTCACCTGTGCCGTATCCTCCAGCACATCGAGTGAAGCGATCTTTCCGTCGCGCAGCTGCCACACATGCGCCTCGAGGAAATCTGCTTCCTTGCCCTTTGGCGTGCGAAACGCCGCGTGCAGCAAGGCGATCGCGAGATCTTCCTCGGCGACGACGTTTCGCACCGAGAAATCGGTCCATTCCACCGATGCAAGCCCGCCGAAGAATCCTCCGAGCTCGCTTTTCCCTCGGAAGTCCCCCCACCATGGCGCTCCACTGGGATCAGACGTGTTGACCGTCCATCGAACATCGTCATGGAGAAGTTCCATCAACCCCGGCACATCTTGCTTCGCGAGAGCGTCGTATACACCGTCGATCACATCTTTGGTCGCCATCCTGCCTCCTTCGTTCGCTGCAAGACTTGGTGCCGCCGCCGTCTCTCGTGGGGTGGCTTACCCATGATCTGGTTCGTAAATCCAGCGATACCCAACGCCCGGCTCCGTGGCGACGTAGATCGGGTGCGCCGCGTCGTCGCCCAGCTTCCGCCGCAGCTGCCGAACGTAGATCCTCAAGTAGTGGCTCTCTTCTCCGTAGCCTCTCCCCCACACGCGCCGCAGCAACCATTGATGCGTGAGCAGCTTCCCGGGGTTCGTCACCATCGCTTCGAGCAAACCGTACTCCGTCGGCGTCACATGGATCGGCTCACCGTCGCGCTTGACCAGACGCCGCTCGAGATCGATCTCTAATTCGCCGAAGCGCAGCACGGTGGGACCGGGTTCTGCGGGTTTCGCACGCCGCAGCGTCGCGCGGATCCGCGCGAGCAGCTCATCGATGCCGAACGGCTTCGACAAGTAGTCGTCTGCGCCGGCGTCCAGCGCGGCGACCTTGTCGACCTGCTCTTCGCGCGCGCTCAGCACGATGACGGGCATCTCCGACCACGAGCGCAGCTGCGTGATCACGTCGGTGCCGTCCATGTCGGGCAACCCGAGGTCGAGGATCATGCAATCCGGCGCCGATGCGGCAGCTTGCGCGAGCGCATCCTCACCGGTCGCGGCGGTCAGGACTTCGTAGCCGTGTGCGCTGAGGCTCGCGCGCAAAGCGCGCACGATCTGCGGCTCATCGTCGACGACGAGGACGCTCGTCATGCCGGCTTCCCCAGTGGAAGCTGGAATACGATCGCGGTTCCGCCCGACGGTGTGCCTTCGGCCCAGATCTTCCCGTCGTGCGCCGCGACCACCGCGCGCGCGATCGACAAGCCGAGTCCGGTCGCTCCCCCCGGCCCTTTCACGAATGCTTCGAAGACGTGTTCACGCTCCTGCGCCGGGATGCCCGGCCCTTGGTCGGCGATGCGCACCTGCACGCCGTCTTGCCATGGCGCGACCGAGATCGTTATCTCGCCGCTCGGCGGCGAGTACCGCACCGCGTTTTCGAGCACGTTCGTCAGCACTTGATCGATCTGGATGGGGTCGACCCAGATCGCGGGCGCCTCCTGACGGATCATCGTGCGCACGGTGAAGGGTGCAAGGGCGTTCTTCATACGCGTTAGGACGGCCTCGACGATGTCGTCGAACGGCACTAATTGCTTCGCCGGCACCAACGCCCCCGCGCGCACCCGAGCCAGATGCAGCAGGTTCCCGACCAAGCGGTTCAAGCGGTCGGTCTCGACGAGCATGGCGCCGAGCAGCTCTTTCTGCTGTCCCGCGTCGTACACGATCCCTTGCTCGAGCAGGCTTGTGACGCCCGCCTTGATCGACGCGAGCGGCGTGCGCAGATCGTGCGTCACCGACGAGAACAGCGCCGCGCGGATCTGGCTCGCTTCCGCATCGATGCGCGCGCTCCGCGCTTCGGCGTCGAGGCGCGCGCGCTCCAACGCCAGCGCGGCTTGTGCTGCAAGTGCGTTCAGAAGCGCGCGCTCGGAAGGCCCCAGTGGCGGCGCTCCCGAGGGCCGCTCGACCGTGATCGTCCCAAGTTCGCCGGCGCCGGCAACCAACGGCACCTCGAGCGGATCCCCAGCGAGACCATCGCCTTCCGCCACGGCGCGGATCGGTCCATCCGGGCCGTCGGCTTCGACCGTGCAGCGCCGGAGATCGAACAGCTCAACGGCAAGGCGCGCCACCTCATCCATCGCGTGCTGCAGCGATTCGCCACTGAGCAGCTTGTTGCTGATCGAGTTGAGCAAGCGCGTTTCGTTCTCGCGCCGCTCGGCGCGCGCGCGCTCCCCCAGCGCGCGCGCGAACAGCGCCCCGACGATCGCCGCGATGCCGAGGAACACGAACAAGGCGACGAGGTCGTCCACTTTGGCGACGCTGAGCGTGTGCTTCGGTGCGGTGAAGAAATAGTTCAGGCCCAAGAACGAGACGATCGCCGCTGCAACGCCGCTCCACACGCCGCCGACGGCTGCTACCGCCACGACGGCCAAGAGGTAGAGCGATGCCGCGCCGACCGAGCCGATGCGGCTGGCGGCGAGCGCGATCCCGGTCGCGACGCCGGGGCCGACGATGACGGCCGCGATCGCGCGCGCCGGCGAAGCCGGGCGAGCGGTCCACATGCGGGATCGGGCGATGGTCACTCGCCGTCGATGGTAACGCCCAGGGGCTCGCGCGCCGCTAACGATCCAGCTTGTACGGCACCGACGCGACGACCACCGAGGGCTCGAACAGGAAGGCGCCCTTCAACGTCAACGGGGTCTGGTTGTGCATCGCGGAGTGCCAGAACTTCACCACCACGAACTCGGGGATCACGATCGTGACGAAGGTGCGCGGCCGCTCCTCCAGCACCGAGCGCACGAAGTCCTGGATGGGGTGCGCGATCTGCCGGTATGGGGAATCCAAGACTTCGAGGGGCTCGGCGAAGTTCCACTCGCCCCACTCGCGTACGACCTTCTCAGATTCCTTCTCGTCGACCGCGATGTGCACGCACCGGAGCTCGTCGGCGCGAAGCGAGCGTGCGTACCGCAGGCTCTTCGCGGTTGCGTTGTGAACCGCGGACACGAGCACGATCGCGACATGGCGCCAGCCGTCCATCGCTTCGCGAACAGACTCTCCGGTCACGACGGGCTCGAGCGCCTCGAACCCCGGGTGATAGGCCACGTTCGTCACGACGTCGCCGTCGGCGACCAGCGTCGCCTTCAGCCGCTGGAGATGCCGCTTGTGCAGCAGATGGCGGGCGCCCGTGTATTCGACCGTCTCGGGCACCACGACGTTGATCAGCGCGTCCTCGCCGGCCTCCGCGCGTACCGTGTGCACGTAGTCGAGCAGGTCTTCCGGGATGCTCTTCTTCTTCGGCAAGAAATCGACGGCGTGGCCGAACCGCGACCAGCGATCGATCAGCTCGTCGAGCGGCTCTCCCCACTCCGCGAAGTGAACCAGACGAACCTCGATCGGGAACACGCGCGATGCATACGCGGCCGCATAGACGTTCGCGCGTCCGGGTTCGGCGACGGGGATTATGACGATCTGGCGCGGCGTTTCTCGCAGCGCTCCGCGGCGCGCGGGATCCCGCAGGCTCGCGCCCGCTTCCCTGTAGTGCTTGTTCACGCGGAGCAGACCGAACAGCATGATCGGGATGGCGAGCAGGATCCCCCACGCTCCTTGCTTGAACTTGACGGCCGCGATGATGATCGTCATCAAACCGCTCACGATCCCACCGAGGCCATTGAAGAACAGGCCGACGCGCCAGCCCTCCTCTTTCTTAACCAGATGATGCTTCGCCATCCCAAGCTGAGAGAAGGTGAACGACGTGAAGACGCCGATGGCGTACAAAGGGATCAGGTGGGTAACGCTGGCTTTGAAAACGATGACGATGATGCTCGACAGGGTCGCCAGGATGATGATGCCGTTCGAGAACACAAGACGGTCGCCGTGACGGGTTAGTTGGCGCGGCAAGAAGGAGTCGCCCGCGTGGAAGCTGGCGAGCCTCGGGAAGTCGGCGAAGCTCGTGTTCGCCGCCAGCACCAGGATGAGAAGCGTTGCGATCTGGAGAGCGCCGAACAAGAGGAGACCGAACCCATGTGCGCCGAAAACTCCTTTGCCGGCCTGAGCAAGCACGCTGATCTTCTCGGTCGGGTCGACGCTTATGTGCATATGCGCCGCCAGCATCGACAAGCCGAAGAACATCACGCCGAGTGTCGTTCCCATCCACATGAGTGTGGTGCGCGCGTTCTTCCACTCGGGCTGCTTGAACGCAGGCACGCCGTTGGAGATCGCTTCGACACCCGTGACTGCGGCGCCTCCGGAGGCGAATGCTTTCAGGATGATCCAGACGGCGGCGAGACCGGTCGCCGCTTGCAAGTTGTTGGGGATCGGGAACTGTGACGCATGGGAAGGAAGGGTCCCACCGACCATCTTCGCGATGCCGACGCCGATCATGAGCACCATCATCACGATGAAGAAGTACGTGGGCACTGCGAAGAGCTTCCCCGACTCGCGTACACCTCGAAGGTTTCCCATGGTGATGAGGACGATGAACGCGACTGAGATGATGACCCGGTACGGGAACAACGACGGCTGGAGAGAGGTCAATGCCTGTGTGCCGGCAGCGACGGACACCGAAACCGTCAGGATGTAGTCGGTCAGCAGTGCGACGCCGGCTACCTGCGCCGGGAGCAACCCGAAGTTGTCTCGCGTGACGAGATAGGCACCACCTGCTTGGGGATACGCCTTGATCGTCTGTCGGTACGAG
>DATGHY010000202.1:0-3844 GCA_035307625.1 Actinomycetota bacterium
CCTTGACTGCTTTCTCCGCGCGTGCGGCCGCAGATCCCATGTCCGAAATACCCCCCGTGCCCGTACCGGAACTGAATGATATGCAACGCAGGCGCGACGTCGCGACGGGATCGAAAGCGTGTTGCCGATCTTGGTGGAACGCTCGGCGCGTTCTACTTCGTGTTCAAGGAGGATGACGTTTATGTCATCGCCAACCTTCCTACAAACGACCGTTCGCTATCGCGCGCCTGACAAATGGCGCTTCGAGGAGAGGCCTCGGGTTCCGGGGGCCTCTTCGCCGACTGGAGATGCGTCGCTGAACATGTCAGGCTAACAAAGGTGCCATCGGGTCGAATCGGGGCAGACTCTGTACTATCACCCCCTGATATGGCAGATGCTCACAGCTCTACCCTTCTGCGCGACGAGATCGTTACTCGGACGCGCAGCCGGCCGTTGCGCCATCTCGCGCTGCAGCTCTTGTTGTTGGAAGGCGGCGTGCTGGCGGTCGTGCTCGTCGCGCTTAACAAGGTCGGGTCCGAAGCCGTCGAGGTGCACTCCGCCCTGAGACTGATCGTCGGGGTGGCCACAGGGATCTTTGCCGCCGGCTCCTTGATCGAGGCGATCGCCGCCGTGCGCGCCCCAATGGTTCCACCAGTTACGGACCAGCCTCTGCCGCGAACCACTGCGATCATCCCCGCGTACCTGCCGAATGAGGAATCGATCGTGCTCGACACGATCGCGAAGCATCTGCGGAACGGGCCCCCGAACCACGAGGTGATCGTCGCGTACAACACGCCGACGCCGATGGCGATCGAATCGGAGCTCGATGCCCTGGCCATGCGCGAGCCAGGTCTCATTGTTCTGAACGTTGGCGGCAGCCAGTCGAAAGCGGAGAACATCAATGCCGCCATCCAGGTCGCGACGGGCGAAGTTGTCGGCATCTTCGACTGCGATCACCATCCCGAGCCGGGGAGCTACGAGCGCGCGTGGCGTTGGCTCGCGAGTGGCGCCGACGTCGTGCAAGGACGTTGCGCGGTGCGGCGCTCTGACAACACGTTCCTGAGCGGGCTCGTCGCCGCGGAGTTCGAACAGATGTACACCGTCGGTCATCCGGGCCGCGCGCGCGCATTCGGCTTCGGTCTGTTCGGCGGAAGCAACGGTTACTGGCGAGCAGCCGCGCTCAAGGCCGTCCGCTTCGACCCAAGTGCCTTGACGGAAGACATCGACGCCTCAGTGCAGTTGTTGCGGATCGGCGGCAGGATCGTTGCCGACCCGGGCATCGTTTCGACGGAGCTTTCTCCGCCGAGCTTGCGCGCGCTCTGCTACCAACGCTTGCGTTGGGCGCAAGGATGGTTCCAAGTTGCGCGCCGTCACGTCGCTCCGGTTTGGAGCGACGACCGGATGCCGCTACGCCAGCGTCTCGGCGTGGCATGGATCTTCGGCGCCGGAGCGTTGACGGCTTGGGTCGCGGCGCTCTTGCTGCCCCTCACGATCGAAGCGTGGATCTCCCCGGTGACCGCGTCGATGGCGACGAGGATCCTGTTCACCATCGGCTCGTTCGCCTTCCTCTTCCAGGCGGGCGTGGCCTACCGGCACGCCCTTCCGCCGACGCGGCGCCTCAGGGTGTTCGGTGCGTACGTTCTTGCAACGATCGTTTTCTACGGCTACCTCCGCGTTGCCCTCGTTCGACTCGCGCACATCCACGAGTTCGCGGGACGGACGGAGTGGCGCGTCACACCGCGCGCGCGCCAAGCACGACGCGCGGCCTAGTGACAGCGACGACCCAGACCACAAGCAGGCGCGTGGCTGTGCTTGCTATCGGAGACGTCACTGCGCTGCTCGTTTTCACGCTGATCGGTCTCGCCAATCACAAAGACGGGATCACAGCATCAAGCGTGCTGAAGGTGATGGGGCCGCTCGTCGTCGTCGGCGCGATCGCGTCGGCGATCTTCGGGACTTACCGGCGGCCGGGGATCGGCACGCTCGTCCCAGCCTGGCTCGTCACAGTGCCGATAGCGATCTTGATCCGCAAAGCCATCTTCCACACGCCTACGACCTGGAGCTCTACGGGTATCTTCATCGGGGTCGCACTGGCCTTCACCCTCCTCTTCATCGCGGGGTGGCGGCTCGTAGCCCGCTACACCCTGTGATGGGGATGAACGGTCACACAGCGCTCGGGACCCGAGCCGTTTCATGCTGTGTTTTCCCCCAGCGCATATGCGCTGCGATCGCTCCGCTGGCGACGGCGGCATAGGCGCACCAAAGCGATGCGAATCCGTCGATCGTAAGACGAGCGAGGATCGCGACGGCGATCAGATTCGCGATGCCGAATATCACCACGTGTCGGTAGCTCGACAGCAGCAGCGCCCCGCATACGGCAACCACGTAAAGGCTCGTGACGAGCAGCCCATGAGACATAGGAGCACTGTAGGCAAGGTGGTAGTGCCCAAGACGGGCGACGATCGGTCCGCGCAAGATCTCGATGAATAAGTAGAAGCCGACCACGATTCCGATGGCGACAAACGCATCCATCAACCATCGTCGGCGGCGGTCGGGTTCGAAGGCACGGACGGCGAGCGGGATCCCGATCGGCAGGACTGAGAACGCGATCAGGAGATAGATCCACAGGGCTGCTCGACCCACCGACGCGGGCACGTGGCCTTGCAACCCCCACCAAACGAAGGCTTCGACGATCTGATGGGCGCCTAACAGTAGGGGAAGCGTGGCGATGGCGAGATGGTCGTCCCGGTGATCCACATGGCGCAGCGCATCTACCCCGATAACGCCGACCACGATGCCACCGACGAGATCCGCTTGCGGCGAATAGCACACACGCGGAGGCTAGCAGTCTCTGCCGGCTAGCCGAAGGACGTCGACGTCGGCGGCGGCCCCATCGGTCGACCTCCGTAGATGACGCGGCCGCTTCCATCCTGGTATGTCAGCCACGGCGTCGCGCCGTGCTGCAAGACGCCTCTCTTCGAGTAGTCGCAGACGCCTTGTGGGAACGCCTTCTGCAAAGCAGACCACTGGGCAGCCGTGAACGAGACCGAGTAGTCGTCCTTCCGCAACGGCTTGAGTTGGCATTCGAGCGTGTCGTCGGCCAACGGCCCCCCGGCTGCCATCCGAGGTGTTCCGTAGGAGGCGACGACGGCGTCGCATTCCCACGATGGGATATCGAGCCCGGCACCATCAGTGCATCGGTCGGTGACGTCTCCAGGCCTGTCTTGGATGATCTTCTGCGCAAGCGGAACGCTGCGATGGTCCACATGAACGCGCGCGAGCCAACGGTCGACCGCAAAGACGGCTTGGTCCGCGAAATTGACGTCGCCAAGCAACGGGACCTGCCCTCGCCAAAGGACTTGGTTCGCGGCCGTACCGAAGTCCCGCAGCAAGCGCTGGCGCAGTGCATACGTTCGGTAGACGTCGTGGAACGATCCCTCATCGGGGCCGCGCAGATCGATGATCGCGACCTGATCCAGGTTGTTCGCCGAGTCGACCGCTCCGCTCGTGTACACGCGGTCGAGCCCGATCAGATCTGGCTTGCTGCGCGCGACCTGCGTGTTGTCGTTGTAGTCGAGACCCCCGATGTGGGTGTTGAGATCGACGAATTGGCCGACGGATAGCTCTCCGTTCAGCAAACCCTGAAGTCCGTACTGGATCCCGTCGTTGCCGAACGGTCTGTTCGCGAACCCGTCGCGGCGCTTTCCGAAAACGTTCACCATGTAGTCCTGGAGGGTGCACTTAACGCCGCTCGGATTCTTCTTCGGATCGTAGGTTTTAGCCGTTGGAACATCTGGACACGAGCGGCTTGGGCTGGCGGCGTTCGGGATCACGCTGGTGAACGTGATCGGGTTCGCGATGTTCG
>DATGHY010000203.1:0-7501 GCA_035307625.1 Actinomycetota bacterium
CCCGCCGATGCCCGAGTTGATGATCGCCGGGCCCGGTCACATGCACGACGAAGACCTCGGCGTGCTCGGCGAGCAGCTGATCGCGCACTACGGCGACACCTGGGTGCAGCTGCACAACGACACCGTGGCTGCGGTCGGGCGGCTGGTCAACGCGAAAGATCCGCCGTACGTGATCCCGGGGACGGGCACGACGTGCTTGGACGCGGCGGCGATGAACCTGTTCGAGCCGGGCCAGACCGTGGTGGTCGCGCGCACGGGATTCTTCGGGGAGCGGCTGCACGAAGTGGCTGAAGCGAACGGTCTGGACGTCATCGACGTCGACGTGCCGCTCGGCCAGCCTGCCGATGTCGAAGAGCTGCACAGAGTCGCGAAGAAGAACTACGCGGCCGGCATCTTCGTCACGCACGTCGACACGTCGACCGGCGTGCGTCACCCCATCCAGGAGATCGCGCGCGCGGCGCACGATATCGGCGCGTACATCCTGGTCGATGGCATCGCGTCGGTCGGGGGCGAACTGTGCGACGTCGACGGCTGGGGGATCGACTGCCTCGTGTCATCCACTCAGAAGGGTATGGAAGCGCCACCGGGGATCGGCATCCTGGCGCTCGGAACGCGCGGACGCGCGCGCGTCGAGCTGCGTTCGCAGCGGCCACCGTCCTGGTACCTCGATCTGAAGCGCTGGGATTGGTACCGCGAGAACTGGCCGTGGCACCCGCACCCCGTGACGATGCCGTCGCCGTTGGTGCTTTCGCTGCTGTCGTCGCTGAACCGGATCCTCGGCGTCGGTTTGGAGAAGTGGGTTTCCCATCGAGCAGCCCTCGCTTCGCGCTGCCGGGAAGGCCTGGCGTCGATCGGGCTGGAGCCCGTCGCGCGTCCGGACGTCCAGGCCAACATGATCATCGCCGCGTACGCCGACGATGCAACCGACATCGTGCCGTTCGTGCTGAAGGAAGGGATCCAGATCTCGGGCGGTCTCGCGCCGCTGGCCGGCAAGACGATCCGCGTTGGACTGATGGGCCGCACCGCGACCGAAGCGATGGTCGACCGCGTTATCGAGTTGATCGCGCGCGCGCGGAAAGAGTCCGGCGCGTGATCGAACCGCGCGACGAACGTCCGCATGAGCACGGCGGACGCGCAGGGTGGAGCGAACGCCTTTCCTTCAACTTCTTCGATCCGGCGAGCGGCTTCGGCGGGATCGCGCGCGTCGACCATCGGCCGGTCGAGAAGCGGGCCGACGGGACGATCAGCATCTTCATGCCCGAAGGCGCGATCGCAACGGTGTTCGCGAAGGAAACGATCGCGGACGCCGGTGGGTCTTCGGTCGCGCGCATCCACCTCGACCCGCACGAGGCTCTGGTCAAGTGGCGCATCCGCTGCAAGGACGTCGCGCTGGTGTTCCCGAACGCGTCGGCGACGGGTTTGCCGAAGACCGGGGAGCGCCACGGAGCGGCAGCGCAGATCGATCTCGAGCTGACCTTCGAAACGTGGATGCCGCCGTCCGGGGCCGTCGAACGCCAAACATCCGTGGATGAGCTGAAGTACGTCAACGTCACGTCCGCAGGTCATTTCGAGCAGGCCGGCCGCTATTACGGTTCGATCCGCGTCGGGGGCCGGCAGGCGTCCTTCGATGGAGCCGGTGTCCGAGACAAGACGTGGGGTCCCGTCGACCAGACCATGCAGCACTCATCGGCGTGGTTCGCGATTGGGTTCGCGCCGAACCTTGCGATCGGTGCGCGCGCGATGTCGCTCGGGGTGAAGGGCCTGCACTCGGGCTGGGTGCTCAAGGACGGCGACGTGCGCGCGCTGAAGTCCTGCCGCGTCGAGTCGGAGTACGAGGGCCGAAGCGTGCGGAGCTCGATGATCCATCTCGTGGACTCAACCGAGGATGCGTACCAGCTCTCCGCAGAGCCGCTCTACGCGTTGCCGATGCGAGAAGGGAAGACGCGCATCACGCAGACGATGACGCGCTTCCGCTACGGCGAGCGCGAAGCGCTCGGCCTGGCGGAGTACGTGGAGAACGGTTGAGCGAGATCGCGAAGTGGGCGGCGGGGGACTGGCCGCTCCGCCCGGACTTGTTGCGAATCGAAGCCGACGCCTATATCTCGTTTGTTCGAGATCAGTCGTTGTGGGAGCTGCCAACCCGCTGCCCGCCCTGGACCGTCTTGGATGTGACGAGACACCTCGCCGCCACCTTCCATCGATATGTCGAGCTGCTTCGCCGCAGCAGAACGGGAGACTTCCGGCCACCGTTCAAGCCCGAAGACCTGGCCGAAGAGAACCTGCGCGCGGTGCGGGAGTTCACCGGTGACCCGATCGCGTCGGCGTGCGAGGAGGGCGCTCGCTTCATATCGCTGGCCGACGATCCCGCCGAGCCGATGATCAATCAGCGTGGGACGATCTCGGTTGGCCTGCAGATGTGCTTCGGTCTCAATGAGTTCGCGATCCACCACGACGACGTGGCAGCCGCGCATGGCGGTACCTACCGCCCAAGCGACGAAGTCCTCGGCGTGCTCATCGAGACCTGGCGCGCGCTCACCCACGGGAAGCTCGCGGGCGACCGCTGGGAATGGATCCTTCGCGCGAGCGGCAGATGATCTTGCCGGCCAAGTGACACTCTCTTCGTTCTGGTGTCAATAGATGGCGCTATGCGCCATCGAGTGACATCCATACGCGTCGAAGCTAGTCCGCGACGCGGAGCGCAACCATCACCCCGTCGCGGATCGGCAAGATCGATGACTCGTACCGCTCGTCTGCCGCGATCATCTCGTTGTGCTTCTTGATCGCCTCGGTCCACGTCGGTCGCTGATCATCGGCGTCCGGCACCGCAACGCGGCCGCTCCACAGCACGTTGTCGCAGATGTACATCCCGCCGATCTTCACGCGGTCGCGCGCGGTCTCCCATGCCTCTGGATAGCCGTGCTTGTCGATGTCGCAGTAGACGATGTCCCAATCGCCGTCCGCGCCGTTGAACGCAGTAACTGCGTCCCCGACGTGGAAGGTGATGCGGTCCCACAGTCCGGCGCGAGACAGGAACCCCTCCGCCTGCTTCGCGTTCTCCGGATCGCCGTCTGTGCAGTGCACTTCGGCGCCGGGACCGGCTGCTCGAGCGAACCAATACGCGCTGTAGCCGTACCCGGACCCCAATTCGAAGATGCGGCGCGCGCCGATCGAGCGCGCGAGGATCTCGACGGTAACACCAACGTGACGGTTGATGATGGGGAAGTGCTTCTCCGCGGCGAGCTGTTCCATCTCGAGCAGCACCGGGTCGTCGTGCCGCGCCAGCAGCGCGCGGCTGTACTTTTCGACGTCTTCGTTCACGATCTGGACGGTCATTGGCAACCTCCATATGACGGCGCAGCCCTACGCTAGCGCGGTAGACTTCCCGCTCGCATGCCTGAGCTAGATGCAGCTATCTTCGATTTCGGCGGCGTTCTCACAACGTCGATCCGTGCATCGTTCACCGAGTTCGAACGGCAGCTCAACCTCGACGACGGCACGCTCATCGACGCGTTCCGGCACGAGGCCGAATCCGGCGAGCCCGACTTCTTCCTGCTGGAAAAAGGCCTTATCACCGAGGCCGAGTTCTACCAGCGCATGCTCCAACATCTGCGCGACTACACGGGCAAGGACATCGAGTTCCCCGGCGACCCGGTGAAGGTGCGACAGATGTTGTTCGGCTCGATCCGTCGCAACGACGAGATGATCGCCGCGGCCGTGCGCATCGGCGCCCACTACAAAACGGCGATCCTCACGAACAATGTCAAGGAGTGGACCGACTGGCGCGAGTGGGTCGAGGCCCACATCTTCGATCTGATCGTCGACAGCAGCCACGAAGGCATGCGCAAGCCCGAGCCGGAGATCTACCTCCTGACGTGTGAACGTCTCGGCGTCGCGCCGGACCGCGCAGCATTCGTCGACGACATCCCGATGAATGTGGAGGGTGCGGAAGCCGTCGGCTTGAATGCGATCCGTTTCACAACCACGGAAGAAGTGCTCGAGCAGCTTCGCCCGCTCTTCCCGCGCGCGTTCAGCGAGGATGCTGCTCGTGCGTGAGATCAAGGTTTCGAAGAAGGCGGAGTCCTTCACCGAGTCCGTCATCCGTGACATGACGCGGCTCGCGATCAAGCACAACGCGATCAACCTGGCCCAGGGATTCCCTGATTTCGCCGCGCCACAAGAGATCAAAGACGCCGCCAAGCGCGCGATCGACGCCGACATCAACCAGTACGCGATCACGTGGGGCGCGAAGGGATTCCGCGATGCGATCGCGCAGAAGTTCGAGGCGACCTACGGGATGGCGGTCGACCCCGAAACCCAGCTATGCGTCACGTGTGGCTCGACGGAAGCGATGATGTCGGCGGCCCTTGCCGTGATCGACCCCGGCGACGAGGTCGTCGTCTTCGAACCGTTCTACGAGAACTACGGTCCCGACGCGATCCTGTCGGGCGCAACGCCGCGTTTCGTCACCCTGCACGAGCCCGACTGGCACTTCGACGAGAGCGAGCTCGCGAACGCGTTCAACGACAAGACGCGCGCCATCATCATCAACACGCCGAACAACCCGACCGGCAAGGTGTTCACGCGCGCGGAGCTCGAGCAGATCGCAGCCTTGTGCCAGAAGTGGGGCGTCGTCGCGATCACCGACGAGATCTATGAGTTCATGACGTACGAAGGCACGACGCACATCCCGATGATCACGATCGCAGGCATGGAAGACCGCACGATCTTGATCAACGCGATGAGCAAGACATACTCGGTCACCGGCTGGCGCGTCGGTTGGCTCATCTCTTCCCCTGAGCTGACGAGCGGCATCCGCAAGGTCCACGACTTCCTGACGGTGGGTGCGGCTGCTCCCCTTCAAGAAGCAGGTGTCGTTGCGCTGAACCTCCCCGACTCCTACTACAAAGATCTGGCAGACGAATATCTCGAGCGCCGCGACCTGATGCTGGGGATCCTCGAGGGTGCGGGGTTCAAAACGTACAAACCGTACGGCGCGTACTACATCATGACGGATTGCTCATCGCTGGGATACGACGATGACGTCACCGCAGCGCGCGCGCTCACCGAAACGATCGGCGTGGCCAGCGTTCCGGGATCCAGCTTTTACAAAGAACCAGAGCTCGGTCGCACGAAGCTGCGCTTCAGTTTCTGCAAGAAACTCGATACATTACGAGCAGCCGGTGAGCGGCTCGCGCGTTTGCAGAAGTAAACAGCGCGAAAACTTTTCCCACTCTGACGCCGGAGTCAACCCAAGCAGGTTGCGATGCTGCCTTCGTTGGGGGAGTATTGGCGCGTCTTCGCGAGGGAGGGGAGCGAGAGGGTGGCGCGTACCATCGCGGTCGCCAACCAAAAGGGTGGCGTCGCTAAGACGACCTCGGCTGTTGCCCTCGGCGCTGCGATCGCTGAAACCGGCGCGCGCGTGCTGCTCGTCGACCTCGATCCGCAAGCTTCTTTGAGCTACTCGATGGGCCTCGACCCCGACTCGCTCGACATCACGATCCACGATGTGCTGGTCGGGCGAGTGCCGATCGGGAAGACCATCCACCAGCTCGCGGAAGCAGACGTCGTGCCGTCGAATATCGACCTCGCAGGCGCGGAGGCCTATCTCCTGACGCGCACCGGCCGTGAGTACGCGGTGAAGACCGCCCTCGAGGACGTCGAGGTCCACTACAACTACATCATCATCGACTGCCCGCCGTCCCTCGGCGTGCTCACGATCAACGCGCTCACGGCGGCCGACGAGGTCATCATCCCGTTGCAGTGTGAGGCGCTGTCGCACCGCGGGGTCGGGCAGCTGCTCGAAACGATCGCGGACGTGCGGCGCATCACGAACAAGAATCTCGCCGTGCGCGGGATCATCGCAACGATGTACGACCCGCGGACGTCGCACTCGCGGCAGATCCTCGAGGACGTCGGCCGGCGCTATTCGCTGGACGTCATCCAGCCGCCGGTCCGCAAGTCGATCCGGTTCGCCGAAGCGCCCCGCGCAGGGAAGTCGATCCTGCGCTACGCCTCGACGCACCCGGGAGCTTTGGCCTACAGAGAGATCGCAAGGAGCTTGATCGCGTGAGCAGTCATGACTGGGATAAGCAATTGATAGACGAGCAGCTTGCGGAGCACCTCCGCCAGACGCGCGAGCCCGATCCGTTGGGGAAGCGCGCGCTGTTCAGCGGATCGACGGTGCGGCCGGGCCCGCTTGGGACGCTGGCTCTGGAGTGCTCGTCGTGCAAGCGCGAGTCGCCCGTTCGATTCCGCGACATCCCCCGATTGACGTTCCCGATGACGGTGACGCTCCCACGCCGCTATCACACCTACATGAAGTGCCCGGGGTGCGGCCGCCGCACGTGGATGCGCGCGCACTGGCGCATCTAGTCACTGCGGCGAGGCGACCTTCCAGAGGAAACCGTCCGGGTCGGCGAAGACGCCGTAGTACCCGCCCCACTGCGCAGCTTCCGCGTCTTTCACGATCGAGCCGCCCGCAGCCACCGCTTGCTTGATCACGCCGTCGACGGTCGAGTGGTCGTCGACGATGTAGTGGAACGTGATGCCGGGGAACCCGGAGCCTTCGGGCGAGACGCCTGCGTCGGCGGCGGCCGCAGTCCGTTCGTAAAGGGCTAGCGTCGAGGAGCCCTCGCCGAGGTTCAGGTTTACGAAGTTTGGATAGTCCTGCGAGATCTCGCACCCGAGACCTTCCGCATAGAACTTCTTCGAGCGGTCGAGGTCGTTCACGCCCAACATGATCGAAGTGACTTTCAATGCCATGGTCCTCTCCTTTCGTCCTTCGGTTCGACCATATGACGAAACGGGCACGCCGATTGTGACTGATACGCTGCGGCCCCATGTATGACCTGGTCATCGTCGGTGGCGGGATCGCCGGGATGTGCGCCGCGTTGGCTGCCCCAGAGGGCGCGCGCATCGTGGTCATCGATAAGGGCGAGGCGCGCGCGGGCTCATCGCCGCTGGCCCAAGGCGGCATCGCTGCGGCGGTCGGGCCGGAAGACTCACCGGATCTGCATGCTGCCGACACGATCAAGGCCGGTGCCGGCATCTGTGACGAGCAAACGGTGCGCGATATCTGCGCCGAGGGGCCGCGCGCGATCGCGTGGCTGCAAGAGCTCGGCTGTGACTTCGACCGAGACCCGGACGGCGCACTCGACCTTGCGCGCGAAGGGGGGCAGTCGGTCGCGCGCAGTGTGCATTGGCGGGACGCCACCGGACAGGAGATCGTGCGCGCGCTCCGCGGCGCCGTTCAGAACAGGAACGTCGAGCGGGTTAAGGCCGCTGCGACCCGGCTCGTGATCGAGGACGACAAATGCATCGCTGTGGTGACGGCGAGTGGTTCCTACGCCGGTCGCGCGATCCTCGTCGCGGCCGGTGGTGCGGGTGCGCTTTGGGGGAGAACGACGAATGCACCGGGCGCAACCGGGGATGGGATCGTTCTCGCGATGATGGACGGCGCTCAGGTTGGAGATCTCGAGTTCATGCAGTTCCATCCGACCGC
>DATGHY010000204.1:0-2121 GCA_035307625.1 Actinomycetota bacterium
GTCGATCGAGCTGATCAACAACGCGTCGGACCACCGGGTGCGCGCGCTGTTCCCGCTCGGGTTCTCGGCGGAGCGATCGCATGCCGACGGTGCGTTCTACGTCAACGAGCGCGGCCTCGAGGCCGAAGGCGAGGCGCACGAGGTAGGTCTGCCGACGTTCCCGTCGCGGCGATGGGTCGACGCGTCGGACGGCGCGCGCGGACTTGCCGTGTTCCACCGCGGCACGCCGGAGTACGAATTGGTCGAGGGGCGCGCGCTGGCGATCACGCTGCTGCGGAGCGTCGCGTGGTTGTCGAGGCAAGGCATGCGGAACCGCGCCGGCCCGGCGGGGCCGATGCTGGCAACGCCGGGCGCGCAGCTGCACGGCACCCATCGTTTCGAGCTCGCGGTGTATCCCCACGACGGCGACTGGTCGTCCGGACGCGTGCACGACGTGGCCGAGGGGTTCAGCTATCCGTTGCGCGCGACCGTCGCGCGCGCGCACGCGGGCTCACTGCCTGCGGCAGGCACCGGCCTGACGCTGGAGCCCGCGACCGTTCAGCTGAGCGCACTGACGAAGAACGGCGAGACCGTTACATGCCGCGTCTACAACGCGTCGGATGCCGCCGTTGAAGCATCGATCCACCTCGGTGGATCGCTTCGAGACAAGTCGGCGCGTGTCGTCGGGCTGCTCGGTGATGAACGCGAGACACTCAACGTGCGTGACGGAGTCGTCTCGCTGACGCTCAAACCGTGGGAGATCGCCTCGATCAAGCTGCGGTGAATCCGGGCCGTGCTGACCAGGAGACTCCCGCCGGTCCGATTCATTTCGTCGACGAGCGACGACGTGCTCTGTACTTCAGCACAGTGACCCAAGTGGTGAACGCGACGAAGGCAGTGACGTACGCAAGCAACTTGTGAACCCTGTGTAGGAAGTCGGAATTCAGCACTTGGTTGAGGATGAGTGGGAGCAGAAAGCCGACGCCAGCGATTACAAGGCCCCATACGACACGGCCCCAAGGAAGCTCGTCTCTGCGCTGCTTCATCGCCTTCTTTCCACCTGTCTGCTCAGGCAGGTACGCGGCGAGTCCATCATGCTGTATCCGTTGATGACCTAGGGGTCAAGATGCGCTGTCGTGGCGGCGCATGCTCATGAAGTCGAGCAGCCTCTTCCCTTCGTCGCTGTCGGAGAAGCGAGTCACGTGCGCGCGCAACTCTTCTGCGACGGCTTGCGCGTCCGCGAGCGGCCCAGCGATCCGGATCAACGTGTGATCAGCCTGGGGATAGGAGCCGATCGACGTGCTCGGGAATCGCGCCTGTAGGTCGGTGAGGACCGATGCGAACGTCGACTCCGGGAACCGATGCGTCACCTCTTCGCGCCACAGCGCAACGCCGGTGCCTTCGAGGAAGCGCGGTTCGACGGTTTCGGTGAACACCGCCTGAAGCTCGCGCGGCGGGCCCGGCAAGATCACGATGCGCGCGCCGGCGGGCTCGATGGTCACAGCGGGGATCACCCCGATCGAGGTCGGAAGGATCTCGGCGCCTTCCGGCGCGAGCGCCATCTTGCGCAGCCCGTCGACGCCGAACGCGGCGTCGGAGAAGCCCGCGCGCCCGACCGATGCGACGATCTCCTCGATGCGAGCGGCGAGAGCGGGCAGCTCGACCAAGGGCGTCCCCAACGCGGCTGCGATGCCCTCCATCGTCCGGTCGTCATGCGTCGGACCGAGGCCGCCGCACACGAAAACGAGGGTCGCGGGCCCGTCGAGCTCGCGGGTGACCTCCGCGGCGATCTCTTTGGGGTCGTCGGGGATGATCGCCACCCGGCGCAGCCGGTGGCCGTGGTGCGCGACGCGCGTGGCGATGAAGGCGGCGTTCGCATCTTGCACGTGGCCGGACAGGATCTCGTCACCGACGACAACGACCGAGATGTCCATACCAGGGAGCAGGATAAGCCAACTCGGTAGCATGGGAACATGATCGTTCGGTGCGGACGGTGCGGCGTCGAGCTGGAGATCGCCGGTCCCGGAGAGTTCATGTGCCCCAACTGTGGGACGCGCAATGTTGCGCGCGGCCAGCAACCCGCAGCCCCGCAGAATCCGTTCGGCGTTCCCGATCTGGGTGCCTCCGCCTCGCCCGACCCGG
>DATGHY010000205.1:0-6877 GCA_035307625.1 Actinomycetota bacterium
ACCGTCTCGCCCGCGGGAAGGACCGCCGGCGGCCAGTTGGTGGCGCATGCTGCCGTGCAGGCGATGGTGCCCGAGGCCTCCGGGGTGAACAGGACGGCACAGGCGTCGGTGCCCGCTCTGGTGCTACGCGGCGCGGTTACGTCGGTGGCGCTCGCGGAGCCCGGGCGATAGCGACACGGCGGCCTCCCCGCGGGCGTATGCTTGCCGCGACATCCGAATAGCGTCCCGCTGGGGGAGCGAGTAGCTGAGAGGTGGTATCAGGACCACCAACTCCTTGAACCTGATCTGGTCAGTACCAGCGAAGGGAAAGCGGGCGATCACCGGGACGGCCGAGCGCCGCTCGCGCGGCCTGCCGTCGTGCGTGTGCGCCTGCGAGCCTTCGCTCCGCAGGAGGCCCGCCCGTGGCACAGATCCTCGACACTCCGCAGGTGGCCGGCACGCCGATCCGCGGCAGCCGGAAGGCGTACGTGCAGGGCAGCCGTGCGGACCTGCGCGTCCCCGTCCGCGAGATCCTGCTCACCCCGATGGACGGCGAGGAGCAGGCGGCCGTGCGCGTGTACGACCCCAGCGGCCCGTACACGGACAGCGGCGCCGCAACCGATGTGCGCAGCGGCCTGCCCGCGCTGCGCGATGCGTGGATCCGCGAACGTGGCGACGTCGAGGAGTACGACGGCCGCGAGGTGCAGCCGGTCGACGACGGCGCGAAGCGTCCCGAGCACTTGGACAACCTGGCGCGCTTCCCCGGCCTGCGCCGCCGTCCGCTGCGCGCGCGCGCCGGCGCCGCGGTGACGCAGATGCACTACGCCAAGCGCGGCGTGGTCACGCCGGAGATGGAGTTCGTCGCCATCCGCGAGGGCGTGTCGCCGGAGTTCGTCCGCGACGAGGTGGCGCGCGGCCGCGCCATCATCCCCGCCAACGTCAACCATCCCGAGGGCGAGCCGATGGTGATCGGCCGCAACTTCCTGGTCAAGATCAACGCCAACATCGGCAATTCGGCGGTCACCTCCTCGATCGAGGAGGAGGTGGAGAAGATGGCCTGGGCGACGCGCTGGGGCGCCGACACGGTGATGGACCTCAGCACCGGGCGCAACATCCACACCACGCGCGAGTGGATCATCCGCAACTCGCCGGTGCCGATCGGCACGGTGCCGATCTACCAGGCGCTCGAAAAGGTCGACGGCAAGGCGGAAGAGCTGACGTGGGAGATCTACCGCGACACCGTCATAGAGCAGTGCGAGCAAGGCGTCGACTACTTCACGGTGCACGCCGGCGTGCTGCTTCGGTACGTTCCGATGACGGCGAAGCGCGTCACCGGGATCGTTAGCCGCGGCGGCTCGATCCTGGCAGCGTGGTGCCTCGCGCACCACACCGAGAACTTCCTCTACACGAACTTCGAAGAGCTGTGCGAGATCATGCGCGCGTACGACGTGAGCTTCTCCCTCGGCGATGGGCTGCGGCCGGGATCGATCGCGGACGGGAACGACGAAGCGCAGCTGGCAGAGCTTCGCACATTGGGTGAGCTGACCGAGATCGCGTGGCGCCACGACGTCCAAGTCATGATCGAGGGCCCCGGCCACGTGCCGATGCAGAAGATCAAAGAGAACATGGACCTGCAGCTGGAGTGGTGCCACGAGGCGCCGTTCTACACGCTGGGACCGCTGACGACCGACGTCGCCCCCGGCTACGACCACATCACCTCGGCGATCGGCGCTGCCATGATCGGTTGGTACGGCACCGCGCTGCTCTGCTACGTGACCCCGAAAGAGCATCTCGGCCTGCCCGACCGGGACGATGTCCGCGAGGGCGTGATCGCGTACAAGATCGCCGCGCACGCGGCCGACCTCGCGAAAGGCCATCCCGGCGCGCAGAAGTGGGACGACGCGCTCAGCAAAGCCCGCTTCGAGTTCCGGTGGGAGGATCAGTTCAACCTCTCGCTCGACCCAGAGCGCGCGCGCGGCTTCCACGACGAGACGCTCCCGGCCGAACCGGCGAAGAAGGCGCACTTCTGTTCTATGTGCGGACCGCACTTCTGCTCGATGAAGATCACGCAGGACGTGCGGGAGTACGCGGCATCGCACGAGCTGGACGACGCCAAAGCGCTGGAAGCCGGGATGGCCGAGAAGGCTGCGGAGTTCCGGGAAACCGGCGGTCGCATCTACCGGTGAGCGCGCGCTTAGACTGAGCCTTCATGCGCCTCCTCCTGATCCGTCACGCCCTAACGCCGCACGTCGGACACAAGCTGAGCGGTTGGTCGTCGGGAGTCCACCTGTCCGACGAAGGGCGCGCGCAGGCTGCTCGACTGACGGAACGGCTGCACGACATCCAGATCGACGCGATCTATGCGTCGCCGCTGGACCGTGCAGTGGAAACGGCGCAGCCGATCGCCAAAGATCACAAGCTACGCGTGCGCCAGCGTCAAGAGATCGGCGAGGTGAAATACGGCGAGCTCGAAGGGAAGTCGCTGCGGACGCTGGCGAAAGGCAAGCTGTGGGCGAAGCTGCAGACCTGGCCATCCGACGTCCGTTTCCCCGGCGGAGAATCGTTGCGTGAGACCCAGGCGCGCGCGGTAGAAGCGATCGAGCGCCTGCGCACAGAGCATCCGAAGCAGAACGTTGCCGTCGTGAGCCACGGCGACTGGATCCGGCTGTCGGTCGCGCACTACCTCGGCGTACACATCGATCTCTACCGGCGGATCAACGTCGATCCGGCGTCGGTCAGCGCGATCCTGTTCTTCGAGCTCATGCCCGTCGTGCAGGTCGTGAACGAAACCGGTGATCTCGCGATGCTCGGGCGGAGAAGTAAGTGAGCGAGAGCTACGACATCGACGGCGTCGACCGGATCACGCTCGATGCGGTCGGCGAGCCCGGCGAGCGCACGTTCTACGTCCAGGCCCAGTCAGGCCCGCTGATCGTGACGTTGCTCGCGGAGAAGGAGCAAGTGCGGCTGCTGGCAGAGGCTTTGTTGCAGCTGCTTGGAACCCTCCCGGAAACCGACGAAGGCACCGCGCCGGACGCCGATGCGCTTTCGTTGGAAGGGCCGCTCGAACCGGAATGGCGTGTCGGCGAGATGGCGATCGAGTACGAGGATGCCTCCGGAAGCGTCGAGATCATGATCACCGAGATCGAGCCGGAAGAAGAAGATGCGACTGCGATCGGAGCGCGCGCGCGCTTCGTGGTGTCGCGAGCGCAGGCACGCGCGATGGCGCTGCACGCTTTGGAAGTCGTCGCAGCCGGACGGCCACGATGCCAGTTCTGCGGCTACCCGCTCGAGCCGGACGGACACATCTGCCCGGCGATGAACGGCCATCGCTCGTATCAGGAGTAGCGCGTGCAGCTGACGGCCGAGCGCGTGAAGCGACTTCTGCGCGAAGGCGATGTCGAGGTCCTCGGGCTGCTGCCGGGCGCTTCGAACTACACGTTCGCGGTAACCGTGGCCGATCCGGAGCTGAAGCTGGTCGCGGTGTACAAGCCGCAAGCGGGCGAGACACCGCTGTGGGATTTCCCCGACGGGACGCTCTACCGGCGAGAGATCGCGGCGTATGAACTGAGCGAGGCGCTCGGGTGGTCGTTGGTCCCGCCGACGATCGAGCGCGACGGCCCGGAAGGCATCGGATCGATGCAGCTCTACATCGAACACGATCCCGAGCAGCACTACTTCACACTGATGCCCGAGCATTCGACGGCGTTTCAGCGCGTCGCGTTGCTCGACATCGTGATGAACAACGCGGACCGAAAAGGCGGACACTGTCTACTGGAGACCTCGACGAACCGCGTGTGGGTGGTCGATCACGGCGTGTGCTTCCACTCGGACCCGAAGCTGCGCACGGTGATCTGGGACTTCGCCGGTGAACCGATCCCGCTGGAGATGCTGATCGATCTCGAGCGGGCAGATCTCGGCGTTCTACGGCCTTGGCTTACCGCGTTCGAGCTGGACATCGCAATGAAGCGGCGAACCGGATTGCTGAGCGCGCGCGCGTTCCCGGATCCGCCGGAGGACCGTCGCTCGTACCCTTGGCCGCCGGTCTAGCCCGTGTAGGGATGGGTCGGCGTCGAACCGTCGAGAGCCAGCAAGTCGAAGCCGTCGGGGATCGACAGGTAGCCGGGGGCGCGGCCCGCACGGTCGGTGTGACCGTATTGCCACACGATCTTGTTCGTCCGGGGGTCGATGATCACAACGCGATCCCGATAGTCGTCGTTCACACAGATGAACCCGCCCGGGAGCATCGCCGCCAAGCTGGGGTGATCCAGCATCCCGGCGCCGCTCGGCACGCGATACTTCCACAGGACACGCCCGGTGTGCGTGAATTCGAGCAGCCCTCCGGGACGCGCGTAGGACGCGACGAGGTACCGGTCGGGGCCGATCTGTTGCGGATCGGACGGATACGGCAGCGGAACATGCACGCTCCATTTCAATCCGCCCGACGGACTGATCTCATCGACATATGAACCGTTAACTTCGCTCACGAGGATGTCGCCATTGCGCAGCGGAGTATCTCCGTTCGGATACGCCAATGCGTACGGGGGGTTGTGACGGCACGCCCCCACATGTCCGATCTGGTTCGTGATCCGCCCGGCGGGATCGATGAAGATGATCCGGCAGTTGCGCGCGTCGGCGACCATCACCATTCCGTTCTTCAACAAGTACGCATCGTCTGGCTGATCGAGGTAGCCCGGTCCGCTGCCTGCGACGCGCGGATGCCCATACGTCCACGTGACGCGCCCGGAAGGAAACGCGATGCGAACGATCGTGTGGTTCTCTTCCTCGTTCGCGATGATGCCGGTGCCGTGCTCGGTGAAGAAGGCATCGTCGGGGAAATAGAAGCCGCCGGCGGGAGACGACCGGGACAGTGAGGGATAGACCCACAGGATGTGCTTGGCGGCGTCCACCAGGATCAGCCTGTTATTGCCCCGATCTGCGATGAGAAGACGCCCGGCGACGGGGAACGGCGCGGTTTTCCTCGCACTCCCGGTCGATCTCTGCAATGTGCTTTGGCTCGCGAGAGGGGAGGGCGATGGACGCGCGATCGGTGTGTCGGCATCCTTCTGGCACGCGGCGAACGCGAGTGCGCAAACGCACGCGATGAGGAGTGGCCGCGGACTTTTCACAGAGAAAGGGTAGTAGAGGGAGGCTTCCCTCGCGAAGTCAGTCTGAAACGACGCTGGGCCAACTCATGGCAGCCCCATCGACGGTCCCAGAACGACGAGCTCTGAATAAGGGGGTGCGAGGTCAACGCCGTCCGGGTTGGCGAGGTGGCCGGTCGCGCGGCCCGGTCGGTTCGTCACGCCATATTGCCAAACGATTCGATCGGTATGCGGGTCGACCACGATGATGCGGTCGTTGTAGTCATCGTTCAATATCACGTCGCCGTTCGGGAGCGGGAGCGCAAGCGATGGGTGATCGAGCGTGTCGATCCCGGACGGCCGGTACCGCCACACCACCTGACCCGAAGACGTGAACTCTAATACCGTCCCAGGCCGCTGGTAATCGACGGTGAGGTAAAGGCCGGGCTTGATCTCGTTGGTATCGGACGGATACACGAGCCCAGGGATGTGCATCGTCGAATACACCTTGCCCGACAGATCCATCTCGGTCGCGTACGCGCCATTTATCTCCGTCACGATGTAGTGCCCGTTCCGCATGGGGAACGCTCCGTTCGGGTGTGCGAAGTTCTTCGGAGGGTTATGGCCGCACACCCCCGTAGTGCCGTAGATGCGTGTTGGCGCGTGAGCACCTGGTGCGATGAGCAAGATCCTGCAGTTCTTGATGTCGGGAGACAAGACGTAATGGTTCGGCAAGACTAATGCGTCGTCTGGATTCCAGACATGGTTCGGTCCCGAGCCGTGCACGCCCGGTATCCCGTACCGCCAGACGATGTGATGCGTTGCTATGTCGATCAAGCTGATCGTGAAGTCTTCTTCCTGCGTCGCGATGATCTGCTTTCCGTCTGGCGTGAAGAACGCGTCATCGGGTGTGACGAAAGTCTGACCTGGAGCTAGATCTCCCGGTCTCGGAAACTCCCAGATGATCCTTCCATGCGGATCGACTTCGAGCAGCCGGTTGTTGTTCTCGTCGACGACCAGGATCAGTCCCGGAAGGACGGACGGATCGGAGCCCGAGCGCAGATAGCCCACACCCGAGAGCGGCGTCTTCTTCGACGACGACGACGACGCACTGGGCTTGGAGCCGCTGCACGCGGTTGCAATGAAAGCAAGAACGACCGATAGAACGAGCAGCGAACGCTTCACGTCCGCGAACCCTCCATCATCGACATCTGCGACAGAGTGCTAGCGATACACACCGTTGTGGCCCAAGCTGATGTTGCCGGGCTGGGGGAAGTAACAAAGTCCGTGCGGAGATGCGCCGGTCGTGATCTTTGCCAGGATCTGGCCCGTTCTCGTGTCGATGACCGTCACGTAGCTCTGGAACCGGTCGGAGAACCACAGCTGCGTTCCGTCGGGCGAGACCTGCATCATGTCGGGGCTTCCGCCCACTTTCCACGTCTTCACGACCGTCCACTTGAACGGATCCAGCACGGAGATCGTCCCCGCGATGCGGTTGCTCAGATAGAAGAGCTTCGCATCTCGGCTCACGGCGAAGCCGTGAGCTCCGATGCCGGTACGGATGAACTTCAGCACCCTCATGTGCACCGGATCAACGACCGAGACCCCAGACAATCCCTGATTGGCAACGAAGAAGACCTTGCCGTCGGGAGAGAGACGCACGTCGATCGGCTTCCCACCGACGTAGAGGTGAGCGACCATCTTCATGGTGACGGTGTCAACCTTGACGACCATCCCCGAGTATTCGGTCGACGCAAGCAGATAGCGTCCGTCGGCGGTGAAATCCAGATGGTCGACCCCGGGCCACGGAACCGAGA